>JBOHVS010000319.1:0-23720 GCA_050735975.1 Binatia bacterium | reverse complement strand
TGGTTTCGCAATTTTTCTTTTGATCAGGCAAGTGAACCGCTTGCAGAAACCGGCGCCGGCAGCCGCTCCGACAACCAGGGACTGCCCCTATTGCCTGTCCTCGATTCCCTTGCAGGCGACACGGTGCGCGCACTGCACCTCTGAGCTTAAATAACGGTTACGCGGCGGAATGGGATGTGGCGTTCCCGATAAGACAACCGGGCGCTCGGCAACCGCTACTCCACTGCTGAGTGTGCCGTCAATGCAGGTGACGGCGTATGTGGTGACGGCGTAACCGCCGATCTCGATAGACTCTCCATTGACGCGTTCTGCAACCCGGCCGTCGCGCCATCCCCTGCTGAAACTGGGCTGACATGTTTTCCAAGACCTCCTAAAAGCCGCAGTAATCGGGACTGCTGGTCGAGTATGGCCCAGAGTGTTGAAAAACTCTTTCACAGGCTGTTCAAGGCTTAGATCGAACTAAACCTTAACCTGAACGTCAACCTGCATAAGGAGCGAGGCGGTCGAGCGCAACGAAGCAGGTGAGCCTTTTTCAACAGCCTGTGGCCAAGATAACACCGGTGACAGCTCGACAACGATGGCGATAGTTGCGCGTCTCTCCGAGGCAAAAATAGCATGCTTGCAAAATCGAGTCGGTCAAGGATAGCCGTGGGGCTATATTCGTGATACTCAGGCTGGTTGCAATTGACAGGGTAGCCTCGTAGCTTAGGATGAACGCAAGAAAGGTAGTAAACCATGGCTAACCACGAACGGCTGAAACCACGGAGTGGAGCTATTACAGAGGGGCCGGATCGCGCCCCGTCGCGGGCGATGCTGAAAGCGGTGGGCTTTACGGATGAAGATCTTTCCCGCCCGATTGTCGGGGTTGCCAATACCTGGATTGAGATTGGCCCATGCAATTTTCACCTGCGGAAACTGGCGGCGAAAGTAAAGGAAGGTATCCGAGCGGCCGGCGGGACGCCGATGGAATTCAATACGGTCTCCATTTCAGACGGCATCAGCATGGGCGTGGAGGGAATGAAATGCTCCCTTATCAGCCGTGAAGTAATCGCGGATTCCATTGAGTTGGTCGCCCGCGGCAATCATTTCGATGCGCTCGTCTGTCTTTCCGGCTGCGACAAGACTAACCCCGGTGTCGTTATGGCGCTGGCGCGTCTCGACATTCCGGGCCTTGCGCTCTACGGCGGCTCGATCGCGCCCGGACATCTGGCGGAGCGCGACCTGACCATTCAAGACGTTTTCGAGGCGGTCGGAGCCTACGGAAGCGGCAGGATCAACGCCGACCAATTCAAGGCGGTTGAGAACATGGCTTGCCCGGGGGCGGGTGCGTGCGGCGGTCAATTCACCGCCAACACGATGTCCACAGTGATGGAATTTCTCGGTATCTCGCCGATGGGCGGCAATGGTATTCCGGCAACGGCGCCGGAGAAGGAGGAGGCGGCGTTCAATGCCGGTAGGTTGGTGATCGATATCTTGGCCCGCGACTTACGGCCTTCCGAGATCATCACCCGTAAGTCGATTGAAAACGCCATCGCCGCGGTTGCGGCTACGGGCGGTTCCACCAATGCAGTGCTTCACTTGTTGGCCATCGCTCACGAGGCCGGGGTCGAGTTGAACATCGATGATTTCGATCACATCAGTTCCCGGACACCGCTGATTGCGGATCTCAAGCCGGGCGGCCGTTTCGTCGCCAACGATCTCTACAAAGCCGGCGGTATTCAGCTCGTCGCCCGGAGATTGCTCGAAGCCGGGCTCATTGATCCAGATACCATGACGGTCACCGGCAAAACCATTCGGGAGGCGGCGCAAAGCGTCAAAGAGGCCGCCGGGCAACAGGTGGTCCGGCCGATGTCGAATCCCCTGAAGCCGACGGGCGGCCTGGTTATTCTCAAGGGTAACCTTGCCCCGGAAGGTTGCGTGGTAAAGATGGCGGGTCACGAAAGAATGATTCACAGGGGTCCGGCGCGGGTGTTCGATCGCGAAGAAGACGCGTTTCAAGCGGTGCAGAAAGGTGAGATCAAAACCAACGACGTCGTCGTGATCCGCTATGAAGGGCCGAGAGGCGGGCCGGGCATGCGTGAGATGCTCGGTGTTACGGCCGCGTTGGTCGGCGCCGGTTTGGGCGATTCGGTTGCTCTCTTAACCGACGGCCGCTTTTCCGGCGCTACCCACGGCCTCATGGCTGGGCATGTGGCGCCGGAAGCAGCTAACGGAGGCCCGATCGCTGCGGCCCGCGACGGGGACACGATTGTTTTCGATATTAAGGCGCGACGGCTTGACGTCGAGATCTCAGCGGAGGAGATGACCGCGCGCCTGCGCCGCTGGTCACCCCCTGCGCCAAGATACAAGAGTGGAGTCATGGCTAAATACGCCAAGCTGGTGTCGTCGGCCGCAGAGGGAGCCATCACGAGCTAGCGGTTGGCTGAAAGAGACTCCTATGCTTCGGTGCGCTCAATCGCCTCGCTCCAAAGTACGAACTCGCAAAGCGCAAGGAGCAAGGAGCAGAAGTCAGAGGTCAGAAGTCGGTAGCTCCTTGCTCCCTGCTCCCCGTTTCACCCGGAGGCTGATCCGCCAGAGCTTTGTGGCGGACCCTGCTTTTGACGATCAGGAGGCTTATCATGATGGATTGGACTATCTGGGCAACGTTTCTCGCCGTAGGGACGGCAGTGGCGATTGTGGCGACGTACCTCCTCTGCCGGGCCCGGATCGAGCAGACGTACAACCGGATTATCGTCTTGGAGAGAGAAATCGCTTTATCTCGCATGCGCGAAGAGGCCAATGAAAAGAAGTTGATAAAGATTCTTGAGGCCGTCACCGCGCTCAGAGAAACCAACGAAGAGCAGCTGGGTCAACTTCGAGCAAAGCTCGATGCCCTCCTGGCTGAGGTCGTCTCCGATCCAAACCGTTCAGCGGCGTAGAAAAATCCACCAAAGCAGGTTTAGGTTCAGGTTAGGTTTGACACGCCAGCGCCAGGTTGGATACTGTTCGCACCAATTCGGCGGCCGGCATTGTCACCGGCCGGCCATCCTCAATTTTTGACGAATAGTTGCCTCTCGCGGCGCCGAATACGAAGGAGAATGGATCATGAGTCTAGACTTTGTCACCAATCAGGAAATCATCATGGCGGCTCGCCGCAATCTCACTCAAGATGTCTGGGATTACTTGAGCGGCGGAGCCGAATCCGAAACCACCATGAGGCGGAATCGCCTTGGATTCGATAGCCTGGCCTTGCGCCCACGCGTGTGCGTGGATGTTTCCAAGATCGACACCTCGACGACGTTTCTCGGGCAAAAACTGCGCATTCCCGTGATGATGGCGCCCATCGGATCGTTGCAAACGATCACGCCTGAAGGCGGAGTAGCCGTGGCCAAAGCCGCGGCCGAGTTCGGTACGATGAACTTTGTCAGTTCCGTTACGCAGCCGAGCCTCGAAGAGATTGCCGCGAGCACGGGCACGCCAAAGATTTTTCAGCTCTATATCCGCGGTGGCCTGGACTGGTGCGAAGAAATCCTACAGCGAGTCAAAAAATCGGGGTATCGCGCGCTCTGTCTGACCGTAGACACGGCCCATTACAGCCGCCGCGAACGGCAGATGATGAATCGGTGGCTGCCGCCGAGCAAGCGGGTTGAAACCCAGCGCCATTTTCAAGCTATGGTGACTTGGGAAATGATGGCGGCGATAAAGAGAATGGCCGGCATGCCTTTTATTCTTAAAGGCGTGGCGACCGCCGAGGACGCGAAGATCGCGATCGAACACGGGGTCGACGCGATCTACGTTTCCAATCACGGGGGGCGCCAATTGGATCATGGCCGAGGCACCATGGATGTTCTTCCCGAGATCGTCGAGGCGGCGAATGGCCGAGCGGAGATTCTTCTGGACGGGAGCATCTTGCGCGGAACGGATGTGCTAAAGGCGCTGGCGCTTGGATGCAAAGCGGTACTCATCGGGAAGCTCCAAGGTTGGGGGTTGGGCGCCGGCGGGCAAGCCGGCCTGGTGCGCGTGCTGGAACTGCTCGAGGAGGAGCTCGTCATCGACATGGCGTTGCTCGGTGTAACGCGCGTCGATCAGCTCAATGCGAGCTATGTTTGTAAGGCGCCGGCGGTAACTTTTCCGCACGAGATGAGCGCTTTTTCTCATCTCGCCGGCGGCCGGTTGCTCTAAACCTGAACTTGATGCTCCGCGCGCCATGCGCTTAGCCCTCGGCGATAGCGCTTATCGAATCGACGACAATGTCCGATCGCCTTTTTATTCACGGAACAATCACCAGACTTGCCGGAGAGAAACCGGCAAACGACGAGGACAAACTCGCGGTCGAGGAGCCGTTGGAGATCCGCCTTGGCCGTTCAGCCGTCGCGGTGACTATGCGCACGCCGGGGCATGATACTGAATTGGCGGCCGGCTTTCTCTATACCGAAGGCGTGATCCGTGGAGCGCAAGACATTGAAACGATCAGCGGTCCCGATCGCCGCTTACCCAACGTGGTCTGCGTTAAGTTGCGGCGCGGCGTGCGTTTTGACCGCCGCCGGCTGCGACGCTATTTTCACGCGACCTCGAGTTGCGGGCTTTGTGGCAAGACAACCCTGGAGGCTATTCAGGTGAAGACCAAGCCGGTTTCCACCGATATCACTATTCCAGCTGCGCTGCTGTATTCCCTGCCGCAAAAACTGCGCGAGGAGCAAGCGGCGTTCGACGAAACCGGCGGCCTTCACGCCGCCGCAATCTTTGATCAAGGCGGCGATTTACTCTGGATACGCGAGGACGTGGGGAGACACAACGCGGTGGATAAAGTAGTGGGCGTCGCTCTGCTGGAGAAAAAACTTCCGCTCGACCGGCATGTTCTGGTCGTGAGCGGGCGCGTTGGTTTCGAAATCATGCAGAAGGCATTAATGGCGCGTATCGCCGCGGTTGCCGCAGTCTCGGCGCCTTCGAGTTTGGCGGTTGCGCTCGCGCGCAAGTTCAAGATGACCCTGGTCGGTTTTCTGCGTGGCACATCGTGTAATGTCTACGCGGGCGCACAGCGGATCGAAGTTTGAACGGGATTCAGGCTGACCAATCACGGGCAGGGATTGTCGATCGCCGCCTGTTTCATCTGCGCGTGCAAATCGATCATTGTCAATGCGCAATACTCCATGCTGTAGCCCGCCCGGAATTCGACCCCCTCCTGGAGCGCGCGGGTGAGGACGGTGCGATTAAAGGCGCCATGGCCCATGGCCTCCTCGCCCCCTTCTCCGAGCTGATGGGTATCCATGTCCGCCTCTTCGTGAGTCGAAAAATAGACGGCCTGCTGCTTCGTTAAGCCGTAATGAGTGGTCAGCGCCTTGTACCACTCCCCGGACCAGTGAGACAGCGATTCCTCGAAGACGTGCAATCCCCAGAGTTCGACGATCGAACCGTCGATAAAAACTTTATGGCAGAAATCATTGATGCCGCGGGCTGCCGGCAGGTAGGGGTCTTCCAGAACCTCCCTGCGGCTCAGTCCCATCGCTTCGGCCGTTTGCAACAGAACAAGCACGTGCCCCGGGGCTTTGGGCGAGATCAACTCGTCCGCGATTTTCGCGCAGAAAGGACCCAGAAGGTCAAAATTCCGAACAAAGAAAGGGAGATGGGTGTAATATGAAACGGCGTTCAGCGCATTCACCTCCATCGAAAAATGGCCCCAGTTTTTAAAGAACTGGCGAATAACCGGCAGCGGCAATTTCCCTTCGCGTAGTTGGCTCATAAACGGACCTTTGTGGATCTTTTCGTGCCACGCCTTGTAAAGTGTATTGTAGAGGTAGTCGACGTAGGCTTTCGCCTCCGTCTCGCTCATTTTTTCTCCGGCTTTGGGCTCTCGCGGTTTATTCACGTTTTTCCTCCTGAGAAAAACAATTCATTAAGGCCGTTATCATCGCCCTCTGACCTTGTCAAGTTTCCCGGCCTCGAATTGGAAAAGATGATACGCTGAGATAAGATCCGCGCATGGCAACCAAACCGAGTAAGGATCTGGAAACCTTTGGCAATCCCCGCCAAGGCCGAGATTACGAGATCAGCATGGAGTGTCCGGAGTTTACCTGCGTCTGCCCCCGGACGGGACAGCCCGACTTCGCTACCATCCGCATTCGTTACGTGCCGGACCGACTTTGTCTCGAGCTCAAGTCCGTCAAGCTTTATCTCTGGTCGTTCCGCGATGAGGGCGCCTTTCACGAGGACGCGATCAATCGAATCCTCGACGATTTGGTAAGAGCCTGTCAGCCGAAGAAGATGACCGTGATCGGCGACTTCAATGTGCGCGGCGGCATTCACACCGTCATTACCGCGGAGCATAGCTCTGCATAATCCGAATTCGGGGTCGGCGTGGCCGTCGCTCCACGTGGCTTAACGGGAACAACTTTGCCGAGGTTCACAAGGAAGTGGATCTTGGAGATGGCCCCCGCACTTCGTGACGCCGGCGAAAGCGGCCGGCGGGCCGATTTCGTTTTTTGGAGATGGCACTTGTCTGAAAACCTTAAGGGGTGCTTCCGTGGCAGAAAATTTTCTTGCTTTTTAAGTTGTTTGTTCTATATGTCGTGAACGCAACTTCGATCCCGGTTTGCCCCGAATCCAAAAAATGAAACGCCCATGGCAGGCTTAGAAGACAATCTTCGTAAGATACCGCCGCAAAATTTGGAGGCCGAGTCCTCGGTCTTGGGCGGGATCTTGCTGGACAACGAGGCGATCAATCAGGTCTTGGAGCTGCTTCGCCCCGAGGACTTTTATCGCGAGTCCCACCGCAAGATCTTTCGCGCCATGATCGAGCTCTCCGACCGCAGCGAGCCGGTGGACCTCATCACTTTGAGCGATTGTCTCAAAGGCCGGGGAGAGATCGAAGCCATCGGAGGCAGCGCTTATCTGGCCTCGCTCGCCGATTTCGTGCCGACGGCAGCTAACATCTCGTACTACGCGCGCATCGTTCGTGAGAAGTCGATTCTGCGCAATTTAATCAGCGCAGCGACGGACATCGCGACCCGGGGGTTCGAAGAGCAGGGCAATGTCGAAGAGTTCCTGGATATTGCCGAGAAGGTGATCTTCGACATCTCGGAAAGGAAAATCAAGGCGTCGTTTGTCGCGGTCGGCGACATGATCAAAGATACGCTCAAGGCCGTAGAGAAGCTCTACGAGCGCAAGGAGATGGTGACTGGTGTGCCGACCGGTTACGATGATCTTGATAGGCTCACGGCCGGGCTTCAGCCTGCGGATCTCGTCGTGGTCGCCGGCAGGCCGAGCATGGGCAAGACCGCTTTCAGCCTGAATATCGCCACCAATGCCGCGTTCAAGGGCATTGGCGTTGCGGTTTTCTCGCTGGAAATGGCCAAGGAGCAGTTGGTGCTCCGGATGCTTTGTTCCGAGGCGCGAGTCGACAACTCTAAAATGCGGTCCGGCTATTTGGGTGAGAGAGACTTCCCAAAACTCGCAAGCGCCGCCGGCAGGCTGCACGAGGCCCCGATCTACGTCGATGACACGCCGGCCATCAGCATCCTGGAGCTGCGCGCCAAAGCCAGGCGTTTGGTTCGAGATCGAATGAAGAAAGTGGGGCTGATCGTCATCGACTATCTGCAACTGATGAGGGGGATGGGAACAGCCAATAATCGCGAACAAGAAATCTCGGAAATATCCCGGTCGTTGAAAGCGCTGGCGAAAGAGTTGAATGTGCCGGTGATCGCTATTTCCCAGCTGAACCGCCGCGTTGAGGATCGCGGTGACAAGCGTCCGATGATGTCCGACCTCAGGGAGTCTGGAGCCATCGAGCAAGACGCCGATGTCATTATGTTTATCTACCGCGACGAAGTTTATAACCCGAAGAGCGATAACAAAGGCATCGCTGAAGTCATCGTCGCGAAACAGCGAAACGGCCCCATCGACACGGTGAGTTTAACCTTCCTCAACGAGTACACTCGTTTCGAAAATTACACCGAGCGCGACGAGTACAACTACGCCGAAGCCGAAGAGGCATAGTACGGAGATAGAGACAGAGATAGTGACAGAAACTATATCCGTGTCGATTCGGCCTTGCGGTTGCGAGCCCGCACGAAGTTGACCATTTTCAAGGTCATCACAATCTCGCTTGTTTGGTTCAATACTTCTACAAACGATCGGACGACGCCCCGGTCGGGTTTGCTATCCGATCGGCGGGCTTCCAAAACCGTGACACGGACTGACAGCTCGTCACCCGGAAAAACAGGTTTCGTCCAACGCAATTCATCGCATCCGGGCGACCCCAGATTGGCGACGCTCGAAAGGTAATGATCGCTATAGAGCCGCATCATCAGGCCGGCGGTATGCCAGCCGCTTGCGATCAAATCGCCGTAGATGCTTTTCCTCGCCGCTTCTCTGTCTATATGGTACGGCAACGGGACGAACCGTTTACCAAAATCCAAAACTTCCTGTTCTTCGACGTTGATCGTGCCGAACTCATGGACTGAGCCGGCGACGTAGTCTTCAAAGTAACGATTGCCGGGTGGATTGGTGAAAGTGGTGGCGTTCATACCGTTCATAGGTTTCCTGAAGTATCCTTCACTGCTCTAACGGTTTATGGCGAGCCAAAATTCGTTTCACTTTTAGCCCCACGTCCTCGGCTTGTAAAATATCGCTAATGATTGCGGCGGAGTCAGCCCCGCTATTCCAGACTTCAGTGACGTTGGCCTCGGTGATTCCGCCGATGGCGACGATGGGAAGGTTAACACTCGCGCGGATCCGACCTAGCATATCGATGCCGCGCGCGGAGTAGCCGGTGTCCTTTGTGCTTGTGCCGAACATAGGGCCAAAGCCGATGTAGTCCGCGCCGCCGCGCTCTGCCGCGCCGGCTTGTTCTCCATCGTGGGTCGAGATGCCGATTATTCTTTCTCCCATCAATCTTCTCGCGGGCGCCAGCGGCAAATCTTCCTGCCCCAGGTGTACGCCATCGGCGTCGCACGCGAGCGCGATGTCGAGCCGGTCATTGATAATCAGCCTGCAAGCCGCTGCGCGGGTGGCCTCGCGGGCTTGCTTGGCCAGATCGAGAAAATCTCGCGGACTCAGGTTTTTGACCCGGAGCTGCAAAATCTCGATCCCTGCATTCAACAGCTCGCGCAGGATCAGTTCGGGCGAGCGGCCCGCCGTTTGTTCGGGATCGAGTATGGCGTAGAGCGGTGGAAGCTGAAGCCGGTTGGACATCAGAGCGGCCTCCTAACCCGGATTATTCATGCTCTTTCATGTGAGAAAGCCGGGCCGCTCCTCAAGCCAGCGCAATACGCCTCGCCCAATCGCACCGAACCGCCTGAGATCGAAGAGAGGGGGAACAGTCCCCTTGCTGCCGTACCCTGAATAATGCGGTTCAGGTTGAGGCTTAGGTTGAGAGCCTTCGAACCTCGAACTTCGAACTCCCTTAGCCTCAGCCTTTTCTGCTCCGATGTCCCTGCTCTTTGACACCGTACCCTCTCAGTGCGCCGGCTTTCGTATCGTCCCGGCTTTCCTCTGCCGAGCGGGCGAGCCGTGAAAGCCGCGGTCACAGGGACGTGGAGGTTGCTCTCAGGCCCCGACCGCTGGAATAACCACCTTTGGAGAGGATCGGGCGGCGGCCTACAAGGTAGAGGCTTATTGACCGCGGCCGGAAGGGACTCGCCCGCGATGGCCGGAACATAGTGTCGCTGCTTCTCCATCGTCGGTAACTAATCCGGGTTAGTCGTCTTCCTTCTTTACCTGAATGCGCAGATCGGTGATTTTTTTCCGCAAGGTGTTGCGGTTGATGCCGAGAATCTGCGCGGCGCGGATCTGATTTCCGCGGGTCTTTTTTAACGTCAGCTCGATGAGAGGACGTTCGACCCTTTCAATGACCAACGAGTAGAGATTATCGATATCGACTCCTTCGGTTCTGCGGAAATAGTCTTCCAGCTTATGATGGATCACTTCTTCCAACGAGAGTTCATCGACTTCCAAACTGGCCGGCGCCTGCTTGTTTTGCAGGGCAAAATCTTTGGGAAAAAGGATTGGGCCGGAAGAAAGAACCGCTCCCCGTATGAGAGTATTCTCCAGTTCTCGAACATTGCCCGGCCAAGAGTGTTCTTCCAAAAGTTTCTGCGCCTCGGGGGAGACGCCGGAGACTTGAATACCCATCTCGCGGTTGAGCTTTTCGATGAAGTAACTGATCAAAAGAGGGATGTCACCCCGCCGCTCGCGCAGCGGCGGCAAATAGATGGGAATCACCTTGAGACGGAAAAAGAGATCCTCCCGAAATCGCCTCTCCTTGACCGATCTTTCCAGGTCCTGGTTCGTTGCCGCTAGGATGCGCACGTTGGCGGTCAAAACCACTGTCCCTCCGACCCGGCTGTAGTCGTGTTCCTGGAGGACTCTTAACAACTTCGTTTGCAGTTCCAGGGGAATGTCGGCGACCTCATCGAGAAAGAGCGTTCCGCCCTCGGCCAGCTCGAATTTTCCTATGCGCCGGTCGAGTGCGCCGGTGAAGGCGCCTTTTTCGTGGCCGAAGAGCTCGCTTTCAAGCAAATCCCTCGGAATGGCGGCGCAATTAATCGCGACAAAAGGCTGGTTCCAACGGGGAGAGTTGTAATGAATCGTCTTGGCGACCAGCTCCTTGCCGCTGCCGCTTTCGCCCTGGATCAAGATGGTCGCCTGGGTATCCACAACCTGTCCTATGGTCTTGTACACCTTTTGCATACTCAGGCTGGTGCCGATAATGTTGACCCCGGGCTCGAAACGTTTCTTCACCTCTTCCTTCAGTTCGCGGAAATCACGGGTCAACTTGCGGCTGTCTACGGCGCGTTTCACCAGCACCAACATTTCCTCGAGATCGAACGGCTTGGTGATGTAGTCGAAGGCGCCGTTCTTCATGGCGCCGATGGCGTTGCGCATGGTATTTTGCGCGGTCATAAGGATCATTGAAGTGTCGGCGCCGCCTTCTTTGGATTCTTTGAGGAGGGTCAGGCCGTCGGTATCCGGTAACTTGATGTCCATCAAGGCAACGTCGAAATTCGTCTCGCTCAAAGATTGGCGCGCCGCCGCTCCGTTGGCCACGGCCTGTATCCAGTAGCCTTCATCTTCAAGCGCTTTCTTGAGCACGAAGCGCAGCGACTCTTCGTCCTCGACGATGAGAATTTTTCCCTGATCCATTTTAGTTAAGCCACAATAAGCGAGACCCGAAAAGTCGCGCCCGTTCCTTCAGTGCTTTCCACGCGAATTAAACCACCGTGCTCTTTGATAATACCGTAACAAGTCGCCAGACCCAGGCCCGTGCCGTTGTTCTTGGTTGTGAAATATGGCGAGAAAATATGCGGCAAATCTTCTTCTTTGATCCCGGTTCCTTGATCTTCAATGTCCACCCAAATCAACTTGCTGCGTTCGGCGTCTTGGCCGCGAATATGAAAATCGGTCTCCACCCGTGTTGTAACCGTGAGGATGCCGCCTTCGGGCATGGCTTGGAAGGCATTCTTGATTAAATTAAGAAATACTTGAGTTAGCTTGGATTTATCGCCGCGAATCGGCGGGAGGCTCGGGTCGAAGCGTTTGGTCACCGTCTTGTTTTGCCTTTCAACCGTTTGATCCTCCAGCAGCAGGACCTCTTCGAGCACTTCGTGAATGTTCAGCGGATCCAACTTCAACTCGGCCGGGCGCGATAAATCGAGCAGCTGCTCAATCAGCTGATTTACACGGCCCACCTCGCGGACCATAATGTTTGTGTACTCGACAAGGGGCGAATCTTTGTCAAACGCCCGCCGCAGCATCTGGGCCGAGCCCTTGATTCCTCCCAACGGATTGCGGATCTCGTGCGCCAGCCCGGCGGCAACCGTTCCCATCATCGCCAAACGATCGGCGCGTTTGAGATCTTCCTCCAGCTCCTTTCGATAACTTAGGTTGCGCAGGAGGAGAATATGGCCGAGAAAGTTTCCATTGCCGTCTTGCAAGGGAGAAGCTGTGGCGCTAATCGGCAATTTCCTTCCGCGACGACTGACAATGTCCCCTTCTCCGCGGACACTTTCGTGGCGTGGCGGACCGCTCTTTTTCAGCAATTCGATCAGCCAGGGTTCGTTTCTAAAAAGACCCATAAAGGATTGCTGCAAGGCTTGCCGCGCAGAGATATCCGTTAAAACCTCCGCGGCTTCGTTGAAAAAGGCCACCTCGCCTTGGAGATCCACTGTTATGACCCCGTCTTCCAAGCTGGTAAGAATCTGCTTCCAGGAGATTTGTGGGACGGGGTGTTGGTCGTGAGCACCCATGGCTTTGATGCGCGAGTATTTAAGGCCGCGAGAATCATAGCAAATAAAGCCCCCCGATGAAAAGCAGCGGAGCTTGCATTGGCAATATCCACTGTGATAGAAAAATCCTACACTTTAGTAGTTTATACCAAAGTGGGCTTTGCCCGCTTTTTTTGTTTTTGGGACTTGGTTTTGGCGGAAAAGCATGGATGCGACAGTTGCTCGAATATGGGAGCTCGCGACCCCTTTAGCTGAGATGGAAGGAATGGAAATTGTCGATATCGAGTTCAGGCGCGAGGGAAGTAGAGGCGGGAGGGTTCTGCGGCTCTATTTGGATAAAGAGGGAGGGGCCAATGTCGATGATTTAAGCCGAGTTAGCAGGCAGCTCAGCGATTTGCTGGACACTCGGGACACCATCGAAGGCGCCTACACCCTGGAAGTTTCCTCGCCGGGAATCAATCGACTCCTCAAGAAACCGCAACACTTCGCGCGATTCGTGGGCAAACGGATTCGGGTCCGGACCCGCGAAATGATCGGCGGCAGGCGGTCTTTCTTGGGTATTCTCCAGGAAGTTTCCGAAGGCAGGATCGCGTTAATGCAAGACGGCACGCTTTATCAAATTTCATTTTCCATGATCGAGAAGTCGAATTACGAGCACGACTGGAGTGCGTAATATGCAGCAAGACCTCAATCGCGTCATTGAACAGGTGAGCAAGGAGAAGGGCATCGACAAAACGATTCTGATCAGCGCCCTGGAAAACGCCATGATCTCCGCCGCCAAGAAGACCTTCGGCCACCAACGGAAGATCGAAGCCCAGTTCAACCCGGAGATCGGCGAAGTTGAGCTGTTCGAGGCCAAGACGGTGGTCGAGACGGTCAATGATCCGGCTGTTGAAATCACTTTGGATGAGGCGAGGGACACCCTTGATCCGGACGCCGAAGTCGGCGACGAATTGCTATCCAAGCTGGATTCGAGCATGTTCGGCCGCATTGCCGCCCAGGCAGCGAAGCAAAACATCGTGCAAAGGGTTCGCGACGCTGAGCGAGAGATCATCTATAACGAATTCAAAGGACGAGAAGGCCAACTCGTAAACGGCATCGTCCAGCGGTTCGAAAAGAGAAACATCATCGTCAATCTTGGCCGCACCGACGCGATTTTGCCCGAGAAAGAGCAGGTGCCTCGCGAACGCTATCGGCAAGGAGACCGGATTCGCGCCTACATTGTGAGCGTGGACATCACCAGCCGCGGTCCGCAGATCGTTCTGTCACGGACCCACCCTGGAATGTTGATCAAGCTCTTCGAGCAGGAGGTGCCCGAAATCTACGAAGGCATTGTCGAGATCAAGGGAGCGGCTCGCGAACCCGGCGGGCGGGCAAAAATTGCGGTCATATCGAATGACCCTGACGTCGATCCGGTGGGCGCCTGCGTCGGCATGAAAGGCACCCGCGTACAATCCGTTGTGCAGGAGTTGCGCGGTGAGAAGATCGATATCGTTCACTGGATACCGGACCAGGCGGAATATGTATGCCGCGCGCTGGCGCCGGCGAAAGTTTCGAAGATCATCATCGACGACGACGAGCATAGCATGGAGGTTATCGTCCCGGATGACCAACTCTCTCTCGCCATCGGCAAGAAAGGGCAAAACGTTCGCTTGGCTTCGCGCTTAACTACATGGCGCATCGACGTTCGAAGTGAAGCCGAGGCCGAAGAGGAAACGCGACGGGCCCGCCAGTCTATCGGCGCGATTCCCGGTATCAACGATCTGTCGGCCGAGTTGCTATACCAGGCCGGATTCAAGTCGGCGGAGGAGGTCGCGGACAGCGAGTTGGATGAAATTCAGGATGTCGAGGGAATCAGTAAGGACAAGGCTGAAGCATTGCATAAATCAGCCAAAGAATATGTAGCCGAAAAACGGCGCAAAGAAGAAGAGGAAAAAGCCAAAGCAGAAGAGGAAAAAGCCAAGGCAGAAGAGGAAAAAGCCAACGCGCAAGAACCGGCGGCAGATGCCGCGCCTGCAGAGGAAGGCTCGGTGAAAGAGACTCAGGACTCTTAGTGGCCTGCGAAGGTGACGCGTGGCAAAGAAGCGGGGGCACCGACCACAGCGAACCTGTTTAGGATGCGGTCGAAGTGACGATCAAGGCAAGCTGGTTCGGGTGGTCATGAAAAGCGATGGTGAACTGGAAATCGATCGGTTGGATGGTCGGGGCGGCTATCTTCACGCCGCGCGAGACTGCTGGCAAGCATTTCTCAAGAGAAGGAGCCACTATAGAGCGTTTCGCGCCGAAATCGCCAAGGACGCAAAGGAAAAACTGGTAAACGAGTTAAGCGAGCGACACTGGGAGTAAGAGATGGGAAAGACACGAGTCCATCTGCTGGCGAAGGAACTAGGGATCGATACCAAGGATCTCATTGCCCAGCTTGAGAAAATGGGGATGAGGGGGCGCAAAGCCCAGAGTTCCTTAGAAGACGAAGAAGTAGCCCGAATCCGTGCGGTTTTGGCGGCGCCGGAAAGGCCCCGGGTCCATGTAGGTGAGGAAAAAGTCGTTGTCGATCGGATGGTAAGAGCCGAAGATGAAGGCGCGGGGGAGATCCAGGCAAGAGAAACCGTGGTTGAGCGCCGTGTGCGAACCAACGTTATCCGTCGCCGAACGAGCCGCACCGAAGTCACAACACCTGCCGAAAAGCTTCAGCCGGAAGTTGAAGTTACCGCCGCTGCTGCGGAGGAACCGGCGGGAATAGGGGAAGTCACGTCTCAAGCGGAACCATTCTTTGATGAGGTATTGCCGCCCGGCGCCCCCGAATTCGAAGCGCCCTTTGACGAGGCTGCTCGCACAAACGGGGAAGCTGCGCCGGAAGAAGAGACCGCGCCAGCACAACCCAAGGAGGCCGAGCCGGTGCCCGTTCCCGCTCCGCCGGAGGCGAAACCGGCGCCGGCACCGGAAGGGTCGCGCGGCGCGGTTATCTTGGGTCGCATCGATCTCAAACGGACGGTTCAACCTGCACCGGCGGCTCCTCCTTCTGGTCGAAGGCCTCTTCCCGGCCAACCGGCCACGCCTGTGATCGCGGGCGCGGAAGCCGCCAAGCCGGCTCGTGACGTTGATAAAGAGAAGCCCGCGGGCGAGGAGGAAAAGCCAGCCAAAGTAGGGAGGCATAAAAAGCGCGTCGTTAAGAAGCAAGACGTATTGGAGTTCCGGGAAAAGGAGTTGCGCTCGGGGCGTATTCCCAAGAAAAAGAGGGCGCTCCCAGGAAAAGAACAAAGAAAGACCGAGATCACAGTCCCAAGGGCAAGCAAGCGCGTGATCAAGATCTCCGAAGTAATCACCGTGGGTGACCTGGCCAGGGAGATGGGTATCAAAGCGGGCGAAGTGATCAAAAAGTTGATGGGCTTGGGCATGATGGCCACCATCAATCAGGTATTGGATTCTGATACGGCGACCCTTGTAGCGGCCGACTTCGACCATCAGGTGGAAAACGTCGCGTTCGATGTGGAGGGGGCGCTGGAGGTCGAGCATCAGGTCGAAGAACAGGAGAGCGCGCTGCTACCGAGACCGCCGGTCGTCACGATTATGGGTCATGTCGATCACGGCAAAACTTCGCTGCTCGACGCCATCCGCAGCACCAATGTTACGGCTCAGGAACACGGCGGCATTACGCAGCATATCGGCGCTTACCACGTTCAAGTGGATGGTCGCAGCGTGACGTTTTTGGACACCCCGGGCCATGAGGCGTTCACCGCCATGCGGGCTCGGGGCGCCAAAGTCACTGATATTGTTGTGCTCGTGGTCGCGGCCGATGACGGCGTCATGCCGCAGACCGTAGAAGCGATCAATCACGCCCGTGCCGCCGAAGTGCCGATCATCGTGGCTATCAATAAGATCGACAGGCCGGACGCCAACCTGGAGCGGGTGAAGAGAGGGCTTTCTGAGTATGGTCTGGTCTCGGACGATTGGGGTGGCGATACGGTATTCGCGCCGGTATCGGCGAAAACCCATGAGGGGATTCCACATCTACTCGAGATGCTGTTGCTGCAATCGGACATTCTGGAGCTTAAAGCCAATCCCGATAAACTTGCGCGTGGGACTATCGTTGAGGCGAAACTGGATCGCGGGCGAGGCCCTGTAGCAACGGTTCTTGTACAGGAAGGAACACTGCGTGTCGGCGACGCATTTGTCTGCGGCGTTTTTCATGGCAAGGCGCGGGCGATGATCGATGACCGCGGTCGCAAGGTCGAACAGGCGCGCCCTTCGTTGCCCGTCGAAATTCTCGGCCTCCAAGGGGTGCCTCAAGCCGGTGATTCCTTTGTCGCCGTGGCGGATGAGTCGAAGGCCAGACAGGTCGCCGACTACCGCCAGAGCAAGCAACGAGAGGCGGAATTGGTCAAATCAAGCAAGGTCTCGCTGGAAGAGCTATACGTTCAAATCAAGGCCGGCGACGTGAAGGAACTCCGGGTGGTGCTGAAGGCTGACGTGCAAGGGTCCGTAGAGGCTCTGACCGACGCGCTGAGCCGCCTCTCCACGGCAGAAGTGAAGCTCAGGGTGATTCACGGCTCGGTAGGCGGAATCACCGAGAGCGATATTCTCTTGGCGGCGGCTTCCAACGCGATAGTGATCGGCTTCAACATTCGACCCGAATCCAAGGGCGCCGCTCTGGCCGCGCAGGAGGGAGTAGACGTTCGGCTCTACACGGTTATTTATGAGGCGGTGGCGGACGTGCGAGCCGCAATGGAAGGCATGCTTGAACCGACATACCGCGAGCAGGTTCATGGCCGCGTCGAGATTCGGCAGATTTTCAACATTCAAGGCGCCGGCACGATCGCAGGTTGCTACGTAACAGAGGGGAAGGTACAGCGTGGTAATTTGATTCGGCTTTTGCGAGATCAGGTGGTCGTCCATGAAGGTAAACTCGGGAGCCTGAGGCGATTCAAAGATGATGTTCGTGAAGTGACTGCGGGGTATGAATGCGGTCTCTCGGTCGAAGGCTTTCAAGATATCAAGCAGGGCGACGTGGTCGAGGCCTACGAGCGAATTCCCGTCATACGACGAATCGCGCCGAGCCAATCCGGGCGGGAAGCGTCGCACGTTGGCAGAGGATAAGCGATAGCCCGCGATTTTTCCCAGATATTCTTAGCCTCCATGGTGGTGGGGGTTCTCAAGCTTAGTCTTTTGCTGCCTGAAAACCACTCCTTGAAGGGCAAACGGGGAGTACTGAAGAGTATTCAGGCACGAGTCTCCAATCGCTTCAACGTCTCGACCACCGAATGCGGCGATCACGAATTGTGGCAGAGCGCGGTCTTAGGCTTTGCCGCCGCCGGCGCCAGCCGACAGGTTGTCGAGGCGATGCTTCAGAAGATTGTTGAGTGTGTTGACGATATGGGGCTCGTTCAAGTGAGAGATAGCGAAATGGAGTTCTTTCATTGCTGATCGCGCGGCAGTGACCGTTATGGATTATCAACGCTCAGACCGCGTCGGAGATCTGCTGATCGAGTTGATTGCGGATTTACTCAGAAGAGAGATCCGCGACCCGAGGCTCAGCGCGGTTACCTTGGCCGGAGCCAAAGTGAGCAAAGATCTCCGGCACGCCCACATCTACTTTACCTTGCTCGGCGGACCCAACGACCGGGAACCGGCGACGACGGGACTCAAGAGCGCCACGGGCTTTATTCGCTCGAAAATCGGCAAGCAGCTCAAGCTAAGATTTGTTCCCACCATCGAATTCGTTTACGACGAGACCGAAGACGAAGCCCGGCGCATCGATGATCTCCTCCGGCAGGTAAAGCAGTAAGGCTCTGCGTCACCTCTATTTCTTTTCGACTTTGCCTATCATGCAAAGCGGCATTCTCCTCATCGACAAGCCGGAGGGGCCTTCGTCGGCGCACTTGGTGCGCAAGGTCAAAGGCATCCTTCGGGCAAAGCGGGTCGGCCATTTGGGCACACTGGATCCGTTTGCCTCGGGGCTTCTTCCCCTTGGCATTAACGAGGGCACCAAGGTTGCCGGGATCTTCCTCAGCGGGGCCAAGACTTACCGCGGCATCATGCGGCTGGGCGTCGAGACCGAGACTCAGGACTTAACAGGCAAGGTGCTGGAAGTTCGGCCGGTCATGTCCTTCGGTGATCCAGAGCTCAAGTCGTTGGAACAACAGTTCACGGGCGACCTTCGGCAGATTCCGCCGATGTTCTCAGCGCTAAAAAAACATGGCGTCCGTCTATACGAGCTGGCGAGGCAGGGAAGAGAGATCCCGCGGGAGCCGCGGGACATCAGGGTCGAAAAGCTTCGACTGAACCGGTTGACTGCCGATGAGATCGAATTCGAAGTGACCTGTTCACGCGGCACCTACGTGAGAACCTTGGCCGCCGATATGGGGAAGGCTCTGGGCTGCGGCGCGCACCTGAAAAGTCTGAGAAGGCTGGCATGCAACCATTTGACGGTCGAAGAAGCGGTCACACCGGACCAACTCGAGCGTCTTCACTCCCAAGGACAGGTGCCGCTGATCGCCTTGGAAGTCGGCCTGAATCACCTTCCCGCGGTTACCTGGGAAAGCCGACGTATCTCTCAGCTCCGTTTAGGGCAGCAAGAGATGCTGTCACAATTGGATAGGCCAAAAGCGGGCGAAAAACTGGTTCGAATTCAAGACTCCGAAGGGCACTTGGTAGCGCTCGCAGAGTGGAACGAAACCTTTCCACGGGGCCGATGGCAATTATTTCGGGTTTTTCACCCGTGACGATATTCAACAGAGTTTCCTTTGTGTATGAATTACTCTTTGTGCTCCCCTTCTCCCATCAAGATCCGAGACCCGTATATGGGACTAGGGTCTCTATGGGTCCAAAAACATACGGCTGTAATCCAGGCAGAGTGCCTTAGAATAGGAAATCTTCGAAGCAGCGTCCTGTCTATGGCGCGGCTCCATTTACAGGCAGGAAGTCGGTATTGGATTCGATTTCGGATTACGCGGTTCATCAACCATGGCAGACTTCGACGGAGAATCGAGAAAACGAAATAGAACTCCCGGTGCTCCACGGATGCGAAATATTGTACGGCCGCTTGTTCGATTTCCTTCACGGTCAAGTGGTTTGAGAATTTTTGCGCATAACGCTTCCACCGGGCCGGCCATAAAGCCCGGTAGAGTTCCATGATAACGTTTCCTCTCAAAGCTTCCCGGAATAAAAGCAGACGGCCCCCTGGCTTGAGCACACGTACCACTTGGGAAAAAACCGCGACCGATCGAGAAATAGAACAACCGAGTTGCAGAACACGACATCGAAGTACCGATCTGAAAACGCCAGTTGGTTGGCATCCATCTGCAGGAGACGAATCTTACCGGATAACCCCGAGCGGCTTACATTCTCTCGTGCAATTTGCAAGCGCACGTAGGATATATCTATCGCAAAGACCTTTCTGCAGCTGTACTTTCGGACTAAACCGATAGCGCCGGCGCCATCACCGCAGCCGATCTCGAGCAGGCGAGTTCCCTTTAGGTTTGTGCAAAACCCGCGCGCATATTGGTCGTGCTCCTCGTCAAAAGCACTACTTGATTCAGACAGGAAACAAGGGTCTCGTTTAATGTATTTACTCCAATAGACTTCCGGCGCGTGAATCCGCTTTTCCATCTGATAGCACCTCAAAGCGCGCCATCATGTCGCCGGGTAATGAACGACGAACACGACAGTGCGGAGAACAAACTAAAATCGAGTTTGTAGAGAAGCTGCGCTAGTGATGGACGGGGGTATGGCTAAATGAGAAGAACGCAGGAGAGGTGGCATCTGGACGCTTTCGGGATCATGTCTGCATTCACAAAAGCTTGTTGCGCACCGGTCTGCAGAACGGAGTGTTCAGGCAGTTTGGCGAACACACCAGGATATCGGTTTGCTCGCTCAACAGTATCATTCGCAACTTTGATGGGCTTTGCAGGACCACGGTTTTTGGATTCTGCAGATTCGACAGTAGCATTGCCGAAACTGAAATCCTCGATTAAGTCAATCGCAGAGAAAATGATCCAGGAGAATACCAGCAGTGCTGCCAGCAACCTTGTTCCCATCAGGGCCTATTATCTGGCAAGGAAGAATAAGGGTCAAGCGAGTAGGAGCGGCGGGGATAGGATTGACATTTTTGCGTTTAATCAGATAGGTTGAATGCGAGCCATGAAAGGGGGCTGTCCGCCACGAGCAGTGGTGCCGCAGCATGACCGCCGCGAGACGGATTAAAACCGCGGGTAAGTGGCCGAGTAGGCCAGCCACCATCACGAAAGGAACCTGAACGAGTTCATGAACAACGGAACGGAACCCGTGCCCTCCAACACACATATCGAGAAATGGGTTAAAGAAATCGCGGCGCTGTGCCAACCGGATAATGTTTTCTGGTGCGACGGCTCCGAGGAAGAACGGGAGCGGCTTACGCAGATTGCCCTCGAATGTGGCGATCTTATGGCGCTCAATCGAGAGAAGTTGCCCGGCTGCTATCTCCACCGAAGCGCGCTCAATGACGTGGCGCGAACCGAGAATCTGACTTTTGTCTGCACTCCCGAGAAGGAAGATGCCGGACCGAACAACAACTGGATGGCTCCGGGAGAGGCCTACGACCGGTTATCGAAGATCTTTGCCGGCGCGATGCGCGGACGGACGATGTACGTGATTCCGTTCCTCATGGGTCCGCACGGCTCGCCGTTTAGCAAAGTAGGGATTCAAATTACTGATAGCGTTTACGTCGTGCTCAACATGCGCATTATGACGCGCATGGGTAAAATTGCCTTGGACCACCTCGGCCTTTCCGACGATTTTACCCGTTGCCTTCATTCCAAGGCCGATTTGGACATCGAGCGGCGGTTTATTTGCCATTATCCCCAAGATAATACCATCTGGAGCGTCGGTTCTGGGTATGGCGGCAACGCGCTGCTGGCGAAGAAATGCTTGGCGCTTCGAATCGCCAGCAAGTTGGGCCAAAAAGAAGGCTGGCTCGCCGAGCATATGCTTATCGTTGGAGTCGAAAGCCCCGACGGAGAAATAACTTACGTTTGCGGCGCCTTCCCCAGCGCCTGCGGAAAGACGAACCTGGCGATGTTGGTGCCGCCGGAGAGCATGAAGGGTTGGAAAATCCATACGATTGGCGATGACATTTCCTGGTTGCGCATCGGGGATGATGGGAGGCTTTGGGCCGTCAACCCGGAGGCTGGCTTCTTTGGAGTTGCGCCCGGGACCGGATCAAAGACCAATCTGAATGCCATGGCGACAATTCAGAAGGACACTATTTTTACCAACGTCGCCCTTCGATCCGACGGTACGGTTTGGTGGGAGGGGCACGACGATCCGCCGCCTGCTAGCGCGCAGGACTGGCGCGGGAAACCATGGACTCCGGCGAGCGCCCATCCCGCAGCCCACCCCAACGCTCGGTTCACTGTTTCCGTCAAGCAATGTCCGACCTATTCGAGCGAGTGGGAAAAAGCGGAAGGAGTGCCGATCAGCGCGATTCTCTTCGGCGCTCGGCGCCAAAAGCTTGTTCCTTTGGTTTACCAATCGTTCAACTGGCAGCATGGAACTTTCCTCGGGGCGACTTTAGCGTCTGAGACGACGGCGGCCGCCACTGGCGCGGTTGGCGTGGTGCGCCGCGATCCTATGGCGATGTTGCCGTTCTGCGGCTATAACATGGGCGACTACTGGGGTCACTGGCTGTCTATGACCACGCGCGCAACGAATCCACCCAAGATCTTCCGCGTGAACTGGTTTCAACGCAATGAGCAAGGCAAGTTCCTGTGGCCGGGCTTTGGCGAGAACCTGCGCGTGTTACGTTGGGTCATCGAGCGATGCAAAGGCGGAGGGGATGCGGATGAGACGCCCATCGGTTACGTGCCGAAAGCGTCGAGTTTGAACGGCGGCGACGGTCTTAAGGTTTCGAAATCGGATTTCAAACGGCTGGTCAGTGTCGATAGGGACGGTTGGAAGGCCAACCTCAAAAGCCAGTCAGAGTTTTTCGAAAAATTCGGCGATCATTTGCCCGCCGGCATCAAAGAAGAGCAGACCGCGCTTGAACGGCGCCTGAAAGCAAAATAACCGAGGTGCGGCAATGACAAGAGGACATCATGATGTCGGAGGGCTGCCCGGCGGGCCCATTGATCAATCCGAGCATCAACTCTCCGACTGGGAGATCCTGGCCGATGCGATCAATCAGGCTCTCGGCGCCAAGGGGGTCCGGCGGACGGATGAGTTGCGGCGGGTCAGAGAAGAGATGGACTCCCAGACGTATCGAGGCATGAGTTATTATGAGCGCTGGATCGCCAGCATGGAAACCATCCTCATCGAGAAGAAGATTCTCACGCGCGATGAGATCGATCGAAAAGTAGCCGAGTTCGGGAAAAAGTGGGGCGAGCCATGAACCCGATCATCGGCAAGTTCAAACCGGGGGATCAGGTCCGCGTCCGCATGGAAGACCGGCCCGGTCATATACGCACGCCGTGGTACATTCGCGGTAAGACGGGCCGGATCGAGCAAGTCCACGGCGAATTTCTTAATCCGGAGTCGCTCGGCCACGGTGGCGATGGTCTGCCGAAGAGGCCCCTGTACGTGGTCGCCTTTAAACAAGCTGATGTCTGGGGAGAGTACGGGGCGCCGCATGACAAAGTGTTAGTCGATATATTCGAGCATTGGTTGGATCCCGCCACATAAGGAGCGTAATTCGATGAGCGCCGGTCACACGACAGATTCGCATGAACATCCGAAACATGAGCTTAGCCCGATCGCGCGGCGGGTCTATGCGATTCGTGAACTGCTGTTGGAAAAAGGGGTGCTGACGGAAAAAGACATTCGCTGCCAGATCGAATATCAAGAGGCCCGCTCTCCGGCCAACGGCGCGAAGCTCGTTGCCCGCGCGTGGGTGGATCCCGCGTTTAAGGCTCGGCTGATCACAGATCCCAAAGCGGCGTGCGCCGAACTCGGGATCGATGCTACCAGCATCAATGAGTTCGTGGTCCTGGAAAACACGGAACTTGTGCGCCATGTAGTGGTCTGCACGTTATGCTCCTGTTACCCACGGCCGATCCTCGGCCGGCCACCCGATTGGTACAAGAGTCTCAATTACCGGCAGCGAGCCGTCAACGATCCGCGCGGCGTGATGCGCGAGTTCGGGCTCGTCCTCTCCGACGATGTCGAGGTGCGCGTTCACGACAGCACGGCGGATATCCGCTACCTGGTTTTGCCGCTTCGGCCAAAAGGCACGGAAGAGTTGAGTGAAGCTGAACTGGCCAGACTCGTTACCCGCGATAGCCTGATCGGCGTGATGGATCCTCTGTCCGCGCTTCCCGCTTGAGCTGCGCAATTATTTTCGTGTTGTTCGTCTCCCCCCGAACGGCTAAGTCTTTGATTTTCGGAATGCCACCATCCGTTGGTGGTGAGGCTCTCGAACCATGAACGGTATTACGACACAGTCTCTTAGCGCAGGGCGGGCCAGAGCCATCGCTCCGCCCGTCTCGATGGTTTGATTTTTTTTGCGACTACTCGTACCCTTTCATTTCAGACGATTGTTCGTGAGCTCCCAAC
>JBOHVS010000318.1:0-2859 GCA_050735975.1 Binatia bacterium | reverse complement strand
CGCTTCGGTTTCAGCGAAAAACGGCGTTTGCACGAAATTGAAGTAATATAGAATTCCAATCCATGTGATACCGGCAAGAAAGTGAATCCAACGAAACAAAAAATGCGCCACTTCCATAAACCCCTCCTTTTAGCCTTAACTCACGTAGTCTTAAGCCAGATGCTGACCAGCTAACACACTGAATTTAGTTGCTTATAATAAGGGAGGCTTCTTCTTGTCAAGAAAAAAGCTGCTATACGACTGCTGCTCTTCCCTTTATATGGGTCATATGCGTCATATAAATCGTCTATTCGATTAGTCCTATACTCGATCAATCATGAGCCGGGCCGGCAGAAAGTTGCTTGACCTCACTATGGATCTATGCCATTTTGCGTGCTAACTTTTTACGTGGAATTACGTGGAGTTTTTCTGATCCAAGAACCCAAAGGCAAGGTCCTGAAATCCGCTGATTTATCCGCGATCGAACTGGAACGCAGAATTCCTTCCTTACGGAGAGCAAGCGACCCTTTCAGCTACGTCACTGAAGAATTAAAGCTCGTTGAAAAAAACCTCGCGAGTGCCATTCGCTCCCGCGAGCAAACCCTGACTGAAATTGCCGCGCACTTGATTCATGGCGGAGGAAAACGGATCCGGCCGCTGGTGACCCTGCTGGCTTTCCTTGCCTTCGACGGGAAGAGAACCCAAGATATCGTCGATATTGCCACGGCTATAGAGCTGATCCATACGGCGACCCTGCTGCATGACGATATCATCGATGGAGCTGAAACGCGGCGGGGAAAAGAGTCTGCGTACAAGAAATATGGCCTTAAGAAGACCTTGGTTGCAGGAGATTTTCTCTTCATTAGGGCGTTTGAGTTCGCCGGGAAATTCGACGATACGGTGGTCGAATGGACCGCAGATGCATGTGCACTGTTAACCGAAGGCGAAACATTACAAGGCTTCTTCAATCGCAATCGTGCCGTAACGATCGATAATTACATCGAGATCGTTAAGCGGAAAACAGCCTCTTTATTCCAAACCGGCGCTAAGGTTGGAGCCTATTTGGCTGGAGCGAAGGGCGGGCTAGTTGAAGAAACGGACCGCTACGGGCTCAACTTGGGAATTGCTTTCCAGATCATTGACGACATCCTCGACGTGGTGGGCCATGCCGAACTCCTGGGCAAACCCACGGGCATGGATTTGCGAGACGGAAACCCTTCTTTGCCCATCATCTTCGCCCTGAACGAAGGACAGCCGGCGGTGCTCGATGTATTCGAGACGAATAGCCCGACCGAGGCCCAGATCTCGGCCGCGTTGGAGGCAATCCGCAATGGGAGAGCGATCGATCAGGCCAAATCGACATCCAAACATTATGCAGAGAAAGCTCTCAAATCGATTAATAAATTTCCCCCTTCGCTGTACCGTAACGGGCTAAAAACCATGGTGCAGTTGATCATCGATCGAGACGTATAGCAGGCGGCTGACTGACAAGGAGCAGGGAGAACGGAGCTAAGAGCAAAGGGCAAGGAGCAGGGTCCGCCACAAAGCTTTTCCGCCGAAGGACGCATTCGTCCGAAGCCCTGTGGCGAATCCGCCAAGGTTCTGTGGCGGAGGCGGATCGGCCTCAGGCCGAAGCTGGGGGATTTCGGATTGCGAATTTGGGAAACAGCAAAGGTAAAACGCAAGAGCAGGGAACAAAGGGCTGAGATCGAAAAGACATCTCCAAATTTCGAATTTCGCAAATTTGATCCCCAGCTCCATGCTCCTTGCTCCCTGCTCTTAGCTGACTTCTGACGTCTGACCTCTGATATCTGTTCTCTGATCTCCGATTTCCGACCTCTGGCCTCTGCCTCTTTCGACAGCCTGTTAAGTGATGTCTCTCAAGAATCCCAACGATCATGCAGTTCAAAGCATGTTCGACCGGATTGCGGGACGATATGACCTGTTAAACCGCGTCATCAGCCTGCGCCTCGACACCTGGTGGAGAAAAAAAGCCATAGAGGCGGTCATCCGAGACGGCAGCGAGTCCGTTCTTGATATGGGGGCGGGAACCGGCGACCTGACGTTCACAGCCGCCCGCCATCTGATCGATGGCAGGGTGATCGGTCTGGATTTCTCCTCAGAGATGTTGCGGCTAGCGCAGGCAAAACGATCGACGGCTTTGAACGGCGACCGCGCGTTTTTTGTCCTTGGAAACGCGTTGTCGCCCCCCTTCAAAGATGCCTTTTTCGATGCGGTGATCACGGCATTTGTTTTGCGCAACCTGTCTGATCTTCAGCTGTTCTTCGTGAACTCGTTTCGCATTCTGAAGCCCGGCGGCAAGCTGGTATCGCTTGATATGTTTCCGCCTACCAGAGGATTGTTTTGCCCGTTTTACTCCTTATACTTCTACGGCTTGATGCCGTGGGTTGGAGGAATTCTGGCGCATGATCGAAAAGCCTACAGCTACCTCGCCAAGTCGGTTCAAAAATTCGCTCCCCCGGAGGCGATTGCTGAGCTTATTACGCGGGCGGGCTTTGAGCGAGTCGCCGTTAGCAAGTTTTTGAACGGCGCCGTCTGTATGCATATCGCCGAGAAGGCGAGTCCATCCCCCCGCGCCGGCTAGTCCAATGCTGGGATTCTCGGACACCTTTCTTTTATTCTTTTTTCAGATTGCGACAGGCGGCCTATTCGCGCTCGCAGCCACGCCGTTTCACGAACTCGATCGAGCCTTTTACAAATCCACGGCCGGCGTCCTATACGTAATCGGACTCTTCGCGTTATGGGGAAAAGCCACTTTGTATTGGGAGGCTCCGCCAGATGCCGGAGGGCTGCTTTCCGCTTTAGAGCTCCTATCTCACGGTGTTTTTATGCTCGCGTTTTCTTGTTATCTGATCTCCC
>JBOHVS010000317.1:0-8260 GCA_050735975.1 Binatia bacterium | reverse complement strand
GACCCGATGGGGCGAAAACACTTTTGGTTTACTATCATCACTATTGAGCAGGTGGAAGAGGGTACCGACCGCTGGGCCGTCGAGAAGGGTTACGTTTCAATGACGCCGTTGCGTTTAGATCTGACTAATGAGAAAGAACTGGCCGCCGCGCAGTCCAGGCGGCATCTGGACTAAAACCGAGGAAGTTGGGGTGCTTAAGCTGTGCGTCATTGCGCCTTGGGCTTGACGGTCGTGCCTTGTAGCGGCCGTTTTCAAACATAGACGAGAAAGCATGGAACAAGACGCTTACAGAAACATAAACGGTGCGCTGTCGAGCGGCCAGAAGAGGCTCAGAAATAAGGTTGTCATATAGAAAACGACGAGGAAGATGAGCGGACCAAGAATCGCGAACAGCGCCCATGCCGCCGGACCTTCGCTCGTAAAGACGCTCCTTTTTTCTGACCACGTACTCATCGCACCCATATTCTGCGAGCAAACTACATACCAGGGGCTCGAACCGAATCTTTCAAAGAATAAACGAGCGCCACGTCCTACTTGCGCGACAAACGTTAACGCGAATCATCAGAAGTGCGACAGGATGGAGCGGATGATCTATGAGCAGGGGGAAAATCAGAGGTCAGAAGCCAGAGTCAGCAACTCCTTGCAGAGCAGTCCACTTCTAACCAGCCTGGAAACCAGCCCGCAAAATTATAAGGTCTAACTTGCTTGCTAAACAGCAAATATATATCGGCACCTCCGGCTACTCGTACCCTGGCCCTCCGCCAAAGGGCTGGTTCGGCGTTTTTTATCCTGAAGTCCCAGCGAAGCGGATCGACCAGCTTGAATACTACTCTCAACTCTTCAATATCGTTGAGATCAATTCGAGTTTCTATGGCCCACCCTCGGAGAAGATAACCGAGGCTTGGGTGAGAAAAACTCCAGGCGATTTCGTTTTCGCGGTAAAGCTCTGGCAAAAATTCACGCACCCGACCAAAGTTGGCCATAGAGGCTCGGCCGGAGAATGGGAGCCGATCAGTCAGGATGATATGGAACTCTTTCGGGCCGGTCTTCAGCCTTTGGCGGATGCCCGTAAGCTGGGCGCTTTACTTCTGCAGTATCCAACCGGATTTCATTACAGTCCTGCAAACGTCGAGAAGCTTCAGAACACACTGAGTTATTTCCCGCAATTTCCAAAGGCAGTAGAACTCCGTCATAAAAGCTGGAGTGAGAGAGGCGAAGAGACCACGGCGCTTCTGGAACAGCATCGGTCGACATGGGTTTTGATCGACGAGCCGAAATTTGCCTCCTCCGTCCGGCAAAAGTTCGAGCCGATGGGCGGCATGCTTTATTTTCGTGCACACGGCAGGAACGCTCAAAAGTGGTGGAACCATAAAGAATCATGGGAGCGCTACGATTACTGTTACTCCCGCGCTGAAATTAAAGAAATGGCCGAGCAAATAAAGAGCGCAACAGAAAAGCGCGGAACCCAGAAAGCTTTCCTGTTTTTCAACAACCACGCGAGGGCTAATGCGGCAGCGAACGCGATTATGCTAAGTCAGGAGCTGGAAATATCTTTAAAGGCAATGCCCAGCGAAGCGCTGGTCGCGAAATTCCCGCAGCTCGCTTCTTTCCGAAAAGGGGACTAACGGGTCCATCGCTCCACCTGATTGGCTATGAACAAGAGGTGGGAACGACGGCTTCCAGATTCATATTGACAACACGCCGATTTTCGATACGTTTTGTGGGTATCCAGGGTTATGAACCCAGAAGATCGAAATATCGCGACCGATTGCCTTGCAGGTGGCGGTGAGATGGGCCGTTTGATGCGGGCGAAGAACTGGTCTGCCACCCCGCTCGGTCCGGTGCTCGGTTGGCCGCAGAGTCTTAAGACTGCCGTGCGCATACTTCTTGGTTCTCGCTATCCGATGTTCGTTTGGTGGGGACCGGAGATGATCATGTTCCACAACGACGCATACGTCCCTATATTGGGCAAGCGCCATCCTGACGCTCTTGGCAAATCGGGACCGGTCGTCTGGTCAGACATTTGGGAAGATATCCGTCCGTTAATCGAGCCCGTTCTAGATGAGGGACGCGCGTGTTGGCAGGAGGAACGGCTGCTGGTCATGGAGAGAAATGACTACACCGAGGAAGCTTACTTTACCTTCTCATACAGCCCGATTCCCAATGACGACGGCAGTGTTGGTGGAATTTTCTGCGCGTGCTCCGAAGACACTGTTCGTGTACTTAACCGCCGTCGGCTTAAGACGTTGCGGGAGTTGGCGGAGCAAACAGCTCAAGCGAGGACAGTGGAGGAGGCTTGCAATCTCGCAGCTCTGGTGCTTGCCGACAACCGCCATGACATACCCTTTTCATTGATTTATCGGCTCGACGCGGATTCTAAAAAAAGCGGACTGGCCGGAAAATCCGGCTTGACAAGCGACTCGCCGGCATGTCCGGCTGAGATCGATCTAACGCTGCCCGCTAACTCTGACCTGGTTTGGCCGCTCGGCTCAGTGATGACGAGTGGTGTCCCTGAGATCGTCACGGAGCTGTTGGAAGTCCATGGTGGTATCGCCGGCGGCGTATGGCCTGAGCCAACAGAATCGGCCATCGTGCTGCCTATCAGAAAGTCCGGCCAAGATACGCTTGCTGGATTTCTTGTAGCGGGTATCAGCCCTAGAAGGCAATTCGATGACGACTATCGAGGGTTTATGGAGCTGATCGCCGGGCACATCGCCGCGGCTATTGCCAACGCCTGCGCCTATGAAGAGGAACGAAGGCGTGCCGAGACGCTAGCCGAACTCGATAGAGCTAAAACGGCATTCTTCAGCAACGTGAGCCATGAGTTTCGTACGCCCCTGACGCTCATGCTGGGGCCGATTAACGACATCCTCGCTAAGCCTGACGCGCAAGTTATCCCGGCAAATCGGGAGTTGCTTACGGTCGCCCATAGGAACGGTCAACGGCTTTTGAAATTGGTAAACACCTTGCTCGATTTTTCCCGCATTGAAGCGGGCCGTGGCCAAGCCGTCTATGAACCTGTGGAACTGGCCACATACACAGCGGAGCTGGCAAGCGTGTTTCGCTCGGCAATTCAAAGGGCGGGGATGCGGCTTAAGATCGACTGCCCGCCTCTTCCCGAGCCGGTTTTCGTGGACCGGGATATGTGGGAGAAGATCGTTCTTAATCTCATCTCAAACGCCTTCAAGTACACGTTGGAGGGCGAAATCCAGGTAGCGCTGCGAGCGAAGAATGGCACGGCGGTTTTATCCGTCCGCGACACCGGGACGGGAATACCTGAGGCGGAGCTGTCGAATATTTTTAATCGCTTTCATCGAGTCGAGGGGGCTCGCGGTCGAACCCACGAGGGCACAGGCATCGGCCTTGCCCTCGTGCAGGAGCTGGTTAAGCTCCATGGTGGAACAGTGGAAGTCGAAAGCATTTACGGCGAAGGGAGCATTTTTACGGTCAACATTCTGTTCGGCAAAGAGCACCTTCCGGCCGATCGCATCGGCGCCAGCCGAACGCTTGTCTCCACTGCGTTGGGGGCAGAGCCGTTTGTCGAAGAGGCGCTGCGGTCGTTGCCAACAGAGACTGCTGAAAGCGAAATCTCCGAAAAAGAAGCGCTTCCTTCTGTTTCTCTTTATCCTTTATCCGCTGTCGTTCCGGTTTCGGGAACGCGCTCCCGTATCATCCTGGCCGATGATAATGCGGACATGCGGGATTACGTTCGACGGCTCCTTGCTCCACCTTACGAAGTCATCGCCGTTGGCGACGGCAATGATGCGCTTCAAGCCGCGCTCAATCAGAGGCCGGATTTAATACTCACCGATGTAATGATGCCAAACCTGGACGGTTTCGGGCTATTGAGAGCGCTTCGAACGGATCCTCGAACGGCCTCGATTCCGGTGATCGTGCTGTCGGCCCGGGCCGGTGAGGAGGCGCGTGTCGAAGGGCTGGGAGCTGGTGCTGACGACTACCTGATCAAGCCGTTCAGCGCGCGCGAGCTTCTGGCGCGGGTAAGCGCCACCCTTGAGCTGGCACGTGTGCGGCGCGATAGCGAAGAGCGCCTGCGCCTTGCCACTCAGACCGGCAAGGTTGGCGTCTGGGATTGGGATATCGCTCGCAATCACATCTCGTGGACTGATTCACTTTACCTGATCCATGGTGTGGCGCCGGATGACTTCGATGCGACAGTCGAGGGGTTCGCCGCCCTGGTCCATCCGGAAGATCGTGAATTCGTCTCAACCGCGATTAATCGCACATTGGACGAGGATGTTCCTTATGATCTCGAGTTCCGCGCTGTCCGTCCCGATGGCGAGGTTATTTGGCTTTTCACGAACGCGGTAGTCGTGCGAGATGGCGGGCGACCGATTCGAATGCTCGGCGCCACGGTGGACATCACTCAGCGCAAGCGCGCCGAACTTGCGGTGCGCGAGAGCGAGGAGCGTTTTCGCACCCTGGCAAACCACGCGCCTGTGGGAATCTTCCTGACGGATACGAACGGCGACTGTTTTTTCGTCAATCAGAGTTGGTGCGCCATGTCCGGTTTGACGCCGGAGCAGGCGCAAGGCAAGAGTTGGACGAAGTCGCTGCATCCGGACGACCGAGAGCGCATCGCTAAAGAATGGTACGAGGCGGTACAACGGCGTGAACGATTTGCTTCTGAATACCGTTTCACGCGGCCGAACGGGATTGTCACTTGGCTTCAAGGCAGCGCGGTGGAACTGCTGAACGATAACCGGCTTGTTATCGGCCATATCGGCACTGTCGTAGATATCACTGCGCGCAAGAAAGCCGAGGAGGCGCTGCGAGAGAGCGAGGAACGCTTCCGCCACATGGCCGACAATGCGCCGGTGATGGTCTGGGTCACGGAACCGGACGGCGCTTCCAGTTTTCTCAGCAAGTCCTGGTATGACTTCACAGGTCAAACACCCGAGACAGGTTTAGGCTTCGGCTGGCTCGCGGCAACCCATCCTGACGACCGCGCGAAGGCGCAAGAGATCTTTATCCCGGCTAATGCGCGGAAGGAAGCTTTCCGTCTCGAGTACCGCCTGCGCCGAAAGGACGGCGAGTATCGTTGGGCGATCGATGCGGCGACGCCCCGTTTCGCCGCTGACGGCCGCTTCCTAGGCTATATCGGCTCGGTCATCGATATCGCCGAGCGAAAGCGGACGGAAGAGGCGTTGCGACAGAGCGAAGAAAACTTCCGCAATCTGGCGGACAATATGTCGCAACTCGCCTGGATGGCGGACGAAAGAGGCTGGATCTTTTGGTACAACAAGCGCTGGTTCGACTACACCGGGACAACCCTGGAGGAAGTGCAGGGATGGGAATGGAAAAAGGTTCACCATCCGGACCACGTGGATCGAGTGGTGGCGAGAATTCAGCAATCCTGGGATACCGGAGAGCTATGGGAGGACACGTTTCCCCTGCGTGGCAAGGACGGCCAGTACCGATGGTTCCTTTCCCGCGCCATGCCGATCCTTGACTCGACGCGGCGCATTTTTCGCTGGTTCGGTACCAACACCGACATCACCGAGCAGCGCGAAATGGAGGAAGCTTTGCGCGAGGCCGATCGCCGTAAGGACGAGTTTCTGGCGACTTTGGCTCATGAGCTGCGCAATCCTCTGGCGCCCATCCGCAACGGCCTCCAAATCATGCGGCTGGCGGGAGAAAACCGCGACATCGTCGAACAGGCCCGCGGGATGATGGAGCGGCAATTGCAGCAAATGGTCCGGCTGATCGACGACCTGCTGGACCTCAGCCGTATCAGCCAGGGCAAGGTGGAACTACGCAAGGAGCGGGTCGAGCTGTCTGCCGTCGTGCGGAACGCCTTGGAAACCAGCCGCCCGCTGATCGAGGAGTCTGGTCACGAGCTCACGATCAATGCTCCCTCCGAGCCGGTTTTCGTGGAGGCAGATACAACCAGGCTCGCGCAGGTGTTCGCCAACCTTCTTAACAACGCAGCGAAGTACACTGAAAATGACGGGCACATTTGGCTCACGGTTGATTCGCGGGGGAGCGAAGTCGTCGTCAGTGTGAAGGATAACGGCGTCGGCATACCTGCGCACATGCTTTCTCGGGTTTTTGAAATGTTCGCGCAGGTGGACGGATCGCCGGAGAGGACTCAGAGCGGCCTCGGTATCGGTTTAAACATCGCCGAGCGGCTGGTAAAGATGCACGGCGGTGCGATCGAAGCCCGCAGCAACGGCCCCGGCACGGGCAGTGAGTTTATAGTGCGTCTACCGGTTTTTGTATCACCGGTCGCTGAACTTGAACGACCGAGTGTTAACGGAGGTCAAGTCGGCAGCTCTCTACGCCGTCGTATTCTGGTCGCGGATGACAATGTGGACTCCGCCTCCAGCATGGCGATGATGCTGGAAATAATGGGCAATGAGGTTCGCACGGCGCGGGACGGGCTCGAAGCTTTGGAAGTGGCGGAGGTGTTCCGGCCTGAGGTGATCTTGCTCGACATCGGAATGCCTGGGATAAACGGTTATGAAGCGTGCCGTCGTATTCGAGAGCAGCCGTGGGGGAGGGATGTAGTAGTTGTGGCGCTGACGGGTTGGGGGCTTGATGGAGACAAACGCCGGGCGCGGGAGGCGGGATTTGATGATCATTTAGTTAAGCCGGCTGATCCCGCAAAGCTCGAAAAACTGCTGGCCGCGTCGGAGGGAGTATAGAATCTCGACGGTCCTAACCGCCGGCAGCGGCTTCACGAATATCTTATTCACGAACATCTTATTAAACTCGGGACTCTGGTAAGGAACTGCCTTCACAACTCTCCGGGTGGTGCTATTCTAACATTGAAGGTTTGCGCTCGGTGCACTTGAAACCCGACCGAGTTGATAGGCGGCCAACGTGGATCTTGCATTAACGATCGCCGGATTGCTTGTGATCGCTGCCAGCGTTCTTCCAATTATCCGCAAGGAAGTTTGGTGGATCAGGATCTTTGATTGTCCGCGCATACAGATTGCCATCGTAAGTGTTGTCATTTTAGCCGTCGATTGGAGTTTTAGAACAGGTTCCGGCATCGGCGCCAACGCATTCCGTACGGCACTGGCAGTATGCATTCTTTACCAGGCATACATGATATACCCGTACACGCTTTTGGCTCGCCGACAAGTAGAGCGGGCGAAGAATCCCATGAAGGAATCGCGCTTCAGTTTGCTGCTTGCCAACGTGAAGATCGATAACCGTAATGCGGAGGCCCTTAGGCGGATTATTCACGAGTGCGATCCAGACGTTATCCTCATGGTTGAGACCGACGCATGGTGGCAAACCGAGCTTAAGGAATTCGAGCAGACGCATCCGTTCACCGTTCAACAGCCCCAAGACAACGCTTACGGCATGATTTTTTTTTCCAGACTGGAGCTCGTGAATTCGCAGGTTAAGTTTCGTGTCCAGCATGACGTGCCATCCATCCGTGCCTGTATTCGGTTGGCGGCGGGAACGGAGGTAGAGCTTCATTGTCTTCATCCGAAGCCGCCCGTTCCCCAAGAAGACGGGCGATCGACTGAGCGGGACGCCGAATTACTGATCGTCGGCAGAGAAACTCGCGAAAAGAACAAGCCGGTTGTGGTGATGGGTGATCTGAATGACGTGGCGTGGTCCCGAACCAACTACCTGTTTCAGACAATCAGCGGGTTGCTGGATCCGCGAATCGGTCGAGGACTTTATAACACGTTCGATGCGAGATACCCGATCATGCGCTTTCCGCTCGATCATTTCTTCCATTCGAACCACTTCAGACTGATCACCCTAAGACGTCTCGCGTACTTCGGTTCAGACCACTTCCCGATTTATATCGCCTTGAGCTACGAACCTGACGCCGTAACCAAGCAGAAAACGGAGCGCCCTGATCAGGGGGATGAAGAGCAGGCGACGGAAAAAATTCAGAAGGCAAAGCACCCGGTATGAGTCCGCTCCTTGGAACGAAAAGCGCGCGCTTCGCCAACGCTTGAACGCGCTCGAGCAAGAACGGCGGCGACAACTGCGCATCAATGTGTCTCCGACGTCGGGACAGGAGCTGCTAAAGCGGCGTCAGTTTTACGTGGAGAAAAAGATTGATGATGGATTGGATTGTAGAGGAATTCACAGCGGGATTTCCTGACGCCAAGCAGGTTGTCAGCGTCACTGTCCGGCTGGTGTTCGCGATGATTCTCGGCGCGGTGGTCGGTATTCAACGCGAGCGCAGCGGCAAACCCGCGGGTTTGAGAACGCACATGCTGGTGGCGTTGGGCGCGGCGCTTATTGTAATCGCTCCCATCGAGTTTGG
>JBOHVS010000316.1:0-14863 GCA_050735975.1 Binatia bacterium | reverse complement strand
ACTTTATCGCGACGGCAATTCAAGCGGCAGGGTGCTTTGCCTGCCGCTTCATCCGTTTGTCATCGGCATTCCTTACCGGATCAACTATCTCGACAGGGCTCTGGAATATATCTGCTCGCACGACGGCGTGTGGCGCGCAACCGGCTGGGAAATCGCCGAATGGTATTACCGGCACTACTACAACGATCCGGGACGGCGTGAAGAGCGTGGAGCCGGGAGCTAAGGACAAGGAGATGAGCAACCTGCTAGGCTAGCTTAGCTAGCGTCCGCAGTTAGAAGTTCGCTCAATAACTCGATCCCCACGTATGGCACGGTCGCTTTGGCTGTCATCCTGAACAAAGTGAAGGATCTCTAATGTTTAGAGATTCTTCGCCTGCGGTTCAGAATGACGAATTAGGGTAGGAGGCATGGGCATGACGGATGAGCGGGGACATTAGCGCGGCCCGATTTCCGCAGTCAACGAAACTGACGACCTCACTTCAATCGTGCCGGACTCGATCGGGGTCGGCGCGGCGGCAACCGCTTCCATCCGTGCATCGCGGGTGTGCGCCATGAGAATCGGTCGAAACCCTCGTTCGACTTCCGTAGCCGATAAGATCCTGATCACTTCGAGGCCAAGGGCATTCGCCATCTCTTCAGCTTTCGCTCTGGCCTTCGTGGAGGCGAGGCGCAACGCCTGTAGCTGCGCGCCGTGCTCATCCTTCAAGGTGAAAACCAAGCGATTGATTCTATTTGCGCCCGTTTGCATTGCGGCATCGATCAGCTTGCCGACACTGTCCAGGTCACCGGTCTTAACCCGGACCACGTTCGTTGCGGTGTATCCGGTAATCTCAGGTTTCCCGCCTTCCCTCGGATAGCGATAATTTGGAGTTAACGAGTAGCCGGCCGTGTTGACTTCATCTCCCTTGCCGAGAAGTTTCTTTATCTCGGCAACGACTCTCGCGAGCTTTTGGGCATTTTCTCTGGCCGCATCGGGCGCGTTGCGGGCTTGGGTGACCACGCCAACGTCGATCTCCGCCTGATCGGGCTCCACAGTAATAACTGCCTCTCCGTTCGCCGTGACCGAAGGGGAACGAAACCGCCTGACTGCCTCTTGCGAGTGCAGGGTAGTTGGGATGAGCAGAAATAAGGTAAGCACCGCGAGCGATCCGAGCATATGCACAACTCCTTGACAGGCCCTAATAAAAAGTACCGCAAAAGCAGCCTTGCCGCCAGCCTTGACGGGTCGCCTGTTCTTAGGAGACACTTACGTGGTTAGACGATGATTAGACTCCTATTGTTCCTCTGCTCATTAACGGCCGTCGGCTGCTCGACATCGCAGGGTCGGCTGGTCTGGCGCGCGCGCGAACTGGCTTTCGCGCCAACGCCGGCCATTGCCCTCCAGCGCCCGGACGAGAAGATCGTCATGACGATGAATACTCAGACGGTCCAGAAGCTTCTACTGGCGCACATACGGATCGCTCGAACCGCGAACATTCAAGCCGAGCTGATCTTTGCCGAAGGCGAGGAACCCAATGCTTTCGCCGGATTCATGGACGGCCGGCGCGTGATCGGGATCAATACTGCGATGGTCAAGTTGATCGGCGACGACCTCGACGGGTTTGCCGCCTTGCTGGGACATGAAACAGCTCACTGGGTCAAAGGTCACGTCGATCAGGGAACGATTCGAGCAAATACAATTCAAGGCATCGGTTCTCTTGTGGGCATTGGCATGGGCATGGCGGGCGTGCCCGCGGCCGGATACATTACCGGACTCGGTGCCGACTTGATCGAAGCCTCCTATAGCCGCGACGATGAGCGGGAAGCGGACGCGCTGAGCATCGATTATATGCTGGCGAACGGCTTTGATCCTGAAGCGGCGGTACGGCTGCATGAAAAAATGCTGAATATGCCTGGCGGAATACAAATACCCTTTTTGAGCAGCCATCCGAGCGGGCAAGAGCGGATCGAGAACTTAAGAAAGCTGATTCAAACAAAGCGGCTTCAACACTAGCCCGGACATCCATCGTAAGGGTCAGTAGTTGCCTTTTCTGACGCCATTGCATGTGTCATTCCGAACCATGTGAGGAATCTAACCGAATAAAAAGATTTCTCCCTGCGGTCGAAATGACAGTCGCCTTATGCCTAGTTCCCTATGAACTCCTTAGTAAATCGTTTGATTATTGCCTGACCCAGTCCACGGCAGATCTGCTGAGCAATTGCGCAGGCCAATGAATCCCTGTTAATGCTTGTTTGTGGCACCTACGGTTGAAGCTACGCGGGGTAGAGTTAGGCAGGGAATTTTTTATGGCTGGTACATCGTCGGTGTCGGTTTTCTCGCCAACGTCGCCTCGGCTTTTTCTCTCGCCAGCACGCTCAGTGTCTTTCTCAAACCTCTAACCGAAGACCTGGGCGTTTCACGCGGGGTGTTTTCGTTACTCCGTTCGGTCGAAGGATTGATCGGCGCCTCCATGGCGCCGTTGATCGGCACGATGGTCGATCGTTTCGGCGGTCGCTGGATGATGGCTTCGGGAGCGATCGTCGTGGCGATCGGCTATTTTATCCTCAGTCACGTTGAGAATTTTTGGCAGTTTGCCGCTGTGCGCTGGACCTTGATTACGGCCGGCGATGCGTTTATGGGCTACATGGTCATCAACGTCGCTATTGCGCAGTGGTTTTATCATCGACGCGGCCGCGCTCTTGCCTTTGGCAGTATGGGGATCGGCTTCGCCAAGGTCGGCATGCCGATTGTGGCGGCATCCTTAATTGTTTTGATTGGTTGGCGGCAAACATGGGCGGTCTTTGGACTTGCCACTCTCATTCTGGTCGTTGGCCCGGCGCTGTTGTTCGTTCGACGGTCGCCGGAAGAAATCGGCCTCTACCCGGACGGCGCCCCCGGACCGGTCACTGCGAACAGCTCGATTGACGCCTCGAAAAGGCGGGCGGTTTCGACCGAGGATAGACAGCATGACGTGGTCTGGACGCGCGCGGAAGCGGCGCGCACCCGCGCTTTTTGGCTGCTGGTAATCACGTTCGGCATTTCCGGGATTGGTGTTACGGGTCTCAATCTCCACGTGTTTGCGTACGTGAGCGACCTGGGGCATTCAGCCGTGGTCGCGGCAACCGTGATGAGCGCGATCGCCTCAATGCAACTGGCATCGCCGTTGGTATGGGGATTTTTTGCTGAACGGGTTGAGATACGATTCGTCGCCATGCTCAAATTCCTTGTTCAGGGAGTAGGGCTGGGTCTGGCGATTTCGACGGGAAATCTTTTTCTGCTTTACGCCGGATTCTTGCTTTACGGGATCGGATTGGGTGGGAGCATGGTGTTGCCGGACCTGTTCTGGGCGAATTATTTCGGGCGCCAGTCGCTGGGAACGGTGCGCGGCCTGGGATTACTCCTCACTCACGGCCTGGCGGCAATCGGCCCGCCGTTTTTCGGGTTTCTTTTCGATCTCACCCGAGGCTACGGGCTTTCTTTCATCATTTTTGGCGGCGCTTTAATTGTATCGGCGTTCTTGAGCCTTATGCTTCATCCACCACAGAAACCCGCCGGCCGGTGACAAGTCGGCTTCGACTAGATCACTATCATCAAGAAGTGCAGGTAGTGGTTCAATTTGGCCAAGATCCCTCACGGAGCTTGTCCTGAGACGCCGCGCTCAGAGTGACAGTCGAAGGATTCGGGATGACAAATCCTTTAGGTGTCGTTCCGAGCGGGAGCGAGGAATCTTTCCTGATGTAACGGTAGGCTCTGGTTGTAACTGAACCACTAGCGAAGTGCATGATGACTTGACAAAGAGGGACTGGTCTCTGATACGTTCGGGCAAATGAATTGACGGGGGAATGATATGATTATCGACATCCATAACCATATTGTCGCCGGCAACGAACTGCAGATTTTCCAAGCCGGTTTGATCAACAGCCGCGGCTTTCATCGTCCACGGGGCGAAGTCGTGACGGAGGAAAGCATCCAGCGGGCCAAGTGGCATGGGCATAAACATTCCGAAGTGCTGGACCAGGTCGGCACCGATTTCGCTTTTATTTCGCCCCGGCCTTATACGATGATGCATTCGGAGAAACCCGAAAAGATCGTGCACTGGTACATCCAGGCGGTCAACGATGCGCTGGCGCTGCAGGTGAAGCTCGAACCCAAAAAGTTTCGCGCGATCGCCGGCCTGCCGCAATGCGGCGGTGCAAGCCCGACGAACACGTTCGAAGAGCTGGAGCGCTGCATCAAAGAACTCGGATTCGTCGGTATTATGATTAATCCTGACCCCGGAGAAGGCGACGGTTTGACTCCCGGCATGGGTAACGAGTACTGGTATCCGCTATACGAGAAGATGGTCGAGCTGGATATTCCGGGGCTGGTTCATGGGGCGAGTTGCCGCAATCCCCGCGAATCGTTCCATAGCCACTTTATCACCGAAGAAAGCATCGCGATTCTGTCTCTGGTCGACTCCAAGGCGTTTCAAGATTTTCCGAAGCTCAAGCTGATCATTTCGCACGGCGGCGGCTCGGTTCCTTACCAGGTCGGCCGGTGGCGCTCCCAGTTGCGCGGGCCGAAAGATACCGAGAACTTCGACGAGCGGTTGCGTCAACTTTACTTCGACACAGCGCTCTACAATGTCGAATCGCTGGAATTGCTTTTCAAAATCGTCGGGCCGGACCGCTGCCTCTTCGGGACCGAGCGACCGGGCGCCGGCTCGAAGACCGATCCGCGGACGGGCAGGTGGTATGACGACGTAAGGCCGCAGATCGAAAGTATTCCCTGGCTGAACGCTGAACAGAAAGATCTCATTTTCCAGAAGAACGCTGAGAAGGTCTTCGCGCGGTTCAAAGTGTAATCGGCCACGGTGAAAAAGATCCGAGCGCTCGAGCTCCGCAACGTCTCCTACGTCGGGAACGGTAAAAGGATTCTCTCTTCCGTGGATTGGATGGTTCGCCAGAGTGAACACTGGGCGATCCTCGGCCCCAATGGCGCCGGCAAGACAACCCTTCTCAAGATAGCCTGCGGTTATCTGTGGCCCAATGCCGGAGGCAAGGTTTTTCGCCGCGGAAAAGAGCTGGTCAATCTTCCTATTCTGCGTAGAAGCATCGGTTGGGTAACGTCCACATTGGCTTCTGAGATTCCGCCCGAGGAGAAGGTTATTCGAACGGTTCTGTCCGGCAAGTTCGCTCAGATCGGTTATCTCGAAAAATTCGCCGGCGAAGCCTCAAACAAAGACTACGCTTCGGCCGACGCATATTTGGATGAATTAGGCTGCGGCCATTTGCGGGATCAGCGTTTCGGGTTGTTGTCTCAGGGTGAACAGCAAAAAGTGATGATTGCCCGAGCGCGGATGGCTCAACCTTATCTCATCGTTCTCGATGAACCCTGCGCCGGGATGGACCCGGCGGCACGAGAGGCCTTTCTTGCTTCGCTCGGAAAACTGGCAAACCGGAAGCGGATCCCCTCATTGATTTATGTCACGCACCACGTCGAAGAGATCCTACCGGTATTTCGCAAGACTGTTGTCATGAAGGACGGCGGGATACTCTACGCTGGCAACACCGAGAAGGTGATGAAACCCAGTCTCCTGGAAGAACTCTATGGCGTGCGGCTTGCTATCATGAAGAGCAAGGGCCGGTACTGGCCGATTGTAAGGTGACGCCGGAGGTATGCCACGAAAGCCGGATCCGTCCAAGGTTTGTGGCTAAGGCGGATCAGTCTCCGGCTGAGGCAAGGGCCGCAGGCGGTGAGGATCCAATTGCACAATCGAATTTCGAGCTTCGAAATGATTTCTTCTGATCTCTGGCCTTCGGCTTCTGCGCTTGCTATTCGCTCCTTGCATATGAGGGTTTTTCAGCAGGCTGCTTGTCGTTACTGAATCCAAGCCGGCCGATGAAGGGCAGTCTGAGCGCGGGCTTGGCGAAGTCGACTCCGAAGCTCAACCCGAGCAAATTCACCTCGATCCCTTCTTCCACCCCTAGAAGAACCCCCAGGACTCCCAGCATCGAGACTTGGTATCCAGTTCCACTCGGTGCCCGATCGATGATCGAACCGTTGATGGGATAGTCTTTGCCGATAGCGGTTGCGGGCAAATCCAATCTCAGCTCCGGAACATGGCGGGCGACGTAGGCGACAAAAGTGTTGCTGTTGGGACCGGGCCATACGTTATACTCGTTCTGATACGGATAAGTCGATACAGCGTCATAGATCTTGGGAATCGCGCGATTTGCTTCCTCTCCTCTAATCTCCGCAAGGATCCCAGGTTCGTTGCCAAACCACCTACGATCGGGAGTGCCAGGGGCGGAAACGACCACGGGCAAATTGCGGTACAAACGCCAGCCGATAACGTGATGCACGGCGTACTCTTTTGCGTTTTCCGGCTTGGTGGCGATCCAGGCGTGCACGCCGAATATACCGCGCCAGTTCAGTGCCCGCGCGGCGTAAACTTGCACGACAGCCTCGGGTGTGGTCTCTGGGTGCGGCGCGATACCGGCGCTCGAGCGGTCGGCAGTCCGATAATCTTGCCCCAGTTGCGCCGCTCCGGAAAGCAGCACAAATACCGGCAGTGACAGCAGGAAGAGAAACGCAAATATGAGGATTTGAGAGAGCATGTGCTTGCGGCGAATTATATACAACCGTTTTGGTCAATGCCAGAACCTAGCCTGCATTATTCATGGATTGCAAAATGCCAAGTATAAATTGCAAATTGAAAAATGCCCGGACAAGGAACGTTCCCTCGTTTTCGAGCTGTTAAGGTGTTATTCATTTTGACTTTTGCACTTTACAATTTGAAATTTGCAATGAAAGAGAACACGACAATTCGTTGATAGTGTTCCCGGCCTCGTGAATAATCCGGGCTAGCAGTGGGCTAGCAGCCTGCCTCGGCGGTTGATTGTTGCTCGGGATCGAGTGATGATGCGCATGTGATCACGGTCGGAGAAGCAGTTCAACTTATTCTCTCGGAAATCCGTCCCATGCCTGCCGAAGAAGTGCCGATCGTCCGCGCTTACGGGCGGATTCTCCACGAGAATGTGCGTGCAAGCCGCAACGTTCCACCGTTCGACAATTCCGCGATGGATGGCTTTGCGGTTCGCTGGGAGGATGTGGCGAGCGGGAGCGAAAAAGCTGCCGTCACTTTGCGCATCCTCGAGACGGTCCCCGCGGGTTTTGTCGCCAAGCGTCGTCTGACAAGGGGAACCGCGACCAGGATCATGACCGGCGCGCCGATACCGCGGGGCGCGGACACGGTTGTCCGAGTCGAACATACCTCCGCTTCGGGAGAGAAAGTCCGGATAAATAGGACGGATGGGGCCGGAAGCCATATTCGAAGGGCCGGTGAAGACATAGCGAAGGGGCAGACGATTCTCGAGCAAGGCAAGAGAATCATTCCGGCGGACACGGGATTGATGGCTTCCGTTGGAAAAAGTCGGGTCAGGGTCTATCGCCGGCCCACGGTAGCGCTCATTTCCACGGGAGATGAACTCTTGGAGGTGGCCGAGCCTCCCAGGCCCGGGAAGATCGTTAACAGCAATAGCTACACGCTTGCGGCCTCAATTGAAGAGACCGGCGCCGTGCCGCGAGTTCTTGGCATCGTGCGCGATCGACGAAAGAGTTTGGCGGCTGCGTTGAAAAAAGCTCTCAGGTACGATGTCGTCATCACTTCAGGCGGCGTCTCGGTAGGCGATTACGATTTCGTCAAGGAAGCGCTCGGCGACATTGGCGTGCGCATGCAGTTCTGGAAGGTGGCGCAACGGCCGGGTCACCCGATGGCTTTTGGCCGGATCGGTCACAAGCCGGTCTTGGGCCTTCCTGGCAATCCAGTATCCTCGGCCGTTTCATTTCTGCTCTACGCCCGGCCCGCTCTACTCAAGATGATGGGCCACCGAAAGCTTTTCTTGCCGGTGGCAAAGGCTATTTTGGAACACGACGTTCAAAAAACCGGCGGGCTCAAAGAGTTTATTCGCTGCCGGATTCGTCGGCAGAATGGCAAAATGTACGTCTCAGGCACCGGAACGCAGAGTTCCGGCGTTTTGCGTTCTTTATCGCTGGCTCAAGGACTGGTTGTGGCGGACGAACAACAAAGATTTTTGGAAAAGGGATCAGAGGTGCCGGTCATTCTCCTTGATTATCTTAATCCCTTACAAGCGGAGTTAGGATTCTAGAGTATGGCGCGAGAATTCCGCATCGGGCATGGATTCGACGTTCACCGTTTCCAACGGCGCCGAAGGCTTATTCTCGGCGGAGTGGAAATACCCCACGATAGGGGGCTCGTCGGCCATTCGGACGCCGACGTACTCTTGCACGCACTGATCAATGCGCTGCTTGGCGCCATAGGCGAGGGAGACATTGGAACGCATTTCCCGGACAGCGATCCGACTTACAAAGACATTGCCAGCACAAAACTTCTCGATGAAGTCTTAAAGCTGATGCGGCAAAAACGGTTCAGACTGGTAAACGCGGATATCACCCTGGTGGCGCAGCGGCCGAAGCTCGCGCCGTACTACGCTAGAATGAGAAAGAACGTCGCGACTCAATTGAGGGTCGGAGAAAGCAAGATCAATATTAAGGCGGCCACCACTGAAAAGCTCGGATGGGCGGGCCAAGGCAAAGGAATGGCGGCTACCGCGGTGGTTTTGCTGAGCAAGTGATGCTGGGCAAACGCCAAACGGTTGACAACGCAGAATTTCTATAATAATCAACGATTCTAAGCCAAAGTGACATCGGATCCTCCCAGCGTTCCGCCGCAAGCGCGTGAAGAAGAGATCGAAAGACTAGCTCAAGAGATCGGTCGTCTGATTCAGGGCGCCGATCCGCAAAAGCGCGAAGATCTCAAAGAGCTGGCGTTTGCCCTTATCCGCGAGGAGTTGATTCACAAGGCCGAGGGTGAAGAGAGGCGAGAAGGATCCACCCCGGCCCCATTCAATCCACTGGGAACAGGGGTTTTGATATTTTGTTTGGGGGCTGGTTTGTCCTTTGTTTTTGGACCGGTGGGGCTGGTTCTCATGTTGGGAGGGCTCATTTTCGTGATCTGGGGAGCCCTGATTAGCTGGATTAAAAGGTAAAAGGAAATATGCCAGAGCAGGAAAAAGCAAAAAGAGGGATCTGGTCCCGGAGGGATTTCTTCACGCGGTTGGGGTGGGGCGGTTTCGGCATCTTCGCAGGGTTCAGCCTTTTAGGTTTTCTCCGTTCAGCATTTCCGCGCGTACTTTTTCAGCCTCCATCAACTTTTAAAGCCGGTTTTCTCTCCGACTACGCCATCGGCGAGGTCAGTGAAAAGTATAAGCAAGACCAGCGGGTCTGGATTGTTCGGGAGGAAACCGGGGTTTACGCGATCTTCGCGAAGTGCACTCACCTGGGCTGTACGCCGCGCTGGCTTACGGCCGAAAATAAGTTCAAATGTCCTTGCCACGGGAGCGGCTTCTTTAAATCCGGGTTGAACTTCGAAGGACCGGCGCCGCGCCCGCTGGACCGGTTCGCAATCACCGTCGCAGAAGATGGACAGCTCCTTGTCGATAAGAGCCAGGTCTATAAAATGAGTCCGGATGTCGAACCCGATGAGCAGTATCCGGGAAGTGTTCTGAAAGCTTAACGGAAGTCTTTTATGGCGAATCTGTTAGACAAAATCAAGAACGATATCGTCGAAAGCCATGTTTGGAAGTCGATCTTTCGTCACGGTTACGAAGATACCCCGCGTAATCGCGTCATGATGGTCACTGCCAACGTGTTTTTACACCTGCATCCGGCCAAGGTGCGGCGCCATGCGGTTAGAATGCGGTTTACCTGGTGTATGGGCGGGCTGACCTTCTTGATGTTCCTAGTCACGGTCGTGACAGGGATCTACTTGATGTTTTATTACCGGCCGGTCGCCGAGTATGCCTATGCCGATATGAAATACCTGGAGTTCGACATGCCTTTCGGTATGTTGATGCGCAATATGCACCGGTGGGCCGCTCACGCCATGGTTGTTTTCGTCTGGCTGCACATGTTTCGCGTGTTTTTGACCGGCTCCTACAAGCCGCCACGGGAATTTAACTGGATCGTCGGCGTGCTGCTGTTGGTTCTAACGCTGCTCCTGAGTTTTACGGGTTATCTCCTCCCTTGGGATCAGCTCGCCATCTGGGCGGTTACAGTCGGCTCGAACATGGCCCGTGCCACGCCTCTGTTGGGCTATGAGGGTCCCTTCGCGGATTTTGTCGGGGCTAATCCAATTTACGATGCCCGCGCCTTCCTGTTCGGCGGCGGCGAGATCGGGCCGCACACGTTGCTCAGATTCTATATTCTGCATTGTATCTTCATCCCGTTGGTCGCCAGCATTCTGATGGCGGTTCATTTCTGGCGCATCCGGCGGGATGGTTTCTCGGGCCCATCGCTCTGATTAGTACTCAGGTTTGGGTCGAGGCCAAGGTTAAGCGCAGTCGAAATCTAAATTCCAAGAATTCAAAATTGATATGGCAGAGGATAAGGTTTAAGGTTGAAGGGTTTAGGGACTCAAGGATTTTTACGAAATCTAAAATCGAAAATCGGGAGAGGCATGGCGGACCCTGTAAGAGAAAGAAAGTTGCCGGTTGACGACAAGATCCATACGTGGCCGCATTTGGTGCGGGCCGAGTTTCTCGTTGCTCTTTTTGTGATGGTGGTGCTGACCTTGTGGTCGATCACAATCGATGCGCCGCTGGAAGAGCCCGCAAACCCGACGCGCACCCCCAATCCATCCAAAGCGCCATGGTATTTCCTCGGGCTTCAGGAGATGCTTGTTTATTTCGACCCCTGGCACGCCGGGGTGGTGCTTCCCAGCCTCATCATCGTAGGCCTGATGGTGATTCCGTTTATCGACATTAACCCAAAAGGCAATGGATACTATTGCTTCAAAGACAGAAAGTACGAGATCCTCACTTTTGTCCTGGGCTTTCACGTTCTATGGGTCACGATGATCATTATCGGAACCTTTTTCCGTGGCCCGGGTTGGAACCTTTTCTGGCCGTGGCAGCGCTGGGACCCTCACAAAGTAGTGGCGCTGACGAACGTAGATTTACCGTATTTGTTCGGATTCCGCGATTACTGGTGGTCCGCTGCTTTCGGACTGTTTGTGATTGGCGCCTATTTTGTAATTGGGATCGCCCTCTTCTACTGGTGGGTGCTGCGGATCAAAGGAAGAGAGTTCCTGGAACGGTGGGGCATGGTTCGGTTCACGATCACGGTCTTGCTGGTCGTCCTGATGTTATCGCTGCCCGCCAAGATGTTTCTTAGACTGGTTTTCAACGTGAAGTATATCCTGGTTACCCCCTGGCTCAATATCTGATGTTTTACGTCGCGAAGATTTTGCAAGCCTTGGGGCTCGCCGACGTGGGCTACGCGCTGTTCGTAGGGATCATGAAGAATTTCTCCATGGCGGAAGAGATCGTGCTGACGCTTATCGGTCTTGGGGTTTTTTCTTTGGGCCGTGCGCTTGAGCGCAAGATAGCTTAAGGGAATGGTATGGCCGAACGAGGAATCGATCAGAACGAGGAGAAAAAATCCTACGGCAGCATATTCCTGATAGGAAGCGCGCTTCTTGTCGCGCTCACCTTTTGGGCTTTCTGGGATGACAACATTACCCGCCGCCCCTGGAAAGGGTTCCAAGCGCAGTTTAATCGCCTGGACTACAACAAGGCCAAGGCTGTTTATGATGAGGAAAATAAAAAGCTCCAGGCGGATTCCAACTACCAGGAGCTGTCGAAGAAACTCGCCGCCGCCCAAACCAGCCTGAATAACGGCGCTTTGGGCAGTAAGCTCGCAGCGCTCGAAGACCAGGAAGTTCGAGCCACAGTTCGGTTCAAGGAAATCGACCAAGAGGTCAAGTTCATCAAGAGTGAATTAGAAGAAGCATGGTATGAGCACGATCATGCCGTTCAACAGAACCGCAACCCGAAACCTTACCTGGAACATATTCATGAGCTGGAAAAAGAAAAAGCAAAACTCGATCCCCGGCTCGAGGCCGCCGGCGCTGAGCGAGAGCGGATCAAGGAAGAAATCAAGAAAGTCCACTCCAACACCAAGGAGCTTGAAAACGAACTCGCCAAGCTGACTGCCGAAAGGGACAAATGGCTGCGGGCGATGGAGAATGTCACGCTCAATCTTGGGCCTGTTTCGTTTTACAAGATTGCGAAAATCCAGCAGGTCTCGTTGGAGGAGTTCGATCGGAATCGTTTCGATCAACCGATCGCTCGCGTGGACCGTTGCCAGACCTGCCATCTTGCGATCAACCGCCCTGGATTTGAGAAGGATCCGCAGCCTTTCCGCACGCATCCGCGACGCGAGGTCTTACTGGCCGACAACGCCCACCCGCCGGACAAGTTCGGTTGTACCGGTTGTCATGAGGGGCAAGGAGTGGCCGTCAATAGCGTGGAGCAAGCCCACGGAGAGGTGCATCTGTGGGAGTTTCCGCTGTTGCGCGGATCAAAAGCGCAGTCAAGCTGCGCGTCGTGTCATCTGGATGTCCAAAAGCTGGAAGATGCTCCGTTGCTCGCGCAAGGACAGAGGCTCTTCGAGCAGGTGGGTTGCACCGGCTGCCACTTAGTCAAGGGGTACGAGAATATCCCGAAAATTGGGCCTAGCCTGCGAAAGATCAGCGCCAAGGTCGACCCTGGATGGATGGTGCGTTGGATCGAAAACCCCCATAAGTTCCGTCCGCGCACGCGCATGCCCCATTTCGATTTCAAACAAGACGAAGCGGTGGCCGTTGCCGCCTACCTCTGGTCGCTGTCAAAAGAAGAGGGCGATCAATGGTTGCAAGAGCATCCTTTGCCGGCTGGATTCCGGGAAGGTGACGCCAACGAGGCGGGCCGTGGCAAGAAGCTGGTCGAGACGATCGGCTGCAAAGGGTGTCACGGCTTCGCCGAAGGCGAGTTCTCAACGCCTCTCGGGAAAAATAAAGATCTTGTTCCAAATCTGAAAGACATCGCCGCGAAAACCAGCGCGCAATGGGTTTACCACTGGGTGAAAAACCCGCGCGATTTTTCTCCCGACACAAAGATGCCGAGCTTACGGCTTGCCGACGACGAAGCGGCGGCCATTACTAAATACCTGATGACTTTAGGCAGCAAGCCTGAGCCGATGGCGGGCATCCAGGAGAAACTCGCGGACGCAAAAAACATCAAACGTGGAGAGTCACTGGTTCGAAAATATGGCTGCTTCGGCTGCCATGATATCGAAGGCATGGAGAAAGAGTCCCGCATCGGCGTAGAATTGACCACGTTCGGCTCCAAAACTCTGGAGGAGCTCTTCTTCGGAAACCGCACGGACATCAAACATACATGGGATGACTGGACTTTTCATAAATTAAAGACTCCGCGCATCTACGCTACCGAGCGCGTGGAGCAGATCATGCCGCAGTTCGATCTTGCCGATGAAGATATTGACGCGCTGCGGATCCTGCTCGGCGGCTTCCGCGAAAAGAACGTCGGACATCGCTACCTGGCGGATCAAAGTGAACGAGTGGTGCAGGTCGTCGAGGGGCGGCGTCTGATGCAACAATACAATTGTGTTGGCTGTCACGAGATAGAGAAGCGGGGCGGTTACATTAAAAAGTACTATGAGAATCCGGCTTTGGCGCCTCCACCGTTAAATGGTGAGGGCGAAAAGGTGCAGTCCAACTGGCTGTTCAGCTTTTTAAAGGCGCCGTTTCCGGTGCGCCCGTGGCTGGATATTCGCATGCCGACCTTTGGTTTCTCGGACCAGCATGCGAACCAACTGGTGAGCTACTTCAACGGCCTGTCGAAGGTGGAGATTCCGTTTACCTATGTTAATGAGAAAAAGATCCCGGAAGAGAATCTGGCCGCGGCGCGGACTCTAGTTTCGCCGGATTACTTTAATTGCTATAGTTGTCATCAACAAGGTGATAAGAAGCCCGAAGGCCCTCAAGACGGCTGGGCGCCCGACTTCAATTTGGCGCGTGAACGACTCAACCCCGACTGGATCCTGAAGTGGCTGAAAGATCCGCAGAAAGTCCAGCCCGGCACCAAGATGCCTTCGTTCTTTCCAGGTGGACCGGATAACATCTTGGGAGGGAAAGACGACCGGCAGATCGAGGCGTTGCGCGATTATTTAATGACCCTCGGCAACGGGGCGAGCGCGCCGGCACCGGGCGCAACAAAGCCGAGGGTTGCCGCCCGATGAATGACCGCGGCTTTCTAAGCGTCTAAAAACCGACAGCAACGTGTAAGGAGGATCTATGAATAAGTTTGGCTCATTTATCTTATTCGCGGCCTTGATCGCGCTGCCGGTCAGCGCGGCCGCGCAGTACCAAGGCGGAGATGTCAAAGACGGCGGGACAATTTCAGGGACCGTCAAGTTCAAAGGCAATGCCCCTGCTCCGAAGAAACTGGACGTCAGCAAGGATAAAGAGGTCTGCGGCAAAACGCCGAAGCTCGATCAATCATTGGTCGTTAATAAGGGGAACCTCGCGAACGCTGTTGTCACCATCACGGACATCAAGAAGGGCAAAAAGATCGAGACAAAGAAGGTGGCGCTCGACCAAAAGGGCTGCGAGTACCACCCCCACGTCCTTGTGTTTCCAGCGGGCACGACTGTCGAGATCCTGAACCCCGACGGCGTCCTTCACAACGTTCACTCCTATAGCAAGGTGAATAGCCCGTTTAACATGGCGCAGCCGAAGTTCAAGAAGAACATGCAGGTGAAGATCGACAAACCTGAGACAATCCAGGTGAAATGCGATGTTCACGCTTGGATGTCCGGCTGGCTGGTTGCGACACCGACTCCGTACTTCGCCGTTACGGACAATTCCGGCAACTTCAAGCTCGCCGATGTTCCGCCGGGAACCTACAATGTCGAGGTTTGGCACGAGACGCTGGGAAAAACCAACCAGAAAGTAACCGTCAAGGCCAAACAAGACGCCAA
>JBOHVS010000315.1:0-5505 GCA_050735975.1 Binatia bacterium | reverse complement strand
TCCGGAGCAAAGGCGGGACGCATGGGACAAGTTTGCGTCAGGCTATGACGAGGCTGTAACTCCCTTTAGCATGCGTATTGCGGAGGATGCCCTTCGGCGAGTCGACATCCGTCCGGGTATGCGGTTCCTGGACGTGGCGTCCGGCGGCGGTGCCCTCAGCATCCCTGCGGCGCGCCTCGGCGCACAGGTAGTGGCCACGGACTTCTCTGCTGCTATGGTCGGGCGGCTCAATGCGCGTGCCCGTGAAGAGGGGCTATCCAACCTGGAGGGTCGCGTCATGGATGGGCATAGTCTTGAGCTAGGAGATAACACCTTCGACATCTCCGGCTCGCAGTTTGGCATCATGCTCTTTCCGGACCGCCCGCGCGCACTAGGTGAGCTAGCCCGCGTCACCAAGCCTGGGGGTCATGCGCTGATGGTCGTGTTCGGCCCACCCCCAAACGTTGAAGCCTTTGCCTTCTTCTTTGGCGCCATGCGAGCTGCTGTTTCCGGCTTTACTCCGCCACAGGATTCCCCGCTCTTCAGCCTCCAGGACCCTGAGCAGCTACGCCGGGAAATGGCCGCAGCCGGACTGAAAGACATCCACGTGGAGACCGCCAATCACGGTTTAGAGATCCGGTCCGCCACCCATCTATGGGACATGCTGACGTCCGCCGCTCCTCCCATCGGAGGGCTGGTCGCCAACCTGACTGAGGAGCAGAGAGCTGCGGTTCAGCAGGCGCTGGACGGCATGTTGCGCCAGCGCTCTGGGGGAGGCCCTGCTGTCCTGAACATGCAGGTCCACATCGGAATCGGGACGACGTGAAGGCCCCGCTCCGACCGCCTGGAGAGCTGTAAGGGTCTTGGGATCGAGGCGCCGTGGCCCGTATAACTCGCGGCTGCACCCGACCGCTCGCTACGCTCGCGGCGGGTGAGCCGCGGCGTTAGGCCACGGAAGCCGCGAATGAACGAAAAAACAAGGGAGGTATTATCATGGCGCGTTTGCTTATCATTAGTACGCATGGTTCGGAGGACCCCACCCGTGCGGGTTTGGCATTCTTCATGGCCAGGGGCGCGGTAGAGGCTGGGCACAAGCCGGAGATTGTGCTGGCCGGAGACGCCGCGGTACTGGCGCGCAAAGTGGTGGCAGATTCCGTCCTGCCGCTCGGGATTCCTCCACTTAAAGAGCTTGTCCAGTTCGCGTTGGACAACAAGGTTCCGGTCCATACGTGAGGGGCCTGCGGCCGCGCCCGTGGGGTGTCGGACGAGGACCTGAAATGGCTTTCCTCGAAGTGGACCACGCCCAAGGAGGTCGCGCAGCTCTCGGTCGATGTGGACCGCGTGATCACGCTGTGACCGGCAACGTGAATTCCTCGCAAAGCGAGGCGTGGTGAGCATCTGGGGCTTGCCTAACAGTCGCTGGAGCCGGACGACAACTACAGTTGTTACCTGAAACGAAGATTTTTGGGCAACCGAAGATTCGAGATAGCCCAAAATCTCGATGTTGTCGCCGCTCAGCTCCGCGTTAGGCGGATAGACTGAGCACCGTATTGCTGAACACGGATGACCAAGGAGGTTAGACAGTGGCTAGATTACCGGGTAACTGGGAGAACGCCCAGGCGCTGTCTCCGGTGAGTTATCTCTGCGGATTCTGCGGGCTTAACGTCTCGTCAGAGCGCGGCTGGCAATCGAATCAAAACCCAGCGTTCAATCGGATCCGTATCTGCCCCGACTGTAATCGCCTGAGCTTTTTCGAATCCGGTGACAATCAGGTTCCGGGAATCGCCTACGGACGGCCTGTACCGAATGTCCCCGCCGAACTGGACGCACTTTATCACGAGGGCCGCAAGTCGACTGCCGCGGGCGCCCACACTGCTGCCGTGCTAGCCTGCCGCAAGATACTGATGCACATCGCTGTCGATCATGGCGCGCAGCCGGGGCTGAATTTCATCGAGTACGTCGAATACTTAGTAAAGAACGGCTTCGTCCCGCCAAAGGGAAAGGGTTGGGTCGACCACATCAGAAAAAAGGGGAATGAGGCAAACCACGAGATCGTCGTAATGGGCCCAGACGCCTCGAAGGACTTGTTGACGTTCATTGAGATGCTGCTGACATTCTTATATGACTTTCCAGCTCGCATACAACCGCCATGATACCCGCCCCAGTACACTCTCCACCGTTAGGAGGATTATCGCCATGAGCGCTATCGATACCGCAAAGGAAATTGCACGAATCACCGTCACTTCTGGTTTGAGCAAGGAAATTATCGAACTTCTTGAAAAAAAGATCTCTCTGCTCACCGAGCAGGTTACTACGCTTGAATCCGAGAACACTAACCTTAAAAAGAAAGTGGACACCCTTGAAAAGCAACTTGCTGGCCTTAAATCACAGCCAGAGCAGCTAGATGAAACGTCTTTCAAGTTTCTCAAGCTGCTTTTTGAGCATGACGAACTTTCTACGGAAGACATAGCCGCCTTCCTTGGTATTTCGAAAGGAATGGCCGAGTATCATCGTGATCTCTTAGATAAGGTGGGCATGATTCAACAAACCCGTATTGGAGTTGAAACTAGCTTTGGGTCCACTCCTGCCGCATATGGAATTTTGCCAAAGGGCCGAGAATATGTCGTTAAGAACTCCTCACCATCAGGTTGAGACGGTCGCGATACGCGCCGCTCACCTTAAAGCGTTGAGGGTGTAGAAAAACTCATTTTAGGTTATATTTCCGTGCGGCAGCGGCACACTGCCAGAAAATCGCACTGCCCGAAAGTGACTGTTCCATGCGAAAGACACGAGGAGGTCATATGAAGATGGCTCACGCTTCCGGGGTAATGCTACACGAGTCCGCGTCTAACCATTGGGTTGAGAAAGACGCGGCGGACCGCGCCTCTCACCCAAAACGTTAGATCGCATCATGAAGATCACGCAAGCTGTCGCGATCGCCATTATTACGGTATCTCCACTCGTCGGATACGCGCAGCCAGGCATATCGGTATGGGGTGCAGGTTTATTTACATGTGGCGAGTGGATTGAACATACGAAGCGCGCGTGGCCTCGTGCTCAGTACACAGATTGGGTACTGGGATTCCTGACTTCTTACAACTACTACAATCCTTCCCAACAAGTTGCACCACCGGATCGTGCGAGCGTCTCAGCGTGGATTGACAAGTACTGCCGCGACAACCCGTTAGACCGTCAGTTCATGGCTGCTGCAGCGTTACTGGAAGAACTTGGAGGCCCCAAAGCAAAACACCAGTGGAAGCGATAATCTAACCATCGGGCGCTCCACAAGCAGCGCACACGCAAACCGTATCGATAGCGACTGTCAGTAGTGTCCGAAACGCGCAGGATTATAGCATATGGCCACTAAAACTGAGGACGAGTTGATCGGTCTAATCCGACAGTGGATGGTTATTCGGTTTGCACTGAACACCAATCTCGACCTATGGATTTGGGCTTTTGTCATTGGCGCGGCTGCGTATTTGGAATACCTGGCGCTTGTCGTTTTGTGGGTCGCCGACCAGAAGCCGACCTCCTTCGAGCAGTACCAGCCCAAAAGAACTCTCGGTCAGGCGGCTCGCCTTCTCCGTGATAGAAACATCCTGGACCCAAGTACTGTAGCGATGCTGGAGGAAATCGCCAAACTTCGGAACTCGTTGACGCACAGGGGAGCCACTCACGGCGTTCCCTTCCGTGAAGGTGATCCGTCGAGAGGCGAGTATAAAGGACGGCATGTATTCACTGACTCTGACGGACTCAACCAACTGATGGACGATGTGGATGAGGCGACCAAAGTGATGGGTGAGTGGTTGCGCAAGGCCGGACTAGGAACAGGTGACCCAAAGAGCGTCTAACCATCGGGTTGAGGCCGACAGGGCGGCTCACCCAAAACGTTAGCCTGACGAATCAAGCGCCTTAATTAAACGATCAATGCCTATGGATTTTCTTGGAATGTTAACCGATCACGAACTGCAGACTCTCTGTGTTCCGCTTGATCAGTGCATTTCCGTAAAAACCGGCAAGATAGACCCCCTGGTTTTGGCCGAACTGGAGGAACACGGATACGACCAAGCTCCTGTTTATGATGCAGCTGGCCGCGTACTGTATGGACTTATTTCCACAGAACGTCTTCGCGCGCTTCAAACGTCAGGCGGCGAGATCAGCGAAGGTGATATTGAGGTTCGTGACGAAGGTCACTTTCTTTACACTGGTCCGTTCTTGACTGTTGAAAGGCTTCTTGCAGCATTGACCGACCGACGAGCGGTGTTTATCGTCCGAGAATCAAGCGCGACTGAATATGGCTACAACCAGTCGAATTACGGGTTGCTCACAGTTTCTGATCTGAATAGGCACGCACTCCGGGGTGCGCTTTACTCCATCCTATCAGAGCTTGAGTCGGGTCTTGCCTCTGTCATCGACGCTCATTTTCTCGAACCCTGGCATTGGATCCAAATCCTTGGCGAAAGTCATCAGGTGAGTGTCCTTGGATATTGGGAACTGTCGAAAAAGAGAGGCGTTGATGTTGGTCCGATCGCTGCGACAACATTGGCGCAGTTGCTCAACGTTGTTGCACGTAGCAAGGAGTTACTTCGAGAACTTGGGTACAAATCTCGGAACGAATTCGAAGACAATCTCGGCCATGTTCCTGAGTTACGAAATTGCGTCATGCACCCTGTTAGACCGTTGGTGCTCAGTATAGGCGACGTCACGAAGGTCCGAAACACTGTAGTTGCGGTTATTGACCTATATGGAAAGGTTGAGGCAATTCGAACGAAAAAGGCGGGCTAACATGCGGCTTGAGACAGACCTTCGGACCCGCTCGCGAGGCTCGCCGGCCTTGGCTGCTCACCCTTCGCGTTAGGCAGCCAACGTCACACGTGGTAGACTTTATCGGTGTTCTTCGAGTGGGACCCACGCAAGGAGGCTGAGAACCGGCGAAAGCATGGCATCTCCTTCCGTGAAGCCGCTACGGTCTTTAGCGATCCATTGTCAACAGAATTTCCTGATCCTGATCATTCCCATGACGAACAGCGCTACATTATCATAGGCATGTCGCGAAGAGACAGGATTTTGGTTGTTGCCCACACAGAGGAAGGGGACACGATCAGAATAATCAGTGCCAGGCGGGCGACCCGACCTGAGCGGAGGTTTTATGAAGAAGAAAAGTAGGAGAAGGCAGGATGATCTCCGCCCGGAATATGATTTTTGGGGTTTACCGGGCGGTGTGAAAGGGAAGCACGCGGCGCAGTACCGGCAAGGCACGAACCTTGTTCTGTTGGACCGAGACGTAGCAAAAGTCTTTCGTGATGATGCCGACGTAAACGAAGCTCTTCGCACCGTCATGAAGGCAGCAGCTCGGTTGCCACGGAAGACTGCCTAACAACCGGCTTGACCCGACAAGAGGGGGGAGGGCGGGACGCTGTTGACTAGCCGGACAAACTCGGATACGGGAGAGGGAATCTGGGGGAAAAAGGTATGCCGAGGCAAGCAAGACTCGATAGTCCAGGGACCCTGCACCACGTGATGGTT
>JBOHVS010000314.1:0-5586 GCA_050735975.1 Binatia bacterium | reverse complement strand
ACGAATTCAGACAAAGGCATTTACTTGATTAAAATTAAAACGCAAAGCAAAGCAATTGCTGTCCTCCACTGGCGCGTTCGTCGTTAGCAGCATCGCCATTCCCCCTCCAAATTTCTCCCCCATCGTGGTCGCCATCGTGTATGCACCAGCCGTTCACCTTGACCGATCGGCCAAGATTGTCTTCATTTTGAAAACAACTCAAGTCAAACTTAATCACGCCTCTTTTTGTCTTCCCACCTAAAGCGGCCAGGTCTGGCCGATTTCTTCCAAGCACCCTCGCTCCTTTCAAGTAAACATTTCTGCTGATGTTTCGGTGACATAAGTGCGCCGGTGCGTAGTTCCGCCCCCTGGCATCTTGTTTGCTCAAAACGCCGTCGAGAATAGTTTTGAATGAACCGCTGAATGTCGCTTTTTGAAAACAAAGCATGGTACGTCGTCTACAGTAAACCGCGTAAGGAAGATTCCGCGCAATTCCATTTGCGGGCAAAAGGGCTGGAGGTGTTTTTCCCGCGACTGCTTCTGCCTGCCTCTCTGCGCGCGCGCAAACCTATAGTCCCTCTCTTTCCTAACTATCTCTTCGTGCGAGTCCGTATTCCCGAGGAATACGATTGTGTTGCTTGGTCACCCGGCGTTAAGCGTTTCGTCAGTTTCAATGATGTTCCGGTAGCCGTCGACGAGAGTATTGTCTCGTATCTCATGCGGCAGGCAAATCCAGCGGGAGTCATCACCGCCAGCTCCAATTTAAAGGTTGGGCAAGAGATTGTAATAAATGGCGGTCCGTTCGACGGACTCGCCGGCATTATCCAGGAGCCGCCTGATGCCAGAGGCCGGGTCAGGATCTTGATGGAGTTGCTGAGCCGGCCGATTAAAGTTGACGTGCCCCTCCAGTTTGTAAGAGGCGGCGCGGTTGCGTACGGGCCAACAGCTAGCAACGAGTCCCTCTCAGAAACACAGTTCTGAGAAGGTTATAACTTCGGTTGATCAAAAAATAAGGCCGGAGCCTTAATGGGCGGAGCTATAACCTCAGGAACCGATGATCATGAACAAAAGGACCAGGAGTAGAGTTATGGCATACCATCGCTATGAAAGTTCGCGTGAAATCTTACTGGCGCCAATTTTATTGGCAGCAGTGGTTATCATTCTACCCGGCCTATCCGGCTGTGGGTCTGCAGTTACGGTTCCCGCCCTTACGCCTGATGAGATTCCGCGTTTTGAGGCCGCTGCCAACTTCCCCCATCTTGATTACCGTTTTGAGCCAAGCGACACAATCCAGATCCGCTATACTTTTCATCCCGAGATGAACCAGGAGGTAACTGTCCTTCCAGACGGAAAAATTATTGCTCAACGGGCGGGGGAGATACATGTCTGGGGGATGACAGTCACGCAACTGGAAAAACTACTGGTCGAACGGACCTCGGATCGCCTCCGCGAGCCCGAGGTGGTCGTGAGTGTCACCAAATTTGCCGAGAGGACTATCTATATAGGTGGTGAGGTGGAAAGACCCGGCGCCATTCCTTATCGGAGGGGTTTGAGCCCCCTGCAAGCAATCATTGCGGCGGGTGGTTTTCTGACGACCGCTCAAAGGGACAGCGTTATCCTGGTCCGAGCGGCGGGACCAGACGAGAAGTTTATATCCCGCAAGCTCAATCTGGCCCAGGCTATCGCGGACGGTGTCAAAGAGCCCTTATATTTGGCCCCTCACGATGTCCTCTATGTTTCTAAAACTCCGATCGCGGAAGCGGATCTTTGGGTGAAGCAACATATTACGGATCTCATGCCGTTCTTGTTCCCGAGCGTCGGTTCCGCGACAGGTATCATGCGGTCTGTGCGATAGAAGACCGGAAGCGCAGATAGTAAATAAAGATCCAGTGACAGGAAGAAGGAACTCAATATGGATCAAATAACCGGTCCACAGCTAACCGGTCCACAGGGTTATCTCATGGGGCCCGTCCGAGATGAGGCAATGGGGCGAAATGCCCTATCCGTCTTGTTCAAATGGAAATGGTTGATCATCAGCGCCTTCGTCGCGGTCTTTATACCCGTTACTATAGTGTCGTATTTTCAGCCGACGTCTTATAGGGCGCGGGTGACAACCATGGTCAAAAAGGACCGAGGTTATCTGTCGATCACTCCCGGCGGCGAAGATCAGCTTGTCAATTTGCCCATAAGTCGTTCCACGATTAACTCTGAAATAAAGATCATCACCAGCCGCGAAGTCCTCGAACGAGTCGTCCAGGAGCTTGCAAGGGAATCGTCGGTGGAAAAGACCCCACTAGAGATCAGCGGCGCGGTCTTCTCAATTCAGCGCGCCCTCGACGTCAGTCCGATTACGGATTCGAACCTGATCGAGATCTCTTTCAGGAGTAGCAATCCTGAACGCGCGGTCAAGATTGTCAACAAAATCGCCGACTCTTATGTGGAACGACACGCGCAGATCAACAGCCCTGAAGGCGTCCATCGGTTCTTTGACAGCCAGGCAAGTGTCTATTTCGAGCGGCTCCAGACAACGGCAGAGGAACTGAGGAAGTTTGGAATAGAACAAGGAACGGTCAACCTGGAGAAGGAGATTAACGATACTGTTGCCCGGATAGCGCAAATGGAGAGAGACAAGCAAGCAACGGAGACCGAAATGGGAGAGGTGCGGATGCGGCTGGCCTTTCTCAAGGATGAGATCACAAGGCATCCACAGAGGATCGTCATGGAAGAAGAAACTGTCCTCAACCGTTCGGCTGAAGACCTGCGTAAACGCGTGCTGCAGCTTGAGATCGATTTGCGGAATCTTCTGCAGCTTTATACCGAAAAGGACCGGCGAGTTGCTGCCAAAAAGGAGGAAATCAAGGCTGTCCGGGGCCAACTCGCTGGCGAGCAGGCATATATACAAGGCAGAGAAGAAATTACACTGAACCCGATACGCCGTTCTCTGGAGCAAGAAGCCGTGAATTCGCAGGCTCGCGCGGAGGCGTTAGTGGCAAAACAAGAGAGTCTTAAGAACCAGATTGCCGCGGGCCGCACTCGTTTGGCTCAACTCACCGACAAGAGTTCCGAATATAATCGCCTTGTGGAGGCAGTGCAACGCAACCAGCAAAACCACTCCCTCTACAAGAAAAGGAGCGAGGAGGCTCGGATATCAGAGGCGATGGATCGAGAAAAACTGCTCAACGTCGCAATCGTAGAACGCGCAGCCTTGCCATTGCAGCCAATCGGAAGCCGGACATCTACCACGATGCTTCTAGCCGCAATCACGGGTCTTGCGGTGGGGGTAGGGGGCGCCTTTGGGATAGAATTCTTCAACTCCGCCATCCACAGCGAAAAGGAGCTGGAAGAGCAACTCGAACTCCCCGTGCTCGTGACTATAGAAAAATTCCCTGCATAACCGCCGATTCGCCAATGTACGCCTCTTTTTTCGGTTTCAATGAGAAGCCTTTCAATATCACCCCCGACCCGCGCTTTTTTTACAGTAATCCCCTCTACAATGAAGTTTACGCCAACCTTCTCTATGCGGTTAAGGAGCGAAAAGGTTTCGCCGCATTGACGGGTGAGGTGGGAACGGGCAAGACCACCCTGCTGCGTAAGCTGATGGACGATCTGGCGCTGACCGCGCGCTTCGTCTATTTCTACAACACAAATCTGACATTCGAGGAGTTGTTGACTTTTCTTTGTGAAGAACTGCGGCTGCAAGTCGGCAGGGGCGATGGAAGACTGGGGCAAATCCGCGCTCTCAATAGATTTCTGCTTGAGCAACGAAAGAAGGGAGGAACAGGAGTTTTATTAATTGACGAGGCACAAAACCTGGGCCAGGACGTGTTGGAGAACCTTCGACTGCTGTCGAACATGGAAACACCAACTGAGAAACTCCTCCAGATTGTTCTCGTCGGCCAACCAGAGCTTAAGACGAAGCTGGACCAACCGGAACTGCGTCAACTGAGACAACGCATTCCGATTTACTGCCGGCTTGAAAGTCTCAAGGAAAAAGAAGTCGGGCCGTTTATTAATTACCGGCTCAGGGCGGTGGGTTGTAAACGGGACGGGCTATTTACCCCTGAGGCTATTCGGAAGGTTGCGTTTCATTCAAACGGCATTCCCCGGCTGGTTAACGTCATATGCGACAACGCTCTGCTAATCGCCTATGGCAACTTACAGCATGTTGTTTCTGCCGAAGTGATCGACGAAGTTGCCCATGATCTGGAGTCAGGAATGGAACGGAGGCCGATTGAGCTGAAAGAGCCAGCGTTTGAGGCGGAGGCCGAAAAGCGCGCCGATCACGAAATGTATTCAACGGCCGGCAACGTTCTTGATGAAAGGTCGATGAGGATCGACGTAGAAGCAGCGGGAGTACGAAAACGGGAGCGGGCGATAGCGGTCGCCCCTGCAACCGGGGTCTCCGATAAACTTGCCGATGATTTTCAACCGGGAGCTGAACGCGGGCGCGATCGTGCGATGGAATTACCGGCCGAGGCAACAATCGAAGAAGGCAAAAATGACGACCTATATTCAAAGCCGGACAACGGTCTTAACGGCGACGCGAATAGCGGCGCCGTAAACCAAAGCGCTGCAGGTGAACTTCTCCACGATGGAAAACCGCGATCTGCCGAAAGTGAAACAAGCATCGAGCTGATGCCGCCGGAAACGGCGGTTTTTCAGGTGATGGATATTAAAGCGAACGGTGATAGCCCGATAACTCTTTCGGTTCTCGATTCGCGGTTCCTCAATAAGGTAGATGGCCGCCGGAATGTGAAGGGTATCTCCCAGAGCCTGGGTCTTCCTTATCTTCCCACGGCTAAAGTCTTGCTTAGGCTTAACCGGTTAGGGCTGATCAAGAGAGTCTCAAACGACGGCAAGTCGGAGACTGTGCCAACAGAATTTCTGGATGTTCTGAGCAGCGCGCTCACTGACGCCATGGGCCCCATGGCGCGGCTTGTGATCCGAGACGGGCTCGCCGCGCTCGGTTACTCCTTCACAACCCTGCCGAAGCGAAGTCTCGAACGCCTGGTCGAGCTGGTTAGCAGCGAGATTCTCAACGAGCTATTGAGAACGGGTTTTCAAAGTAGGATGTCCAAAGTCATCGGCGATCTGAATGGCAGTCACGAAGGGCAGAGGTCAGAGGGCAGAAGGCAGAGATCAGAGGTCTGAGGTCAGAGGTCAGTAAGAATAAGAGCAAAAAGCAGGGAGCATGGAGCAAGGAGCCAGAGAGAGATAGAGATCAGAAGTCAGAAGCCAGAGGTCAGTAAGAATAAGAGCAAAAAAGCAGGGAGCATGGATCAAGGAGCCAGGGGAGAGATAGAGGTCGGAGAGCAGAAGTCAGAGATCAGAAATCAGCGTTGGCAGGTAAGGAATCCGGTCGAGGGGCTTCATGAGAGGAGGTTCGAGGAAATCAAATGAGTATAACTTACGATATTTTTAGGCGATCGGAGTCCCAACAGGAAGCGACCAAAAACAATGGTTCTGAAGCGCCACCGATCGAGTCGACGGCTCAGGAGCAGTCCAACGGAAACGAAGCCCCGCCGGTTGAGATCGAGTTGTCCCCCGGCCCGGACATCGAGGAAAGATATCAGAAGCTTCGCGGAACTCTTTTTGGCGGGCCCAAAA
>JBOHVS010000313.1:0-5579 GCA_050735975.1 Binatia bacterium | reverse complement strand
GAACGCCAGACAGCCCGGGCATGATCTGAAGACTTCGGCCCGCGTTGAAATCGCGCGCCATAGAGCCTTCATAATCGACCCCGCCGGGATAGAATCGATTTGTCACGGTTTAAAGTTGTTTCCGGAGAGTGGATCCGTTGTAGAGATCGATGACCTGGTCAAGATCGAGATCGTTGCCGTACCGGTATTCGATTTTTTTCATCCCCATCTCCAACCTTTTTCTTCTTCGGCTCGAACTAACACAAGATCTCCCGCAATGCATCGCGACGCGAAAAGACTTCCGCACCTTTTCTGTGCCCTTCCTCTCTGCCGCCACCGGAGGGAAGTCGGCTCGCGTCAGGTGTTATAGGCGTTTTAATTCAACAACATCCGCAGCTGTTCGGCGCGACTCATACCCGCGGCTTCGAGGCTAGCGGCGAACACCGAATTCGCCCCAACGAGCGGCGCGGCGTCGCATTCGAGAAAACACAAGCGGTCGGTTGCCGCTTCGTGAATCAGGTCAATGCGCGCCGCCCAGTCAACCCCGAAGATCCCGGCGATTTCCAGCGCCCTACGGCGCACTCGCTCGGCGAGGCCGGCGTCGGCCAGCGGCGCGCGGCGCGGCCGCAGCAGATACTTGCGGAGGAAAGAGTACGGTGTCCCCTCGGGCAGGAAAATGCGTAGCGCCATTCCGGCGCGGTCGCGAACCACGGCAACGGTCAGCTCCGCGCCGCGCACGTATCGCTGCGTGATGTAGCCGCCGGTCCGCGCGTACGCGGGAATCGGACCGTCCCGGAGGAGCCGGACGCCGATCGAGTCGGATCCGCGCCGGGGCTTGAGCACCAGCGGAAACGGCATCGCGCCGGCCTCGCTGGCGAGGGCGGTCGCCGGGCAGTCCACCCCGTTCGCAGTCGCGATGCGGTATGCTTCGTACTTGTCGTAACAGCGTTCCATGACTGCGACGCCGGGTCCGACAAAGGTTCTCCCGGCGCGCGTCAGCGTCTTTACGGCGGCGAGCATCACGGGGTCGGAAACGCGAAGCAGGAGCACGCCGGGGGGCAGGGCAGAGACCGAATCATCCTGGAATAGAGCGAGCCGCACCGCATACCCCGCGCGCCGCAATTCCTCGGCGCAGGAGCGCGCTTCAGCGCGATGGATCCAGGCGAGCGGATGCGCGCGCCAGGATTCGCGAAGGATGGTGATGTTCAAGTAACACTTCCCGGGCGGGATACCTTCTGGGAGTGCTCGGTCCTCAAATCCTCTGGCAACCGATTGGCGGCCTCTCCAATGATCTCCAGATTACGTACGACCGAGTCAACGGTCTTATCGTCCCTTACAAAAGCATCGTGATTCAGACCGGAAACGTAGCGTTCAATCTTCTCAATAGCTTCCCAAATATCTTCGATTAGGAGCGGGGTGGCCTACGGGACATCAATCAAATCCTCTTTAATCACTTCCCAATAGCGCGGCTTGATTGCCCGCCGCGACACAATCTCAGCGCGGACCCCAAGTGCTCCTTCAATCCGCTCGGCGAGCTCAACAAAGTCAATACCGATCGAGGGGTCAACCTCAACTAGGACATCCACGTCGCTATTCTCGCGCTGATCATCGCGCGCATAGGAACCAAAAAGGGCGGGCCTTTTTACGCCATAGCGGCGCACCAGTTCCGGTTTTTCCTCTTGTAAGATCCTCAAGACTTCTTCTTTTGTTTTCATGACCCACTCCACACTGGCCGGAAGAACCTAGGCTGGTTTTCTAATAATACGGGCCGATTATAGCAAAGCCGGGAGACGTCCAAAACCTCATCCAGAGGGTTCGCGATCTGTCAGACTATGACGGTCGGATTTATCCATCCCGAAACCCGGCCAAGAATTACGCGGAAGGAAAATTCAATCAATCTCCGCCTGATAGTCATTGTATTGAAAAGAAAACGGCGGCCCGGATATGTTCCGGACCGCCGTTGTGGTTTCATCACAGCTTAGTTACTTAGTCTGTCTTACCTTTTTCACTCTAAGCGACTGGTTGACCAACGAATATCATCAATACCGCCGGCAGACTTGGATGGTTAGGGTTTTTAACTTTCTTTTGACCACTATTGCCGGTATTTTGCTCTTCCTTAATACCCAACTCGGTGGTTGATTTGAGTTCGTAGCCGAGGCCTAACAGAGTAGACGTTGCAAACGCGCATTCGTCGCCCTCCACTATGCCAGGGTCAACGCTATGGTATTGCACCGCATGGACCTTCAGGGAACCATCACATTGGAGTAATACTACGTCCGATGCAGATGCTTTTGATGCCTGTACGAGCATTAGAATCGCTCCAAAGGCAATAATTGCGGACAGTTTCTTTATCATTAAACACGCCTCCTTCTAACAGAATCTTGAAACCACATTTGCGACGACTGCAAAGGAACTGCCACGTCAAGAATCAAGTCAGAAGCGGACATCCGACAAATGTTTGGTCGCTTGGGGAGGTAAAATTTCCCTGCAGAGAGAAAATTACGGAGGCTTTTCTGATCTTGGTCAAACTGTGAATTGGCCCCAACCAGTATTAGTTAACCTGCAGAAGAGTCTCAGCCCAGCTAATTGGTCGCCATCCAATGTGAATTAGGGGAAAAGGAGGAGGCTGGGATGGAAATAGAGCAATTCCGGGTAGAAGCCACAAATTGAGAGAGCGGAGGCCCAATTCCGTCTCAGGATTGAATTGACGCTTAACTACGTCAGAGTTTACTTGGACCGGAGTAATTCGAGGAATCGCAGCGGGTCCACGCGAACTTCTCCCCTTGTGAAACTTACAATCGCTCACCTATTGATCTTTCCCTCCGAGCACGTCAGCACATAGATCCGCGGCGATTTCACGAAATTGTTTCAGGGACGTAAAGCCAGGGTCCAGCAACCAATGAGCACAGCGAGCGCCGCGCTGCCGCAGCCCCACTGCACAAGACGCCCGGGTGAATGGGGTGCAACGAAAGCGAAAAGGACTCCTAAGACACCGCCAAATAGAAACCCAAAAAGGTGAGCCAAAACATCCACGCGTTCTCCTCCGCTCCCTAACATCGCAAGAAGGGCAAGAGCCGCAGCGATTGGCATCCAGGCGCGGTGCCTGGGCATTTTTCTCCGCCCGCGCCGGGCCAGACCCAAGCCGCCGAGCATCCCGACAGCGCCAAAAACCGAAGTAGAGGCTCCTATTGATACGTGAGCCGAGCCATGGACGAGGGCGTTGGCAAGATTTCCGCCGGCACCGGCCAGCAGAACCAGAGCCGAACCAAGTCCAGCACCCAGCATGCCGGATAGCGCGCTGAGAAATAGAGCGATACCGATGGCATTGCTTAGGGCGTGCACGAGGTTGGCATGCAGAGTGAGAGCCGTCACCGCGCGCCATAGCTCGCCGAGCAGTATTCGCTCAGCATCCGCACTGCCGCGTTGAAACCATTGCACCGTGGAGTTCCATATAACCGTAATCGAAAAAAACAGGAGGACAATCGCAGCAACCGACGCTCCCAGCAGCAAACTTGGGGGCTCTACCGGCTCCACTCTCTCTCGTAGTTCCCGTGGGTTCTCCCTCTCGTACGCCGACAGCCCAACAAGCGCCCTCCTCTCCTGTTCCTTCGGGACGCTGAGAACAAAGCCATCCTGGGTCGGGTGTAAGCTCGGAGACAGGCCCTGGGCGATGAGAGCAAGCTCCCATTCCTCCGCCAATTTTCGGTCACGCGTAACCCGCAAGCGAATTTCTGAATCTTTCGTCATCGTAACCGTACCGGATCGAGTTCCAGCGGTAAAGCAGCCCCCCTCCCCGGCTTTCAGTCTGTGAGTACAACTTCGAACAATTACCGAACCCGCCGTCGTATGAGCCCACGAAATGCTCGAAATGCGGAGCCATTATCGTTCACGCCGAGTGGGATCGTCACGCCGATTTGCTTCGCGGTTTTAGAGTGCTGAAAAGCTTAGGTCAACACCCCGCTGGTTGAGCCCTGGCAGATCTAATTTCAACCCCACCCTTTCTTTACGTCAGACGATGATATTAGCTAAATAGTGGGGTTGGCATTTAACGCTGGCGATCCCATGCTGAAGAGATGACAAAGCTAAAGGAGGTTCATTATGACAACTAGTATTGAGATGCTCAAGAGCAAAGTAAAGGGCCAGGTGGTGTTACCTGATGATCGGAGTTACGACGAAGCTCGGGAAGTATGGAATGCGATGATTGATCGCCGGCCCGCTGTCATCGTGCAATGCGCAGACGCCGCTGACGTTCCGCATGCAATAGCGTTTGCGCGCGAGCGCGGCCTCGATATATCGATCCGCGGCGCCGGGCATAACATCGCCGGAAACGCAGTTTGTGATGACGGCGTGATGATCGACTTTTCAACCATGAAGAACGTGCGCGTTGATGTTGGGAAGAGGCGCGCCTACGTCGAGCCAGGCGCCACACTTCATGATTTTGATGATGCGGCGCAGGCACACGCGCTGGCGACGCCGGTGGGAATTAATTCAACGACTGGTATTGCCGGCCTAACCCTGGGCGGCGGTTTCGGATGGTTGACTCGTAAGTACGGGATGACGATCGACAATCTCGTCTCTACAGAAGTGGTCACCGCCGACGGGAATAGGATACGCGCAAGCAAAAACGAAACTCCCGATCTCTTCTGGGCGATTCGAGGGGGTGGCGGCAACTTCGGCGTAGTAACCCGGTTCGAATTCGAGCTCTATCCCGTGGGTCCTGAGATATTGGCAGGGTTGATGGTTTTTCCGTTCGACCAGGCCAAGCAGGTGCTAACACGGTATCGAGAATTCGTCGAATCGGCGCCTGAGGACCTCAACGTCTGGCTCGTGCTTCGCAAGGCTCCGCCGTTGCCATTTGTTCCGGAGAACGTGCACGGCAAGGAGGTTGTCGTGTTGGCGATATTTTACGACGGCGATACTTCCGAGGGGGAGAAGCTGATCGCGCCCTTGCGCGGTTTTGGCGACGCTCATGGTGAACATATCGGCGCTCAGCCATATACCGCGTGGCAGCAGGCCTTTGACCCTTTGCTCGCTCCAGGCGCGAGGAACTATTGGAAGTCCCATAATTTCACAGAACTGAGCGACGGCGCGCTGGACTCGATGATCGAGTTCGCAGGCCGGCTGCCCTCTCCGCAATGTGAGATCTTCGTGGGGCTCATCGCCGGAGCGCCCAACCGTGTTCCAGCAGACGCGATGGCTTATGGCCATAGAGACGCGAGGTTCGTGATGAATGTCCATGGGCGATGGGATGAGAAGGCGCACGACGCGGCGTGCATTGGGTGGGCACGCGAGTTTTTCAAAGCGTCTGCGCCGTACGCGTCGGCCGGCGCCTATGTGAATTTCATGACCGAAGACGAAGGCGACCGAATCGCAGCGGCTTATGGACCGAATTATGATCGCCTGGTACAGCTCAAGAGACGATACGATCCCGAGAACGTTTTCCACCTGAACCAGAACATCAAACCGTAGCGCCCTTCCTCTCTGCCGCCACCGGGGGGAAGTCGGCTCGCGTCAGGTGTTATAGGCGTTTTCATTCAACAACGTCTGAGCTGCAACCTAGTTCCGCCAAGTCTTTAGCCGAAAGACTCCCGGTACCTTTT
>JBOHVS010000312.1:0-5689 GCA_050735975.1 Binatia bacterium | reverse complement strand
GGCCGAAACGTGGGCACGAGCTCTCCGAGAAGCTGAAGCACGCGTTCGAGCTTATCCTCTATCGCTGCGCGTTCCAGCTTGAGCATCTTTTCAGTGATGGAATCGAGCGAGGGAATACAACCCGGGCGGACGACGAAAATCTTGTCTGCCGAAGACGGCTCTTTCGTTTCATCCGGACCTACGAGATCCTCGCGCAGCTTTTCTCCGGGACGAAGACCAATGAAGCTAATCGGAATATCCTTCTCGGGAACATAACCACAAATTCGTATCAGCTGTCGCGCCATATTGACCACTTTGATCTGTTCTCCCATCTCCAGAACGAAGATGTCGCCGCCTGACGCAAGGGTGGCCGCGCGCAAAACGAGCTGCACCGCTTCCGGGATAGTCATGAAGTAGCGTGTCACCTCGGGATGCGTGACCGTAACCGGACCTCCTTGTTCGATCTGCTGTAGGAAAAGGGGAACGACGCTCCCATTGCTCCCCAATACATTTCCAAACCGAACCGCGGAAAATACCGTATCGCCGTGAACACCCTCGCGAGCCAGAGCTTGAACGTACATTTCTATAACGCGCTTGGTGGCGCCCATCACGTTCGTCGGATTAACCGCCTTATCTGTCGAGATGAGGATAAATCTTTCGACTCTGTACTCCAGCGCGGCCTGGCTCAAGCGATAGGTGCCGGTTATATTGTTCAGAACCGCTTCCTTCGGATAGTGTTCCATCATGGGAACGTGCTTGTACGCGGCGGCATGGAATACGATCTGGGGACGGAAGCGGGAAAAAAGATCCTGGAGGGTCGAAAGATGTTTGATATCGCCCAAAACCGGCATTCTCGTCAGGGCTGGGAACTTCCGGCTGAGCTCCATATCGATGGCATAAAGGGAGTTCTCGCTCTTGTCCAGCATCACCAGCATCTCGGGCCCGTACTTGCTGAGTTGCCGGCATAGCTCGGAGCCAATGGATCCACCGGCGCCGGTAATCAAGACCCGCTTGCCGGAAACCCACTGGCGAACCAGTTCCAACTCCAGCCCGGCGGAGGCGCGATCGAGAAGATCTTCGAAAGAAACATCGCGCATCTGGCTCAAAGTCAAGGCGCCGTTTTTATGCCCGTTCAGGTCAGGGATCGTCTTGATGGGAATCTTGAAAGACTCGAGCGCCCTCACCAGGTCGCGCAAAACCGCTCCTCCCGATCCGCTAACGGTGATCAAGACTTCGTCGGGCTTCGCTGCCCGTACGATCTTGGCGATATCCTTGCGCGCTCCCATGACCTTGACCCCGTGGATGCGCTGGCCGATCTTGTTTTCGTCGTCGTCGATGAATCCGACCAATCGGCAATCATATTTATCCGTGTTGTTGCTGATATCTCGGGCGATTAATTCACCCGCATCCCCCGCGCCGTAGATCAAAAGCCTTTTGCCCGGCGTCCTTAGGATCATCCCCTGAAAGAGCCTGCGAGCCAAACGAACTCCACCCATCAAGACAATCAGTAGAATCGAGTCGAGAATAAAAATCGATCTTGGATATTCGATTACGCCAAAACTCCAGTGGACGATCGCGTAAAACAGCACGCTGCTGATCAGGACCCCGGCAATGATATTGCGCAGGTCCCAGATGCCCGTATAGCGCCACAGGCCCTCGTATAGCCGGAACGGGATAAACGTGAGGCCGCGAATCAATATGAGCCACGGCGCCATATCCAGGAAAAGACGAAATACGTCAGGGGGAATCACGCCGTCGAACCTTAGCCAGAAGGCGAAAAAGTTGGCGGCTACGATCAAGATCATATGGATTGCAACGACAAAGAATCGGCGAAACCGGAGAACAAGTTTGAGAGAATCTAAGTATATCGACATTCCGTTACTCCTCGTTCGATCGGACCATATTAAAGAATTGTTAAGCAGGGGATGAAAAGGATATTTTTAGAAGCAAAAATCGCTCCGCGGCTAAAGGAAGTTCGATTGTATTTATGATCTCGCCGTTTTCGGCGTTTCAGCGGTGATGCCGCGTATTAAGGACAGCGGAGTTTTTTCACCGCGGCGGCGCGGAGATCGCAGAGGATTGTGGACCGTTCGAAGATTGTAGGCTTTTTCCTTCGCTTAGTGGTATGAATGCTCCAGCCTATTGCAGCTTGCGCAAATTTTCTTGGGGGCAGATTTCTCACCACGAAGCACACGAAGGACACGAAGGGTTCGGACAGTTTATACTCTTCAACTTCGTGCTCTTCGTGACCTTTGTGGTAAGTGTGTTTTTTCTTGGTTTCGGCGTAGCCGCGTTAACTTCACAGGCCGCCGCCAGCAAAGTACGCGTTCTGCTCGGAGCGTAGCCCGTCGCATAAGCGGCCCTCAGGGATCTCGACGTCCTGACGGGTGAGGACTTGATCTTTTTTGATGTCGCGCTTTAGCCGGCATCCTTCCGAAAGTCCCATCAGCAATGCTTCCTGGATTTGCGGGCCGGCTGAGTTTTCAATCACGCCGTAACAGGTGAATCCGCCAATGCCGTCGATCATCTCACCAGCCTTTAAATCCTTCTTCGCAACGGTAACGACGTCGCAGACTTGCGGTCCGGCCGGAGCTATGGTCGCATCCTTGAACAGCACCGCTCGAGCCACGGTCAATGGAACTTCCAGATGGCAAAGATGGTACGGCACATAGAAAACATAGAAGGGGCCGTCCCCCATCTTGAGGTACTGCAAGTATTGTTGCTTGATAGGGTGATCATTGTATCCCAACACAAACACGCCCGGTCCCGGTTCCGCTCCGAGAACGTAATCCACCAGGCCTCCGTTTAGGAGCTGATCCTTCGGAAACAAGTCAGCGGCTTCGTTAACGTGCTTGCATTCCGGCCCATACATCCCGGGTTGGCCGACCTTCAACCCCGTCGCATTGGCGACGACAGCCATCTCCATCGATATCTTGGTTCCGTCGGCGAACGAGGTTATCATGCGTGGTTTTTGGCGGTGTTTCTCGGCGAAACCGCGCTGTGTTTCGGGTGTCCGGTAGCGGTCTTGCAGGCCTTTGATGTTCCCCGCCAGCACCGGGTTGTAGCCGATGGTCTTTACGAAACGGAACAAGTTCATGATGACGCCCGGCTGATCGCCGTCCACGTTGGTAACGACAACCCCGGCGCGGTCCGCGTAAACCTTCAGGATCGGACCCACCGTGGCGTCAAGTTCTGCGTTCATCATGACGACGTGCTTGTTGTGCTCAATCGCTTGCAGAACGACGTAAGCGCCGAATTCGATTTCTCCGGTAGCTTCAATAACGGCGTCTATACCCTCCGCCTGGCAGAGCAGAGTTGCGTCGTCGGTCACCGCGTACCGGCCCTCCGAAATCGCTTCCTCCATTTCCGCCACCGTCCGCACTATGCTTACCGAATCCGCGCCGGCCTGCCGATACGCGTGCTCCGCAGCGTCAAGGGTGCGATTGTATATGGCAACGACTCGCATGCCCTTGATGGCCGTCAAAATTTGCAGGGCTATCCCTCTGCCCATGTAGCCTGCGCCGAAAAGACCAACTCTAACCGGTTTGCCCTCGCGCTGGCATTGCTCCAAAGCTCGATCGACGAGGATCATAAACTACCCCTTGTAATCAGTATTAAGCTTTCGACCAAAGATTTTCTCACCACTAAGATCACGAAGGTCACGAAGGCCGGATAGCGTCCCATCTAAAAAAGTTTTCTTGCTTCGTGCGCTTCGTGTGCTTCGTGGTTAGAATTTTCTAGGCTAACCCTTTTCGGCCGCGAAGTCCGGCCAGGCTTTGTCCTTCTCCGACACAATTGTGACATTGGCCGGCCACTCAATTCTGAACGCCGGGTCATCCCAGCGCGCGCCCCGTTCATAGCCGGCAGTGTAAAACTGTGAGACCATGTAAAACAGCTCAGTATTATCGGCCAGGGCCTGATACCCATGAGCAAAGCCTTCAGGAACGTAAAACAGCTTGTGATTATCCTCCGACAATTCTACCCCCATCCACTGCTTGAACGTCGGAGAGGAGGGTCTTACGTCTACGGCAACATCGAATACGGCCCCTTTAGGACAAAACAGCAGCTTTGCTTCTCCGTAAGGGGCGAGTTGATAGTGGAGACCTCGCACGGTCCCCGCTTTTTTGGTGAAACCAACGTTAGCCTGGACCCATTGCGTGTTCAGGCCGTGTGCGGCGAACTCTTCCCTGCACCATGCCCGAGCAAAAAAGCCTCGTTCATCTTCGCGCCTTTCCAACTCGAGAACAAGAACCCCATCCAAATTTGTCTTCGTGAAGATCATCGCAACTCAGAGATTTTTACCACAAAGGTCCTAGCGCGGCTGGGCCGCAACCAAATAGGAACAGAAACTTTCACCACGAAGGTCACGAAGAGCACGAAGTTGAAGAGTATAAACTGTCCGAAACCTTCGTGTCCTTCGTGTGCTTCGTGGTGTAATGGGTTTTTCTTTTTGGCAGACGCAGATGTAGGATCATAGGCCGATACCGGCGTATCTTGCGACGCTTCGTTTGTCGAGAAAGCGCCGGCCGTCTATCACCAACGGCTGCTTTTCCGCGTGCTGGAGAAGACAGGGGATAGTCTTAAACTCTTCCCAACTCGTGAGCAGGACAACTGCTTCGGTGTTCTGAATCGCCTCCGCTAGATTCCGGCAGAAGAAAACACCCGACTGCGCAAACATGCCGGCCGCGGCTTCCGATGCAACAGGATCATAGGCGACGATATCGGCTTCTTCGGATACCAGGCCTTTAATGATCGGGATGGCAGGAGATTCTCTTATATCGTCGGTGCCCGGCTTGAAGGCCAAACCTAGAACCGCAATCCGAGCTCCCTTTAGCGGGTCGATATGTTTTTTCAGCAGAGAGAGAATCCGAAGAGGCTGCGTTTCGTTCACCTGAACGACCGCTTCGAGCAACGGCATCGGCTGGTTGGATTTCCTGCCGCAGGCGATAAGAGCCCGCAGGTCTTTAGGAAAGCAACTGCCGCCATAACCACAACCGGCCTTGATGTATTCGAGAATTTTCGGGAGTGTTCGGTCGCCGTTCGGCCCGATGGGGCTAAGCCGGTGGTCGAGGTGAACGCCCGTCATGACATCGACCACGTCTACATTCCCGGTTGCAGCGCACAAGTTAGCGATTTCGTTCGAAAAGGAAATCAGGCTGGCTAACAGCGAGTTGGCGGCGTATTTTATCATTTCAGCGGTCTTATTATTCGTTTTGACGATCTCGGCGTTGCCGAAGTTACGGTAAAGTCCGGCTAAAACGTCTATCGACCGGCTGTCCACGCCGCCGACAACGATGCGATCCGGATGCAAAAAATCTTCGACGGCTTCTCCTTCTCTAAGAAACTCCGGGTTGACTCCCAGCCCGAAGTCAGTCCCTGCTTTCTTGCCGGAAGAGTCTTCCAACAGGGGAAGAACAACATCATCCGTAGTGCCGGGAACCACCGTGCTCTTTACTGCGATCACATGGTATCCGGACTTGGCGCGCAGGGCTGCGCCGATTTGCTTAGAGGCTTCGATGACGTAGGTAAGGTCAATCTCGCTGCCGTTGAATGGAGTTCCGACAGTAATGAACGAAACTTCCGTCTCGGCAATCGCGCGTCGAAGGTCGCTCGTCGCGCGGACTTTCCCGCGGTTATTCGTAAGCAGTTCGTCCAGCCCTTTTTCGAAAATAGGGGAAACGCCGTTGTTGATCTTGCTGACTTTATTTTC
>JBOHVS010000311.1:0-4721 GCA_050735975.1 Binatia bacterium | reverse complement strand
CATCGGCCCGCAAGGATTGATCAAAAATCACCCACGGTCGCTTACCCCGCTCCCGCAACGCCTCCTCGTATGCCGAGTGCTCGCACTCCCGCGGGTCGACCAGATCCCTTACCCGATACACTTCACGCGGGTAAGTCCTTTCGAGATGGTTTAGAAGATCATTACTGCCAAGCATAGCAATCTCTACGGTGTATTATTCACCCCTTAAACGTCAACAATTGTGTTTTCCAATGGTACTTGACCTGTCATTCCGAATGCACGTGAGGAATCTAAGTGAATAAAAAAATTTCTCCCGGTCGAAATGGCAGCCGCCCGCTATTTCTTTTGTTTAGACTCTGCGACGACAGATCTCACCAGCGAGAAATCGCTGACATCCCTCGGCGTAAAATTGCCCTTTATTTTTCCTGCGTCTTTGGCTTCTTCGATGGAAGCCATGATAGCTTTGTCGGTTGCGGTGCCGTCAACACTCAAAACCTTTACTGCCACATCGTAGGTGTCCGCGGCGATACTAGGATCTATCTTCAACCACCGGGCAAAAATATCTATCGTTTCTTTCCGGTTCGCGCGAATAAACCGCAGGGATTCGTTCAGAGCTCTTACGACTCTTTTTGCCTGCTCGGGATTCTCTTTCAGTTTTTTGGTCGTTGCCCCCAAACCGGTGAGGGGCAAGTCGACATAATCTGCTGCATGAAGCAATATACCGAACCCTTCTCTCTTCATCATGACGCTCATGGGTGGATTAATCATCGCGGCGTGAATCTGTTTTGATCTAAGTTGTTCGACCCTTACAGCTTCATTGCCTACATTAATCACTCTAACGTCACGATCCGGATTGATACCGACGGCTCTCAAGGTTGCCACTGTGACTAGATGCTGAGTTCCCCCGAAGGAACTTATCGCCACAATTTTGCCTTTCAAATTGTCCACAGTTTTAATATCAGGCTGTACTACCAACGCAAACATCTGTTTCTCTGCCGTCGAGAAGATAACTCGCAGGGGCAAGCCGCTGACGGCGCCACGAACCAGAGAACCGAAGTGGGTATCGTAGTCGATGTCTCCGGAAATCAGCGCCGGAATCGCCGCCTGGGCTCTCATCAGCACCGGCTTTACGCTCAAATTATGTTTTTCGTAGAAACGCTTCTCCAACGCCACCTGAAACGGCAGAAAGCTGAAATTCAACCCGGCCATCCCGATAACTATGTTGTCCGCCGCCTTCGTGCGCAAAGGAGCCACAAGGATGAGCAGAAGGGTCATCGTTACAAAGAAAAACAGCTTCCTCGGTTTGCTTTTAGTCTCGCACCATTTCATTAAACGAACTCCTTTCTCTGGTTCTAGTGTCTTTTCGCTGCAACGCGTAATTAGGGCTGCCGTTGCGACGGATCACAATTTCTTTCGATTCCTCTCTGCCCTTTCGCCGACCTCGTAATGTCTCCCCGCCAGCGCCAGTTCCGCCTCCTCTCTCTCCTCATCAGACCAGTATCCAAGCTCATATCCGAACCACGGTTCTCTGGGCTGCAGCGTTGGGAGTTCGAGTTCTTCCCAAAGCCTTCGAGCATTATCCATGAATTCTTTGCGGGGAAGCGACACAGGTGGATAAGGCCATTTTCGCGTGGCATCAATCAGCAACGCGGAACAATCAGCGGCTTCATCGGCGCGCTGCCGGACTTCCTGTCCCACGGGAGCAGCCGATGGGTCCATGGAGGGGATTCGGTTTTTCACCACTTGCGTGTCTCTGTGCGGTTGAACCCGCATAGCGATCGTCCAGATCAGGGAGTCCCAATCTCGCGGATCCACATCTTCGTCAACGGCGACCACAATTTTGCCGGTTGAAGGGTTTAGACCGAGTACATGGAACATGGCCTGCCAAGGATCTGCGCGACCGGACTTGGACAGCCTGACCACGCACACCTGTCGCACTGCCAAGCTGTGAAAGGTCACGTCGACAACACCCGGAACATTACAATTTTCCCTCAGAAATCTTGTGTAGATTGCCTCCGCCGACATCTGACGCATGATGCTGCTTTCGCTCGGCGGGAATTGGCTGACAATGTTCATGAGCAGTGGATTTTTTCTGTGGGTGATACATTTGACATTGAAGAACGGATGCATCAGGCGTGTGGCAACGTAACCGGTGGCCTCGCCGAATGGCGCTTCCGGCTCCAGCGCGTCAGTACTGATTTCACCCTCGATCACGATCTCAGCCCATGCGGGAACTACGAGGTCCACGGTTTTGCAACGAACAACATCAATAGGAGAGCCGGCCAACCCACCAGCAACCGCAAGTTCGCTTTTCCCATAGGGAACACGCGCCGGAGCCGTATAGGCGACCGCGGGAGGCGCACCGACAACTAACGCGGCTTCGAGGGGGATTCCCTTGGATCGACACTTCCCCCAATGAATTCCTCCGTGATTTCTCGAAGAGAGAGCTATGCCCATCCGTAGCGGGCTTTTGATCTGCCCTCGATAATTCCCTATGTTCAAAATTCTTGTATCCGGGTCTCTGGTAAACCAATGAGAGGACGTCGTGTAAGGCCCATTATCAAAGCCAGGAGTCGAAATTGGTAAAGGAAACTCCCCTAGGCCCTGGTGGCCGAGCAGGTCCTCTCCGATATGAACCACTTCCTGGACCGGCCCGCTTTCTACGACTCTTGGCTCGATAGGAGTTTTCTCCGCCTCCATCCATTTCTGCGGGATCTGATCCACCGAGCAGTTGAGACCGAGAGCATAAATCTCTCTTGACGCCGCCAAACAACCCACGGCGACGGGCATGTCGTATTTGCGTCCGGTAACATCTACGACGTTGTTAAATAAAAATGCTTTTCGTTCGGACTCAGGCAAACCGCGGAATTGCCAGCGGACCAGCGGCATGAGCTCGGTGTCTTTGTTGATGGGTCGAGTTATCTTAATCAGCTTGTCCGCCTGCTCAAGGGCGGCCAGATGCTCTCTGATATCTTTGAAATGTTTAGCCATCGGTCTCCTGCATTCGGTCAGCGCCGCACACGCTGCTTTGCCAGCTTCGCTCCAATTTCGTAATGTCTACCTTCCAAAGCCAGCTCCGCCTCATACTGATTCTCCTCGGTCCAGTCTCCCAAAGAAAACCCAAACCAAGGATACTCCGGCTTAAGCTCCGGGAGTTTCAGTTCCTGCCAAATTTCGGCCGCTTTTTCCATAAACTCCCGCCGGGGCAGAGACACCGGCGGAAACGGCTCTTTGAGAGTCGCGTCGACCAGCATGTAGGACTCCCTCAAGATCGCATCCGGTTTCGTAAGGATATCCTCTTTGGGAAATGGCGGCGCGTGCCCGTGCGACATGTTGGGGAGGAACTCGATGTCATACGGAAAAGTCGCGCGAAAGCACAACGCCCAGAAAATACCGTCCAGGCTTTCCGGATTGATGTCTTCATCGACGGCAATGGTAATTTTGCCAACCCCGCCGTGCAACTTTGCCGCCGCGTGGAGGGCTTTGCGAATCTCTTCCTTCGATGATTTCTTGACTTGAAGGATCACCAGCTTTCGAAGATTAACCAGCGCTTCATGCATGACCACCCGGCTCACGTTCTTGAGCCCGCAATCCTCCCGCAAGTATTTTAAAAAAAGCGTGTCGTAGCCTACTTTTTTGATTGTGCTACTCTCGCTTGGGGTAACCTGACTCATGATTCCCGTGAGAATCATATCTCTCCGATGAGTCACACAGGTCACTTCCAAATAAGGGCTGAGTTGCCGTGGATGCATGTATCCATGGGATTCGCCGAATGGGCCTTCCGGTTCCAGAAAATCTATAGGCAATCGTCCTTCAATGATTAGTTCCGCATGAGCGGGGACCTCAATATCGACGGTCTTACATTTCACCAATTGAATCGGTTCCCCGGCTAATCCACCGGCCGCCCCGTATTCGTCTTGACCATAAGGAATCTTTTGTACACAGGCATACGATACAACGGGAGGACAACCGACGATGATGGCAGCCTCCAGAGGCATCCCCCGCTCACGGCATTTTCGCCAGTGGATCACTGCATGCTGAGCGGCACCGAGGCTTATGCCGAGACGGGTTTCGCTTTTTACTTGAGCCCGATAATTACCAAGGTTTCGAATTCCAGTTTCAGGATCTTTGGTGACCCAGTGAGACCAGGTAAAATAGGGTCCATTATCAAATCCGGGGGTTGATATCGGTATTGGAAAAGACTGGAACCCAGCCCCTTCTTTCGACAAAGCTTCTTTTTCAAGTATAACTTCGTGGACGGGACCCGTGTCGACAACGATGGGCGGTATTGGTTTGCTCAGGGCTTCTTGCCATTTTGCCAATATCTCGCCCTCATCCCGACAACCTAAACCAATGCCGTAAATCCTCCGCGATGACGCAAGCACCCCAAGCGCAAAAGGATATGGATACTTTTTCCCCTTCGAATCCACGACGTTTTCGAACAACCATCCTCTTCGTTGATGCTCTGCAACGCCGCCGCGAAACTGCCAACGAACCAACGGAAAGAGTTCCGTATCTTTGTTGATGGGCCGGCCGACATGCTGTAATAGATTCTCATCTTCCAAAGCCTGCAGGTGTTCTCTGAGATCGCGGTATTTTTTCATAGTGACCTCTGCTACCAGCTCAGAGCGGAGCGATTGGGAATGGAATCTACAACATCGCCGTCGAGCGCCGCTCTAGCTTTATCGAGCGCCGGCAGGCTCGGCTTGGCGATCTCAAACTCATCGCTGTCTTTCGGCCGG
>JBOHVS010000310.1:0-2558 GCA_050735975.1 Binatia bacterium | reverse complement strand
AGAATCTCGCCCCTGTGCGACCGTATTCCGACAGGCAGTCGAGCATGCCAGCCAATGTGGGGTAAGTAATGGCCGCCAAGAAGAAGACTAAACGTTGGTCACAACGCGTGACCGAAACCAGCGACGCCCTCGATCTGGAGAAGGGAGTGTTCTCAAGCGCGAATCCGCGCAGCATCGCGCGTTCGCTCAAGCGTTCCGCCGATCGCAGTCGCCGCCGTAAAAGCGATCCGTTCCGTTCAGCGATGTCGATGCTCAATTTCTATATAAATCGGGCGGGACAAAAGCTTTCGAAAGTTCGCCGCAACCGGCTCGAAGCAGCAAAGGACGAGCTGCGCGTCTTATATAGTCGCCGGAGGCGGGCTGCGAAATAATCAGGTCGCCGGTCCGCTTTAGTCGACGAGCTGACCTGAAATGCCGTGGCGGAAATAACGTCGAAAGGAGAAGCAGCGATGGCGAAGTATGGCAGGAAGGCAGGCGAGAAAGTTAAGAAAGCGATGCGCGAACGAAAAAGAGGCGCCCTGAAGAGCGGACGATCCGGAAAAAAAGTGAAGAGCCGGAAACAAGCGATCGCGATCGGACTTTCCCAGGCCAGGCGAGCCGGTGCCAAGGTCCCGGCCAGGAAAAGATCCTCCTCCAAGAAAAAAAAGAAATAACGCAGGAAAGGTTGACTCTCAAGGCTTTACGGAACGGATCGTTTGCCGTTTCTCAGGCGGTGATCAGGAAGTGAACAGATTCCGGGTTGACTTTCACGGTGATAATCGGCGGGCGGGTAATGATCGAGCCGTCCTCCGGCCACACCTCATCATCGATGTGGACGACCGACCCTTCCCACTCGAATTGCAAGCGCCGCCCTTTGCGGACGGTCAGATCCGGCGAAGATGGCTTGCCCGCTATGCAATCCGACAAATATCTGCTCAGTTTGTTTTCCTCACCTTTGGGGACCAGGACGACATCGAGCAAGCCGTCGCCCGGATCTGCATCGGGGGCAAGGCAGAGATTCGGCCCAATGGATCTAATATTCATCACTTCCACTAAAACGTACTGGCCCGACAGATCATGATCATCGATCGTGAGTTGAAGCGCTTTTGCCGCGCAGCTTTGCAGCCGCCCCTGCAGTAATTCTAGAACCGAGGTAATCTTTTTTTCAGTATCGTCTGCATGGGCGAGATCAATATTGTCTCTGGCATCGAGCCGGTACATCGTCTGGGTGAACAATCCCAGGCCCAAGCTCTCGATAAAGCATGTTGAACCCCACGCGCCGGTAGCCAGACCGACGTCGAATTTTATCTTTCGCGCGTGGGTCCATTCGCTGATCAGGTCTTCGAGCGACCTCTCCGCGAGTCCCAGAGCCTTAGCGATGTTATTGGCGGTCCCCATCGGCAGAACGGCGATGGGAATGTGACTGCCGATCAGCCGCTTGGCAACCTTACCTACCATGCCATCGCCCCCAGCCACCGCTACGATGTCGCCGGGTTCTTTGAGCGCGCTATCCCAGTTATCGACTTTGGATGAGTGGTAAACGGCGGAGTGTCCGGCGCCGCGAATCAATTTAACCAGTTGGTCGCCGGACGGCCGGTCGTTGTCACCCGCTTCGGGATTGTGGATCAACGTTATTCTCATTCTGACCTCGTAAAAATACGGGGAACAGCGAATGCATAAATGATACCATTGCCTGCGGCGGCATAAAGGTGCATTTTTATTATAGGAGGCTTGGGTTGATGCGCATACTGATTTCCAACGATGATGGGATCTATAGCCCCGGAATTGCGGCATTGGCGGAGGTGGCGGCAAAATTCGGAGAAGTGCGAATCGTCGGGCCCGATGTCGAGCAGTCTTCGGCGGGCCATGCTATCACCGCCTCGCGCCCGCTCTCTTACAAGCGCACCCGAATCGGAAATTTTGAAGCTTATCGGGTCAACGGCACGCCTGCAGACTGCGTTGCGCTGGGAGCCTACCATTGGGAGAAAGTAGACGTGGTCCTTTCGGGGATTAACCTGGGCAGTAACCTGGGCAACGCGATATGGCATTCAGGCACGCTGGCCGCAGCCAAGCAGGCCGCTCTGCTGGGGTTGCGCGGCATCGCTCTCAGCCTGCAGCTCACGCGTGACGAGCCGGACTTTGAGATTTTAAAGCCGTGCGTGGAAGAAGTTTTAGCGCTTCTTCTCGATGATCACGAGTTGACGCTGGTGAACGTAAATTTCCCTGATGAGCCGCCGAAAGGCTTGCGCTGGACGCGGCAAGCGGTGACGCATTACGACGGCAAGGTCGTCCCCGGCGAGGACCCGATGGGGCGAAAACACTTTTGGTTTACCGTCATCACTATCGAGCAGATGGAAGAGGGTACCGACCGCTGGGCCGTCGAGAAGGGTTACGTTTCAATAACGCCGTTGCGTTTAGATCTGACCAATGAGAAAGAACTGGCCGCCGCGCAGTCCAGGCGGCATCTGGGCTAAAACCGAGGAAGTTGGGGTCCTTAAGCTGTGCGTCATCGCGCCTTGGGCTTGACGGTCGTGTCTTGTAGCGGCCGTTTTTCAAACATAGACGAGAAAGCATGGAAC
>JBOHVS010000309.1:0-9785 GCA_050735975.1 Binatia bacterium | reverse complement strand
GCGACCGGCTGGTATAAAAAAATGGCCTACATCTTTGATCCGTTTGTCAACGCGATGAACGCGACTCCCCGCGTTGCTCTCCTCCCGCTGGTTATCATCTGGCTGGGTATCGGCATACTCTCGAAAGTCGGCATCATCTTTCTTGGCGCGGTTTTCCCAATATTAATCAATAGCCGCGACGGGGTGAAGACGACCCCCTATAACCTTCTGACTGCCGCGCGTAGTTTCGGCGCTTCGGAATGGCAGATCTTCAGGAGCGTAGTGTTGCCCTCGACGCTCCCCTTTATTCTTACCGGCTTACGGCTGGGCGTTGGCCGTGCTTTGATCGGCGTCATGGTCGGCGAGCTTTATGCTGCAACCGCCGGTATCGGCTTCATGATCACGGTAGCCGGCGCGACCTTCCAGACGGACAAGGTGTTCGTCGGCGTGCTTATCTTCGCATTATCCGGAATGGCTTCGATGGAGCTATTATCCAGGCTTGAATCACGATTTGACAAGTGGCGTCCCAAGGTCGGAGCTACTGCGTAATTAGCGACTTCTTTGGATTTCGGATCGAGGTGGCTGCCCGGTTAGAACGGGAGCCGCCTCTTTTTTTGCCCTAGCCGTCCGATCAGGGTCCAGTCTCCCGGCTAATCCGGCTCTTTTTCGGCTTTCATCATTGAAAAATGTGGCTTCGAAGAACGCGTCATATTCTCGTTTTTAGAATCCTTTGTGCTATAAAGCCCCGATGACCAGACCAGGCCGACAGCTCGCCATCCGCGGAATCATTTTCGTAGCCGTGATGGCTCTGCTGTTCTTTTTCAGTCGCCACATCCCGCAGCCATTTACCGCTTTAGTGCCAGGAGAGAACTTCGATGACTTCGAGCTGATCTATTCCAATAGTGACAAGTTCAGCCAATTTCTCAGTTCCCTTGGCCCTTATTCGCCGGCCGTATTCGTTTTTTTTCAAGTCCTGCAGGTGATTGCCGCGCCCTTTCCCGGAGAACTCACCGGTGTGGCCGGTGGATATGTTTACGGCAAATCCGTTGGCTTTCTGCTGTCGACGATCGGGCTCACCGTGGGTTCATGGGTCGCGTTTGAGCTGGCGAGTATTTTAGGCCGGCCTTTCGTGGAACGCTTCGTAAAACAAGACGTGCTGCGCAAATTCAATTTTCTCACGACCAATACCGGCGCGGCAATTTGTTTTCTTCTCTTTCTCTTCCCTGGGTTCCCGAAGGACTATCTATGCTATCTTTTGGGACTCAGTCGAATGAAGCTGAGCACGTTCCTGATTGTATCAATTATAGGGCGAATTCCTGGAACCTATCTCTTAACTATGCAGGGCGCCAGTATCCGTAATCAGCAATACTACACTGCGGTTATCGTCGCAGCCGTATCTGCGGCGATTTTGCTGGTGGCCTATTTGTATCGAGGTCAAATCTACAGCTGGATAAAGCACCGCCACGAAGATTAAGCTGCATTGACTAGGTTCAGGTTGAGGCTCAGGTTGAGACCCGCCTCCCCTCTCGACCTTAACCTTAACCTCAGCCTTCTTCGAGTGAGCCGCTTGGACTGTTTACACTCGCTCTGCTTTAAAAGCTCAAGCCCTCCGTGAGGATATAGAAGATCGGCGCTGCGGCGATTCGATACCAGCCGAACGGCGCCAGGCTCCATCGACCCAGGTAAAGCACAAAGGTACGAACCGAGATCATCGCGACTACGAACGAGACGACAAAGCCTATGCCAAACAGTGTCAGCTCCTGAGCATCATAGGCCGCCTGCATTGTGACTATCTCGTATCCCGTTGCGGCAAGCAGAACCGGCACCGCAATCAGAAAAGAAAATTCCGCCGCTCCCTTCCGGTCGAGGCCGAGGAGCATTCCCCCTACGATGGTCGCTGCAGCTCTGGAAGTCCCTGGCCACAACGCAAGGATCTGAAACAGGCCGATGCCGACGGCTTGGGTGAGGCTGAGGGATTCCAACGAGTTGGAGCGCCGCCGCGAAATCCATCCTTCCGCAATGAGGATTGCGATCCCGCCGGCGAGCAGGGCCCACGTTACCGCGACCGGTGTGAACAGGTGTTCTTTGATGACGTGGCGTGCCAAGTACCCGACGACCAACGCCGGCAAGGACGCCAAAGCGATTCTCCAAAGTCCGCGCCATCCACGCATGCTTGAGACGGAGGATGTTGCGCAGGCGCTGCCGACCGGAACGAGCGCGGCAAACCTCTGCCGGTAAAGGACAACGACGGCCAGAATCGCTCCGGATTGTATGGCGATCTGAAAGCTGGAAGCCTTTTCGCCAACAAAACCGAGAAGATGTCCTGCGATGATCAAGTGGCCGGTCGACGACACGGGAATAAACTCCGTCAAGCCTTCCACAATGCCCAAAACAACAGCAATACCCCAACTATCCATCCATCTCCCCACGGCGGGTTTGCAAACCGGCTTGAGTTTTCATCGTCGACGCAGCACCGATCGTTTGCCTTCAGCTTGGTTCCTTCACCCGCTAAGGCGATTGAAGAGAACTCCCCAGAGCCGCTATGCGCTTGGCTATCGTCGGTTCATTGGCCAGCAGAACATACTCGTCTACCCGTCCGAGTTCCGTCCCCAGCGCGCCGATCTGGCGCTTCATCCGGGGAATATTCTTGTCTTTTATGATGACGATCATGGGGCGTTCGGATTCAGTCCAGATGGCACGGAATTCATCGAACGTGTACAGCGCCTTACCCCACGGAGTTTCAGGACGATCGAGTTTCTCGACAACATAGTAGTTGCCTAAGACGGTATTCTCCTTATTCGCGTGTGTTACGATCCAGACGGGTCGATCAGCGCGCAAATAAAAGAGCGTCCCCGTGAGGTAGGTATCGTAGAAAACAATCTGTACTCGGTCCTGAATCCACTGCGCCGCGTTCGCGACGACTAATTTCGCCGAGCGTTCGGCCGAAGTCGCTGCCATCATCCGACCGACGAAAACCAAGAAGCAGAGTGCGGCCAGGCAATGAGCGAACCACAACGAACGGTGTCCCCTCCAGTAGCCGCTCGCGCGGCCATAACAGAAGGCCGCATGAATGAAAACCAAGAGGAGTCCGATAGCCCAGAGCGTCGATGGGATTTGACCGACACTCTGCCTAATTTGACTCGGCAAAACGGCCGGCCACCCGGAGCCAACGATTAAATACAAGATACCTGCAATCTGCACGATCCAAGGCGTGTATAGCAGCCATCTCTTTCTCTCCGCCGGATCCGCCAGTCTATGAATCAAACTCTGCGCGATCAGAACAGCCAGCGGCGGAAAAATCGGCAGGATGTAATGCGGCAATTTGGCTTTTGAAGCGGAAAAAAAAACGAACGGCAACACAAGCCAAAGAATCAAGAACAAATTCCTGCCTTCGAGGGGCCTGGTCCAATGATCCTTGACGACGAGCGGGAGGAGAAAAGTCCATGGCAGCGACCCTACAAACAAGACTCCAAGAAAGTAGTACCAGGGTTGGGCTCTGTCGAACTCCGGGCTCAGAAAACGGCCGAAGTTCTCGTCCCACAGAAAATAGTGTAGGTAACCGGGATTTCTCGCTTCGATCCATAGATAGCAGGGGACCACCAGGAGCAGAAACAAAGGCGCGCCCCAACGAAAATGCAACTGCCGGCAAACCGACCACTCTCTCCTGATGAAAAGATAGGAGAAAATAATCATGCCGGGAATCAACAGAGCGACGGGACCTTTGATCAGAGTTCCCGCCGCCATCGCCCCGTACATCAGCAAGCAAGGGTATCGTCTCGCCTGAATGTTTTCTGTTCGTGTCGCAGTATAAAAGGCGCAAAGAGACAAGGTGATGAAAAAGTTCAAGACCATATCGAATAGGACCACACGCGACAAAATAAAAAATTCGGCGCTCGTGACCAAAATGAGCGTACTCCAAAGAGCTTCGGTTGGACCCCAGTGCTTGCGGATGAATCGATAGATGACAAAAAGGCAGCCGAGGGCCGCCAGAGCAGACGGGAGCCGGGCGGCCCATTCGGAAAAACCAAAAATCTGGTACGCCAACGCGATCAGCCAGTAGAAGAAGATCGGCTTGTCGAGAACGGGAAGAAAATTTTCGTGAGGCGTTACCCAGTCGCCAAGCAACAGAATTTCTCTGGCTTTTTCGGCGTTTCTTCCCTCATCGGGCTCGAACAAACCCGCGGCGCCGAGATTCTGAAAAAGAATGAAGAGACAGAAAGCCCAGATCACGACGAACGTGCCGTAATCTGACAAGCTGGCGACCAAGCGCCTCTGCAGCGGTTCTTCTTCGTGCTCGATAGCGCTGTTCATCCCATGGCGAAACATAATGACTACAACGTTTATCCCGTAGCACAGAACGGCCCGCATGTGAACGGCGGTATGAATATTCTGAACTTGCGCGCGGGAACGAGCCTAAGCCATGGCCTAGTTGTGCGACACGGTTTACTTGACGCGAGGACATTTTCAAGACTGCCCCTTCGATTGACAACCCCAAGACGGGAGCGTAGAAAAATCCCGAGGGCAAAACCCGATGCTTCAAAGGCCGCTGGCGCGCCATTGCCGCTCTAAGAATTTCTCCTTTCTAAACGGCGCTTCCCGTAACAGTTTAAGCCGGCAATCACTGCTTCTCGGGTGCTTCTTGTTGGGCTTATTTTCCGGTGTTTTGGTTCCGTATCACTCCGCGCACAGCCAGCAGCCGGTGGCGAGTTTCTTTTACGATGAGAGCGGTAATGTCACTCGCCAGGAAAGGGATACCAACGGTGACGGGAAAATGGACCGCCGGACGCATTACAACCGGCAGGGACAGATCGAATACTTAGACGAAGACGCCAATTTCGATGGCAAAGCGGATATCTTTTTTTACTACGAAAATGGGAAACTCGAGCGCCAGGAGATCTCGAGCAGGAACGATGGACAGATCGACGTATGGCAGTTTTTTAACCTTGAAGGGAAAATCGAGAGAAAGGGTCAGGACACAAACCGTTCAGGAAAGCCCGACATATGGGTTTACTACCAGAACGGCCAGCCCGTGAGAAGCGAGGAAGACCCGCAGGCAATCGGCAGATCAACTCGCGTTGTGCACTATAAAGAGGGGAAAACCAGCCGAATCGATGAAGATACCAATGCAGACGGCAAGGTCGATAGCGTTTCCTACTTCGACAAGGGCCAGCTGGTTAGAAAAGAACTCGACCGGAAACAGACCGGAAAAACCGATTTATGGGGATATTATCAGGACGGTCGATTGGTCAAACAAGAAGAAGATCTACGTGGAAACGGAAAGGTAGGAAGGATCGTCTACTTCGAAGGCAACGAAGTGATCCGCCGGGAGGAAGACACAAACGGTCGGGGTCGAATCGATCTGATCGAAACCTTCTCTCATGGCCGCTTGAGCAAACGGTTGAGAGACACTAAAGGAAGTGGTAAGTGGGATACGGTTTACTATTTTAAAAATAATGAGCTGGACCGAGAGGAACGCGATACCGACGGCGATGGGTTTCTCGACTTAAGAATCTACTATGACCAAGGCCAAATCGCGCGCCAGGAAGCGGACACAAATCGAGACCGTCGGACTGACGTTTGGGTGAATTTTCAAAATGGGGAACGGATCGAACAGCTTGAGGATCAAGGGTTTACGGGCAAGATTACTGCCCGGTATCTGTTTAAAAATGGACAGGTGTTGAGCCAGGATCAGGTGCCGGATACAGAACCGCCCTCTCCGGCTCCGGCGTTCCAATCGATTGACGATGAACTGCGGAGCATGACAGCTTCTCAATCGAGCTGATGGGGAGGCGCCGCGAGCAGGGCAAAATGGGATGGTGTCGGAAGAGGAAATACAGTAAGATTCAACCAGGTTCGATATGCGGAACCGTTTTCCAATAGCGCTGGCGCTCTTCGCTATCGCACTTGCCGGTTGCGACCCAGTTCCGGTGCAGTATCCGCCGGGTTCAGCTCACTATCCGTATCCAAATCCCAACAACCCGAATCTAAGCGGGGCCGGCAAATCGGCACCCCCGGCGCCACAACCTGATCCTCAAGTCAGCGGCTCGCAAAGATGGCAACACGCCTGGAGCAAAGCCGTGGAAGGATTGGCCATGGGCGGATCGATAGGGGGACCTTACGGCGCTGGGGGCGGTCTGGTCCTCGGATTTATCGCCGGCCTTTTCACGGCCGATGCCCACTATGGCAAGCTCAACTCCCAAATCCAAATTGAGCAACAGAAGGACAGACAACTGGAAGTCGCGATTGAGCAGGAGCTGGAACGGCAACGAGCACTGGAAGCTCAGGTGGCAAATGCGGCGGCTCCGCCCACCGGGTCCAGCGGCTCCCAAGCCGATTTAAAATCCATGCCGCAGGGCGATACCGCCGGCTCGCAAACACCACCAACCGCGGCGCGACCCGCCGAACAATCACAGACAGGTACTCAAGTAGCTCTACATAAGAATGTACCAACGGCCGTTCCGGCAAGTCCTTTCAAAAACGTCGAAGTAAGGGACATCAACGGCGACGGTGTGCCGGATCTCTGGATCTACTACGACCCGGCGAGACCCGGAGAGATCGTGCGCCAGGAAGAAGCCAGTAAAGCGGACGGGCGCGTCGACACTTGGACGCATTTCAAAGACGGCATAGTCGTGCGGCGGGAAGTTGATTCCAAAGGGCTAGGAAGACCTGACATCGCGTACTACTACGAAAATGACAGGATCGCGCGCGAAGAGCGCGACGAGTCCGGCACAGGGCAGATCAATTATCGTGCGTTCTACGAACAAGGCCGGCTCGCAAGAGTAGAAAAAGCCGCAAACGGACGCGGTAAAACCGACCTCTGGATTTATTACGATACGACAAAAGACGGAGAGATCATTCTGCGGGAGGAAAGAGATTTGAACGGTGATGGGGCCATCGATCTCTGGTCCCACTATGAACAAGGCCAGCTGGTGCGCCGGGATGTGAGTGCTATCGGATTGGAGCTCTTCGCCAAGCAGGACCAGGTGCCGTCCTCCGCAGTCGACACCCAGAAGATCGCCGCTTCGGACTAGCAATGACCAGGGAATTGTCCGAAGGTTTGGGAGATATCGGGCTTCTATCCCTCCTGAGAAGCCCTTTTTTATTCCCCTCACTCGCCATTCATTTGCTGGCCCTTTATTTGGTGCTGGCTCTCAAACCGATTGCGCCGAGAGAGATCAATGCACCCATCCCTATTCAACTGTTGGAACTTGGAGGCGGCGGTTCGCCGGACAAAAGCATAGGACCGAGCCGAGGCCCGGGCGGGCCGCGATCGATGCCGAAGCTCGGCAGCCCCGTGCCGCCGCGACAGCAAGTAGGCAAGCTCGATAAAAGCGCCGTGGAAGCCTCTGCTCCGACAAACGAGGCCGCGTCTTCAACACCGCCAGCGCTTCCCGGACCCAAGACTCTGGCCGATACTGCTCGTCCCGAACCGCTTTCCGTGAGTGAAACTTCGCCAGACTCTTTAGTGCAACTTCCCACCCGGCAATCCTCCGGCAGTTTGCCGGCAAGCGTTCATATTGAAGTCAATCAAAAAACTCAGGCGGTCGTGGAGCCGGCTGGTGACGTGGCCGATATACGCGCTCTCAAGGCGGGAACCCAAATTCCCGGGGCTCTGAAGGGGAGTGGCAGCAACGCCGGCCCTTACGGAGTTCCCGGCGGCGGCAAAACTGGAACCGGGATCGCCGGGAGGGGCAGCGGCAGCGGAACGGGTGGTGGAAGCTACACAGGGCTCAAGGGAGCCGCGAGCGGGGATTACGAGCAGTACTTCAAGCAGATAGAGAGAAGGGTCAGATCGGTCTGGAGATATCCTGATAAAGTAACCGGGCTCCATAATCTTAGAGTCAGGTTTACCGTGGATCGCGCGGGAAAACTCCTGCAAGCGGAGGTTGTCGATTCGACCGACGCGAGGCTCAATACAAGCGCGATTGAGGCAATGAAAAAAGCTTCCCCTTTCCCGCCATTGCCGGAAAGCATTAAAGACATCGCCGGCGATCCATTAATCATCCGCTTTACCGTCGGCAATCGCGTTAAAAGCTAGTGTTCGCGCTTCCATCCGAGAACCCGCTCCTTATTTATTGAATTAATTCTCGATTCGCGTAATCTTCGCAAAGAGTCCGAAAAGGAATTTTGTATGCAAGAACACTTGGACCTTATCCAGATCATTCATCGGGGCGCGCTCGCGACTTATCCCCTGATCATTATGTCTATAGTCAGTGTAGCAGTGGTTTTGGAGCGTTTATGGTTCCTTCGCAACATAGGATCAACGACGGTAAGAATCACCGATTCGATCTCGGACCCGGTCAAGAAGGGAGAAAGAGATCTAGCGATTGCCATTTGCAAGCAGAACTCCCACTGTCCGGCCGGCAGAATTCTCATGCGAGTCATTGAGACCGAAAAGGATCACGGGAAGGAATCCGCCGGCGCTTTTGCCGGTGAAGCGATGTTTGAAGAGAATCAGAAACTGAGGAAACATCTTTGGATCCTGGGAACGGTAGCCAGTAGCGCCCCTTTTATTGGGCTGCTGGGGACGGTCGTGGGCATCATCAAGTCTTTCGAAGAAATGGCGATCCAGGGAACAGGCGGATTTGCCGTGGTTGCGGCGGGCATATCGGAAGCGCTCGTGGCGACCGCGCTGGGTTTGGGTGTCGCCATTATCGCGCTTATATTCTACAACTACTTCCAAACCCGGATCGCTAACTTAAACGGTCTATTTCGGATCCAGGTCTCGAAGACACTCCAGAATCTGAGCCACTGAGGAAAATCATATGGCCATGTCTCCTATGAACGGCGACGACGACTCCGGAATTCTTTCGGAGATCAATATCACACCGCTGACGGATATCTTTCTGGTTTTGCTGATCATCTTCATGATTACCAGTTCGGCGATGATAGAATCGGGCGGTAAGGTAAACCTCCCCAAAGCAGCCACGACCCAGACTGAGCCGAGGGGCACCACGATCACGATCACGCCGAAGCAGGAAATATTCATCAATCAGAAAAAAGTCAGCGCGGCAAATCTGGAAGCCGTGCTTAGTGAAACACTAGAGCAAAGCCGCGATAAAATCGTCATTCTTAGAGGCGACAAAGACGTGCTGCTCGGGGAAGCGGTGAGGGTAATCTCGATCGCCAAGAAGGCTGGGGCTTCGGAAATCGCCATAGCCGCGGAGGCGGAACAGAAAACAAAAAGACCCTGATCCGCTAGGGTTTTCGAAAGTTGCGAGCTTATGTACGGATCATGGCTTTGTTCCTTCTCCCTTGGGGAGAAGGCTAGGATGAGGGGTCCATGCTTTCCTTCGTGCCTACCGTGCCGGGCCTTCGGTCGCAGGCGGCGACTGCGTGGAGCGTTTCAGACTGCTGTCCCGATCGCCGCCGACGTCTCTTTGAATCTGCTCCTCAGTTTTTCCTAATCTTTGGACCTCGAGTTGTAAGCTCCTCTCCCGTTCCAGGAAGACTTCAAGATCTAGAGAACGCTGCCCTCCAGGTCGATAATTAATCGTTACGGTGTCCCGTCCGACGGAGCCGTCGCTGGCTCTTGCGACTACTTGAATGCGATTGGCGCCGGGCGCAACCGGAACTGCGGAAGAGAAAAATCCATCGGCTGCTAAACGTGAGACGGCCGCCTTCTGACCCGTCGTTTCATTGAACACCTGCACGTGCACCACGCCCACCACGGAGATAATCTCCAAAACGGTTAGGACATCGGCCGGTCTCGATACGGGGGTGTATGTTCCGCCACTCTCCTTGGCGATACCCACGGCGGCTCGCGGATAACTCAATGCTTCTTCGCCGAGCGCAAATACATGGAC
>JBOHVS010000308.1:0-3903 GCA_050735975.1 Binatia bacterium | reverse complement strand
CGGATTATTCACGAGGCCGGGAACACTATCAACGAACTGTCGTGTTCTCTTTCATTGCAAATTTCAAATTGTAAAGTGCAAAAGTCAAAATGAATAAAACCTTAACAGGTCGAAAACGAGGGAAGGTTCCCTGTCCGAACATTTTTCAATTTGCAATTTACACTTTGCATTTTGCAATCCATGAATAATGCAGGCTAGCAGGCTGTTGAAAGGAGCAAGGCCGGAGGTCAGACGTCGGAGATCAGAGATCAGCGGGAACAAGGAGCTTTCCGCAGTCTGCGAAGGGTTGAGTTCTGACCATGGATCGTATTGATCTACTTCAAAAATTGTCTCACCGCCGCCTGGTGGCCGTGGTGCGTTCGAAAACCGCAGACGAAGCGTTGGCGCTCGCTTGCGGGGCGGTCGAGGCTGGAATTCGGTTTGTAGAGATCACGATGACTGTTCCAGGCGCGCTTAGCGTCATCGACCGGTTAGTCTTACGCGGAGATCTCCATGTCGGCGCGGGAACTGTGTTGTCGAAAGGTCAGGCGGAAAAGGCTATCGCCGCAGGGGCACAGTTCGTCGTTTCCCCGTCGCTGGAGCTTGATCTGATTCCTCTTTGTCGCAGCGCCGGCGTTCCGTGCTTTCCAGGCGCGGCGACGCCGACGGAAGTTCTAACTGCTTCGCGAGCCGGCGCTGATCTGGTGAAAATTTTTCCGGCAGACCTGGTCGGGGGCCCCGACTTTATTCGTCAAATGCTCGGACCGTTTCCGGATGTTCGCTTCATGGTGTCCGGCGGCGTCAATAAGAGTAACGTGCAAGATTACGTGCGGGTTGGAGTCATCGGGATCTGTCTTGGGAGTGCTTTTCTAAGTAATTTGTTAAGCCAGCAGGGACTCGACGGCTTTATCAGAGAGATTAGGAATTACAATATCTTAGTAGAAGAAGCTAAAGTTTAACTCGACTAGGATAGTGCTGCATGAGTAACATTCACCTAACCGTGGCCTGCGAAGACTATGATCGCACCCGGCCGCTCAAAGACGGAATCATCAAACCGGAGGGAATCGAACTCAATTATCTCGTCATGTCGGTGGAAGAAATCTTCTGGCGCATGATGAAGTATGAGGAGTTCGACGTATCGGAATTGTCGATGGGCGCGTTTTTAACTGCGGCCGCGCGCGGGCGGAGACCGTTCATCGCCATCCCGGTTTTTCCATCGAGAACCTTTCGGCACCGGTGCATCTTTGTCAACCACGGCGCCGGGATTCAGCGACCCGAGGATCTGGCGGGTAAGCGCATGGGCGTGCCCGAGTACAGTATGACGGCGGCGGTGTGGCTGAGGGGATTATTCCAGCACGAGTACGGCGTGCCGCCGGAAGCGATTCATTGGATTCAGGCGGGCGAAGAAGAGCCGGGAAGAAAGGATCGAGTCGACTTCGAAATGCCGGCCGGTGTCCGACTGGACAGCCTTGCGGATCGAACTCTGAATGAGATGATCGAGAGCGGCGAAATCGATGCCATGATGTCGCCCCGCATGCCTACTTGTTTTGTACAGGGTTCTGCGCGAGTGCGGCGATTGTTCCCCGACTATAAAAAAGCGGAGGCGGCGTATTTTAAAAAGACAGGGCTGTTCCCCATCATGCATGTGATCGTGTTTCGCAAAGCGATCTATGACAAGCATCCATGGGTAGCGCAAACGCTCTACAAAGCCTTCTGCGAGGCGAAAGATCTCTGCATGAGAGAGCTTTACGACACCAACGTTCTGCGTATCAGCCTTCCCTGGACGTCGGCGGAATATGAGCAGACGCGAGATCTGATGAGCGCAGACTACTGGCCCTATGGGCTCGCGCCAAACCGGGAGAACCTGGAAACTCTTCACGGGTATCTTTTCGAGCAGGGCCTCATCAAGCAAAAACTCAATCTAGACGATCTCTTTGCGCGCGAAACGCTGGACGCGTTTAAGATCTAGCCCGCTGCTGAAAAAGACTCATATGCCGATTGCTCCTTCGAGAAACTCAGGACAGACTCTGAGCATTGTCGAAGGGTGCGCTCAATCGCCTCGCTCCAACGTACGAATTGGCAAAGCGCATGGAGCAAAGAGCAGGAGCAAGGAGCTAGGCCGGAGGCCAGACGTCGGAGCGGTTAGCGGTAGTCGCGCATTCTCCAGGGCGTGAAAACGATGATCTGTGTTTGTGCCGGGAGGCTGGGTTTGCTCACGGTAAGCGTATGGCTTGAAAGATAACGATGAGGAAAACCGCGCACGAACATGTCCAGCAGCGTGGTGCTCTCGCGATAGTGCATTGGGATGGCGATCTTCGGTTTGAGCTGTTCTAATACTTCGCGCGCCGTGTCGGGCGGCATTGTAAACGTTCCACCGATGGGAATCATTGCCACATCCACTTTGCCAAAAGCTTTGATTTGCTCGGGAGTCAACTTGTGAGCCAAATCGCCTAGATGGGCAATGCAGAGCGGCCCCAAATCGAAAACGAATGCAGCTCCCTTGAGCGCGTTGGTGAATTGTTGCTGGTAGACAGGAACGCTGTAGATGAGCACGTCGCGCACCGTTGTGCTGACCTTGTTCCATTCCGCGCCGTAGTTCGCGAGGCCGCGCAGAATGATGGGATTGCCCTGGGCAATTTGCACATAGTTGTGGTTCGGGTGTTCCCTGCCGACCGTGATAACGTGGGGGTTGACCACCGGCGTCGGATACATGCCCGGCGCCACCGGATCGGTGATGATTTTCGTACCCCGCTTCGTTGTAATCTGAAAAAAATTGTGGCCGAAGAATTCAATGGTGGCATCGGGCCCCGCCGCATAGGCGTGGCGGAACCAGCGTGTCGCGACATCGGGGTCGCGACAGGAGGCGTGACCGCTGGACACGAACAACCCGAGCACCAAGAGAAGTAGGAGAAGAAAAAAGGCCGATCTTCTCACAATACCCTCTAACCCAGAGCGCCTCGGTGGGCCAGTTGCTCGGCCTTAAAAAAATCTGCGATGTATTCTGTGGCCGGCTTCCGCATTAGATTCGCAGCCGTATCGACTTGCTCAAACCGGCCGGCCTTCATGACAGCGATACGGTCCGCTAAAGCCAGGCCGTCCGCAAGGTTATGGGTCACGTAGAGGGTTGTGAGGCCATGTTCCTTATGGAATTTCAAGATCTCGCCGCGCATCCTCAGCCGGTTTGGCGGATCGATATTGCTGAGAGGTTCGTCCATCAAGAGAATTCTGGGCGAGGTTGCCATCGCGCGGCCCAATGCCACGCGTTGCTGTTCTCCGCCGGAAAGCTCGGTTGGCTTACGACTAAAAAATTTCTCCTCGATCCCGACCCGCCGGGCAAGGGGTCGAACAAATTCACCGATCTTTTCGCTGGACCACTTGCGGATTTTTAGAGGCAAGGTGAGATTGGTATAAGTGCGCTCGTCGAAAACCTTCATGTGAGGCCAGAGGGCATAGTTCTGGAAAATCATTTGCACCCCGCGCCGGCCGACAGGGACCTCGTTAACGGGCACGCCGCCGATGAAGATCGTGCCACTGTCCGGTATCTCGAGGCCTGCGATCAAACGCAGCGCAGTGGTTTTGCCGCAGCCGCTCTCGCCGACGATGACGAGGAACTCTCCGCTGTTGACATCGAGAGCGGCTTCATTGACTGCGATCACCGAGCCGTATCGCTTGGTGAGCGCGCGGAGCGATAATGAAACCATCGGCCCATGCTAGTAGAGGCATCAGCAAAATACAATATTAATTTGACCCTGATCCGTCGATACGGGACGCCTGCTTCGTTGGCGCTTCGGGCTCGCATCCTCACGTACTTGTTTCTGTACGCTCCGGTGCGAGCCCTTGCGCCGCCTTGCATCCGCATCCTTCTCAAAAGCCAGGTTTACCTGAATAACGATGTCCCGGTCTGATCGGTAAGGAGAGTCAGGC
>JBOHVS010000307.1:0-11973 GCA_050735975.1 Binatia bacterium | reverse complement strand
CATCTCAGCTTCCCGAACGGCCGCCCAGAGCTTCGGCGCCGTGTAAGGCATATCGATGTGATCGATGCCCAGCGGAGCTAAGGCATCCATCACGGCGTTGGCGACTGCGGGCGGGGCGCCATTCGTGCCGCATTCGCCCACGCCCTTGACGCCTAGGGGGTTGAATGGGTTTGGCGTCACCGTCTCGCCAAGGATGAGCGGCGGCATGTCGCTTGCGCGCGGCACAGCGTAGTTTATTAGCGAGCCAGTGAGCACCTGACCGTCTTCGCCGAAGAGCATCTGTTCGCGGAACGCTTCGCCAAGGCCCTGCGCGACCCCGCCATGAATTTGCCCCTCGACGATCATCGGATTGATCATGACTCCGCAGTCATCAACCAGCACGAGTTTTTCGATCGTTGGCTTTCCGGTTTCACGATCGATCCTGACCGCCGCCACATGGGTGCCAAAACCCCAAGCTTCGCGTTTGGGATCGAAGAAGACCGTCTCCTGTAGACCGGGTTCCATCCCCGGCGGAAGTTTTCCGTATGCTGCGGCCGCAATCTGACGCCATGTGACCGTGCGGTTGGGGACTCCCGCGACAGCGAATCCCCCGTCGGCTTGAACGACGTCCGCGGGCGCCGCTTCAACCAAATACCCGGCGATGCGCTTGGCCTTTTCAATCACTCGGTCGACGGCGATAGCCAACGCCCCGCCGCCCATGACGGCACTGCGACTGCCAAACGTGCCGACGCCCTGCTGGACCGCCAAGGTATCTCCGTGTCGAATCGCTACATGGTCCATGGAGACGCGCATCTTCTCGGCCGCCACCTGCGCAAATACGGTCTCATGACCCTGGCCGTGCGAACTGGAACCCGTTAGCACGGTGATTTCACCGGTGCGCTCGACTCTAACCGTGCCGCTTTCAAATCCAGCTCCGCCACTTGGCTCCACAAACGTGGAAACTCCCACCCCTATCAGCTCGCCGCGCCTTCTGGCCTCGTCGCGATAACGAATAAGGTCCTCGTATCTGGACAGGCGCAGCGCCTCGGCAAGCGACTTTTCATAATCGCCGGAGTCGTATTCGACGCCCACCCCTGTTCGGTAGGGGAACTGCTCCGGCCTGATGAAATTCTTGCGGCGGATTTCGAGACGGTCCATGCCCAACTCGCTCGCCGCTTTGTCGACCAACCGCTCGATGTTGAGCACCGACTCGGGCCTTCCCGCGCCGCGATACGGACCCGTGGGGACAGTGTTGGTAAATACAGCCACCACTTCGACATGCACGTTACGGATCTGATAGCACCCGGGAGCCATCGCCATCATGCGCTGGGGCGGACCCGCCGTATTTGAATAGAGGTAGGCGCCAAGATTCGCGACCACACGGACCTTCAAGCCGAGCATGGTGCCGTCCTGCTTGAGCGCCAACTCGGAAGTCATCGCCTGGTCGCGCCCCTGAATCATCGTGACGAAGTCCTCGCTGCGCGTAGCAACCCACTTGACCGGACGGCCTAATTGGAGCGCGAAGTGACAGGCCAGCACGTATTCGCGGTAAAGCGGTCCCTTGCTGCCGAAACCTCCTCCCACGTCGGGCGCGATCACGCGAATCTTGTGCTCGGGAAACCCGAGCGCGATCGACAGATCCGCGCGCACGCGATGCGGGCTCTGGGTAGAGAGCCAGACGGTTAGACCCTGTCCCATCGGTTCGGGGTTCGCCACGGCGCCTCTCGGCTCGATGGGCATGGCGACCTGCCGCGGGCTGGCTATATGTATCCGAACTATATGGTCCGCCTCGGCGAAGGCTTTGTCCACGTCGCCGCCTTTTTTGATGGCGGTGTAACAGACATTGCTGTCCAGTTCCTCCCGAGCAAGCGGCGCGCCGTCCTCGATTGCCTTTTCAGCATCCACCACCGCAGGCATCGGTTCATATTCAACTTCGATCGCGTTCGCCGCGTCCTGCGCGATCGCGCGAGTTCTAGCCACAACGGCCGCCACCGGAACGCCGGCTGCGTGAACGACTCCGCGCGCGAGCAGGGGATGCGGCGGCATGCGCTGGCCGGGCACCATTACGGGCGATGGGATGCTCAATCGCTTGCTGATCTCCTCGCCCGTTAGTACCGCTTCTACGCCAGGTATGGCTTTAGCGGCGCTCGTGTTGATGGAAGTTATCCTGGCGTGCGGGTAAGGGCTACGCAGGAGCGTCATGTGCAGCATTTCGGACAACTGGACATCGTCCACATAGCATCCTTTGCCGGTGAGTAGGACCGGATCTTCGACCCGGCGAATCGACACGCCGATGAGTCTATTTCCGTTTTCCTGGGTTGTCATGTGATTACCTCAATTATGAAAACAGAATTATCAAAGCTGAAACTGATGAACACGAACGCGTATTTTGTCTCATGTTCCGTCTTCCGCTTTCAGGTTTCATTTTTCTGCGCCCCGTCGCGTTGCCTCTTCGAGCGCCCGTCGGGCATACACACTCGCCATTTGGCGCTTGTAGTCCGCGCTCGCGTACTCATCACCGGCCGGATCCGCGCCTTCAGCCGCTTTGGCTACAGCAGCGGCAATAACTTCCGGCGTAAGCGGTTGCCCATACAATGCTGCTTCCGTTGCCGCGGCGCGCACGGGGCCGCTGCCCAAACCGCCAATTGCTACGCGGGCAGCCGCGCATCGGCCCGATGCTTGGCGCGTCACCAGAGCGCCCGCGCTGACGACAACGTAACCGGAAGCGGGATGGGCCAGTTTTGCGTAAGCGGTTCCGGCGCCGGAAGCGGGCAAGGGGATGCGGATCATTGTAAGAACTTCACTAGGCGCGAGCGCAGTGGTGAAGAAATCAATGAAAAATTCTTCCGCAGTGACGGTCCGGCTCCCTGAAGGGGATTGCAATACAAAAGACGCGTTCAACGTCGTGAGAATGACGGGAAAGTCGGCGCCCGGATCGGCATGGGCCACGCTGCCGCCGATGGTTCCCCGGTTGCGCACCTGCATGTCGCCGATGACCGATGCCGCGTCGGCCAACCCGGGCAAGCGCTGTCGAACGATCTCGGAACTGGCGACGTCCGCGTGTAAGGTGAGAGCGCCTATGGCGAGGTCTTCTCTATCGATCCGGATGCCACCGAGATCCGGGAGCTGGCTGATATCGATCAAGTACCGCGGCGAAGCAAGTCTGAGCTTCATGGCAGGAAGCAAACTGTGTCCACCGGCTAACAGCTTCGCCTCCTCACCATACCGGGTCAAGAGTTCGAGCGCCTCTTTGACCGATCGCGGAGCAAAGTATCCGAAGCTAGCGGGAAACATGTTTGCCTCCCATCTTGTCCGCGGCCCAGTGAATCGACTCGACGATGTTGATGTAGCCTGTGCACCGGCATAGATTGCCTTCGAGCGCGTGCTTGATCTCTTCTTCCGTCGGATTGGGGTTCGTTTCCAGCAGGTGCACGGCGCTCATGATCATTCCCGGTGTGCAGTAGCCGCATTGCAAACCATGCTTCTCGTGGAATCCTTGCTGCACGGGATGGAGCGCTCCTGCGCGCGCGAGACCTTCGATAGTAGTGATTTCCGCCCCATTCGTTTGCGCGGCCAGGATCGTGCATGACTTTACGGCCCGACCGTTCATATGGATCGTGCAGGCGCCGCACTGGCTGGTATCGCAACCCACGTGGGTGCCGGTGAGCTTCAGATGCTCGCGCAGAAAATAGACGAGCAGAGTTCGCGGCTCGACCTTGGCCTCGTGCTTCACGCCGTTGACTGTAAGGGTAATGGGAATAGCCTCAAACTCCCCGGCAGCTGTATTCACTTATTTATCCTTCCGTTTGCTTTCATCCGGCTCGTGATTTTCTTCTTCTCATTTCAACCCGGAGCAGATTTTTATCATCGAATCGACCGTACTTAAAGCACCCCTGATATCCAAATCGGCTGTTAGAGTCAATCGGGCATCGCATAAGGCTCAGGTAAAGGGAGGTTCGAAGTTCCAAGTTCGAGGTTCGAAACTCAACTTGAACTTCAGCCTTAACCTGAGCCTGTTAACTCTCCTTGCTTTTTCCAGCTTCCATCTTTATCATCCGTCTTTTTGCCGGATACTGTTCACGAGCTCAAAGAGTGAGGTTAGGTGATCAAAGATTCAAGTAGCTTTAAGGAATAAGGAATTAAAATAGTTATGGAACACCGCGAACCGTCTCTAGTCAAAGGCTTTCTCCTATGCATCTGGGACTCGGATGCCGTTCGTTTGCAGACAAGCCATTGGAAAAGGAGCCTGTTGATTTTTATTAGCGGTGTCTGTCTTGAGGTTTCAGCCGTACCGTATTTGGCTGCTTGGATGGGGTATGAAGTAACGAGTCCCCTATGGTTTTTTACAGCGCTGTTTTTCCCTTTGAGCGGCGTGGGCTTCTACGCAAGTAAATTCGGTGACGATCGACTCGTTGAGTGGCTACTCGTGATGCCTGATCACGATCACGAAGTGTAGCAAACAGCGAAGCGGCAGGTTTCTTGACGCATGCAAGCGCTGAACTAGACCTGAAGCTAATGATTGAGAAAGTGGCGGGCGGATCGCGCTCCGATGCTTCCAAGGTGAAAGAGGCCCAGCAAATCTCCACTGCGACTATGGATCGACCCTATAGTTTGGAGCCTCGAACGCTAACTGATCGGCCACCTCAGGAGCCAAACGCGCCGTTCGTAGTTCGGCGTTGGTTTGAAATGATCTTATCGCTTCCCGTGTTCGGGTATGGATTGCTGCGCCGGCCCTGCGCCGATCAGCGGATTGGTCTTTCAGAGGATGCTGCGGTTTCTTGGAGTCTTTTGCTCCGCTTATGATGGGCTTACCGGCGGCGCCTCTTGGGCTAATGTCTGTCACGCCCATCGACGGAGCGATGTGTTGCTGTAGCCTGCCGGCGGTGAATATTTCTTTCTGTAGCACGGTGCGCTGAAGGTGATACCAAGCCGGAGCTAGACCCAGCACTCCAGTGACAACCAACAGAAGGAAAAGTTCTTTCATGACGCTACGTAAGTCTAGCAATTTCTATACCTTAGAATAAGTTCTTGGATTACGGTTACTTTCGTCAAAAACGAAAGCCAAATTGTGTTTCATTTCTGGCACAGCGTCCCAAATTAGAGAATGACGAGTGTAAGACTTTCGTAACGGTAAGGGAACGATGAAATTACGCAACCTATCAATTGACGAAATCCGTAGGGAGGTTTTCAAAGGAAGTCAGCCTGTGACTGCCCATGTGTTGCAGCAATTAGGACGGGATCCGCGACAGGGGGTCCAAAAAATCTACGAGTTTGCCAAAAAACAATACGACAAGCAGCGAACGGAACGGCTGCGCGTGCAAAACATGCTGAATTTTGAGCGTGTGCTCTGGAAATCCGGCATCCACTCTATTGCGGGTGTGGACGAAGCCGGAGTCGGCCCGCTTGCTGGTCCCGTGGTGGCGGCGGCGGTCATCTTTTCACCGGGAACAGAGATCGCCGGGATTGACGATTCGAAGCGGCTCGATCCCGAGCAACGGGCCAAGATGGAAGCGGCTATCCGCGTAGGGGCAGCCGCTATCGGCATTGGCGTAGCGGATGTGGGTGAAATCGATCGTCTCAACATCTACCATGCCGCTCTCCTGGCGATGCAACGGGCCGTTGAAGCTCTCCCGCTGAAGCCGGAACATCTGCTCATCGATGCGCGCACGATTCCCGGAGTTACTGTCCCGCAGAACTGTTTTTACAAGGGAGACGGGATCAATTTTTCCATCGCGGCCGCGTCGATCATCGCCAAAACTTATCGGGACAGGCTCATGGAGGAGCTCGAAAACGCATATCCTGGTTACGGTTTCGCTCAGCACAAGGGCTACAGCACGCCGGAACACCAGGCCGCCATTCGTGGATTTGGGCCCTGTCCCGTTCATCGAATGTCCTTTCCTTTCATCCGAGAGCTTTGCGGCGAGTTTGCCGAGCTGTTTTATTCCCTCAAGCAACGACTGGCGGAAGTGAATTCGGCGCCGGGGTTGCGTAATTTTGAAGCTCAGCTGAAAGATTGCTGGGCGGATCTCGGTGAAAAAGAACAGCGAAAAATTAGATTGATGATTTCTCGACGCTGGAAAACCGCAGGCTGCTGAAAAAGACTCATATGCTTCGTTGGATTCAGTCGCTTCGCTCCCACTTGCTCCTCAAGCAGGTTGAACTTTTACCCCTCGTCTCTGGCCATCTCCTGCTATGGCGCTTGCGCATCAGAAACGCTTGAGGAGTTCCGCTTTTTCATCTTTATATACGTTGTTTTAACTGTGAGCGGCATAGGAATTGCTCCATTCTTATGGTCCCGTTTCATCATTGTAGCCAACTCATGAGGGGGATTGTGGCTAAGGAAGAAAGTGAGACAACAAGTAAGGGCCGGCGCCGGCGAATTTGGTTGGCGGTGGCAATCTTGGTTTTACTTTTTGCCGCCGCGGCGGCATGGAAATGGACGCCGCTAGCCGAACAGATCGAACTCCGCAAGATTACCGCCTGGGCGTTTTCGTTACGAAATAACCCGGCCCGCCCCATGATCATTCTTGCCGCTTATCTAGTCGGTAGTCTTATTATGGTCCCGATTACCGTTCTGATCATAGCCACGGCGCTCGTTTTTGGTCCGACGCTTGGGTCGGTGTATTCGTTAGCCGGAAGTCTTTTAGGCGCTGCAGTCACCTACGCGGTGGGTTATTTTCTGGGGCGAGATTTTATTCGGCAGATTACCGGACCCAAATGGGAGCGTGTCGAGCGCAAAATCGGGCAAGCGGGAATTGTCGCGGTGGCAACTCTGCGTCTTCTCCCGGTCGCACCTTTCACCATCGTTAACGTGATCTCCGGTGCGTTTCAGGTCCCAATCCGGGACTACACGATCGGATCGTTGCTTGGATTGGCGCCGGGAATCGTCATTATCAATTTGTTTGCTCACCAGATGGAGAGCGCGATCCGCAATCCCGGTTGGGGAAGTTATCTTTTGCTTACGGCCCTGGCCGTCGTAAGCGTGTTAGGCACCTTATGGCTGCGTCGAAGACTTGGGACGGGAAGCGGGTAGTGGGAAACAAGATCACAGGCCGGACGTTTTGCCAGCCGAGCGTATCTAACAACAGTTCAGAAAAGTTTCTTCAGGCGGACGCCGATCAGGCGGATCGCCTTTCCCCGGGGGTTTTCCCGCGGATCGAAGAACGGTAAAAGAAAAACGTGCGGGGCAAACCAATTGTGGCGCAGCTGGCGCCTGAACAGGATGACTATTTCGTTCTCAAACCGAAGCATTCCGCCTTTTTTCAAACCAATATCGAGATCCTGTTGAAATATCTCGGGGCGACGACCCTTATTCTGACCGGCATGGCAGGCGATATATGTGTGCTCTTTAGCGCCAATGACGATTACATGCGTGACTTCCGCATCATCGCGCCGCCCGACTGTGTTGTCTCTGAAGATGCAGAACGGAATCGCCAGGTTCTGATGCTAAAGCAACGGGTGCTCAAAGCGGAGATCATACCCTCCACGGGAGTGTGATATCCGATTATGGTAATGAACTATCGTAGCAACGAGTTCTCGGCCCAGAAGCTCGTCTGCTGCCCCGTTTTTCTCACCCACGGTCCACGGGATCCCTTAGCTTCAATTTCGGCGTCTCGAATCGGCGGTTAGCTCCTCATAAATTGCGAGCATCCGCTCGACATGTCGCGCCTCCGTGAGCTCGACCATAGCGAACCGACGCCCGGCGGCTCCTAGTCGCTCGGCAAGCGCGCGATCGCGGAGGATGCGCTCCAACGCATCGACGAGCGCTGAAGGCTCGCCTGCCGTTACTAGGTATCCCGTCTCTCCCTCGATGACTTGCTCGGCCAGGCCGCCGGCACGGCTCGCAACCACTGCCGTTCCACGCATCATGGCCTCCGCAGCTACCAGCCCGAAAGGTTCTTCCCAGCGCGATGGCACAGCCTGGACCCAGGCGGGGGCGAGAACCCGCTCGAGCTCGGCCTGTTCGAGATGCCCAAGAAACGCCACCGCCTCGCGGATACCGAGTTCGCGCGCGAGGCTTTCGAGTCGCAATCGCTCTGGACCATCACCGGCGATAAGCAACCGCGCCGCCGGCAAGCGACGCAGCAGCGCGGGCATCGCACGCAGTAGCATGTCGACGCCTTTTTTACTGACCAAGCGACCGGCGAATCCGACGACAGGCGGGTCTCGTAAGGGTGGGCGCTGCTGTTGCAGCGGCACGCCGTTGTGGATCCAGCTATCCACGCGCACGCCTTCGGCGCGCAACCGGTCGGCCACCCACTGGCTGTTGGCCACGATGTGGTCGAAAACGTCGAGATCAATCAAGTGCCGCTGGACGGCGATGCGCGCTACGCCCGGCCAAGACATGCAGCCCGTGGCGTGACAGACCGTGCCCGGCCTGTGCCGGCAAGGAGCGCCACTCGGGAGCGTCTTTGTGTTGATGGGGCAAATGAGATTATAGTTAATGACGTGTAATAAGCTGGGAACGGAACGCAGCAGCGGCAGCACGAGCGGTGAGAGCTGGGTGAGGAACATCTTGACGTGTACGACATCGGGCCGGAAAGCGCGCAGCATGTCACGTAGGCGCCGGTACGCGTGCGGGTTTGTCGCCTGAAGCACGCGTCTCAGGGGCGAGACCGTGCCGAAGCAGCTCGCATCGGAAACGATTGGAAGAGGGAGTGGCCGCGCCGTGCTCGTGAACAGCAGTGCCTGATGCCCGCGGGCGCGTAGAGCTTCACGCAGCCTCCATACCATCATTTCGGCGCCGCCACTTAGGGTGCCATAATCGTGAAGGATGAGAATGCGCATGCCGTCCCACCTAACGGGAGAAGCGTGCACGGTCCATTGGTGAGAGGTAAGGCTGACGTTCGAGATCGTAACGCCCGGCGCGCTCAGCGCTATGGCCCGCGCCGAATGCGAAGCCGAGAGCCTGCCCGAACGCGTCCAACACCAAAGCCACCGTGAGCAAAGGCGCGATCCGCGGCAGGACGTTGCGCGCGGGGTGCTTTCGCAACCGCGGCCATAGAGTGCGAAGCCTCAGCAACGGGAACACGGGACTGCCCGCGACATAGAGTAGTCGTCGGCCCAGCGACCAACCTCCGGTGCGCGCGCGTGTAGCCGCGGCAGCGCGGGCTGAGAACACACGCAGCATGAGCATAGGGCCCAACCGCGACAGATTAAGATGCAGCAGTCGTGCTTTCGGTTCGAGATAGAAGCGCTGACCGCGCCGCTGTAGCTCGTCCAGAAGACCACCGTCCCGCGCTAGGGCATCGGGCAAGCGATCGGCGAAAGCTTCAAGTATGGTCCGCTTGAAAGTGGTATTGTTGCGGGAGACCCGCGAGACCTCACCCCCGCTTGATGATTCGTCATGGAAGCCATAGGAGAGGAAGTGCTCGACCCAACTCGTGGCCGTCTCTGGGTTGGCGTTGCAGATGACGCTGCCCACCGCTGCCCACGGCCCATCATGGGCGCGTAGGATAGCGGCCGCCCAATCCGGTTCGGGATAGACGTGGTTCTCGAGCAGCGCAACCACAGGAGCGGTAGCCGCCGTCACGCCGGCAGCGAGAGCGCGTTCGACTTCGCGGATCGGACCTACGGCTAGCGTACGCCAGCGGGCGAAGCCCATCAGGGCCGCCGGGTCGAGGTCGCCAAAGGAAGCCTCGTTGGGACCGACGAGCAGCAGCTCGATCCGGTCACGCACGCTCTGGTCACGGAGGTGCCGAAGCGTGCGGCGGAGAGTGTCGTAGCGATCAGCGGTGACCAGCACGACCGCCAGTTTGGGTTCCAGGCGGCTCATGTATGCGCTTTCCGAGAGTCTGCCGGGAGGCTTGCCGTAGCTTGCATTGCGGGTGTATCCCCGCGTGAGATAGGGGCTACTCTCGCCAAAGCCACTGTTTCGCCGCTGCGGGCCGCGCGCTCGGCTGCGATTACCGCTGCCAGGCTGCGCAGGCCATCCTCGAGGTCTGGCCCTTTATGCGTGCGCCCCTGGATAGCAGCACCGAAAGCCGCGAGTGCAAAGGCGAAGCTGCGCTCGCGGGGCGGGGACAGGATGTCCCGCGCCGTTCGCGGGAGGGCAGCAAGGGTGGCAGCCGCGGCCCGCACGCGCGCCATCCACCGATAGTCTCGACGCGAAGGAGTGAAACCAAGTCGGGACGAACGATAGCGGTCGAATACGAGCTTACCGCTCGAACCGTAGACCTCAATGCAATCCTCTTCCACGGCTGCCAGAGAGGCAAAGGTTGTTACCAGCGGACCGGCAGCAAGACGCAGCTTAATCGCGACCGTGTCCTCCTCGCTTTCAAACGAGCGCAGTAGTGCTCCTATTTCGACAATTTCCTGATCAAAGACGAAGCGTACTAGATCGAAATGGTGGCTCACAAGATCCAGCAGCACACCTCCGCCGATTGCCCGGTCGCGCTTCCATTCGGGTAGCGTTCGGCGGGCAGCGCAGAACACCGTCCGTGCCCCGATCACTCCACCCGGGATTCCCCGCCGCAACACCGCGCGCAGCTCCGCGACAAGCGGGTGAAAGCGGCAGTTAAACCCGATTCTGCCGACCGTGCCCGCCTGACGCCAAGCGGCGACGACCTTTTCGCCGTCCTCCAGAGTAGTGGCGAGTGGTTTCTCTACATAGACGTGCAAATTTCGCTCGAAGCAGGCCACCGCGGTTTCCGCGTGTAGAGCCGGCGGCAGGCATATAACGACCGCCTCGACGTCGCCTTCATCCAGCAGGTCGCGATAGTCGGCAAACAGTCTGGCCCGCGGCGAGACAGCGCGACAGGCCTCGCGCCGCCCAGCATCAACCTCCGCCACGGCGGCGAGCTCCACGCCGTCGAGTGCGGTGAGCACCGGCAGGTGGACGTGCTGTGCGATCCGACCGCAGCCGATAAGGCCGATGCGCAAGTACGGTTTTATGTTGCCAGGCATGATGAAGCGACCAGTGGGACTTCTCCCGAGATCCCGAAAAGGCTGCACCCAACAGAATGATTCGCGACCTTTGTTTTCAACTGTCCGGCGCAAAGAGTATCCGATTCCCGTCAATTCCGTCAACCTGAGGCTGGCTCTTGAATCAAAATGGGACGCTTCGGTAGCAGCACATTCAGGTCCTGCTTGAATAAAGGCTCTTGCGAACGCACGGGCTCGTAAGATAGGTAAAGTGTTGCCTTCGGGGACAGTTGCCACGCGGCCGGTCGCGCATGAGCCAAGCATGAAAGCGTCACATCGGCAGGTTCATGGACGCTCTGTACGTAAACCCAACTCAATAAATCATTAAAATCATGTCATACGGCTGAGAGGCGCGGAGGGGACGAATCGCTCAATGTATTGCTAGAGTACGTAGAGGCCTTGCGCGATGGGCAGAACCGATATTGCACCGAAAGCTGGCGAGGCTGAACAAATGGAGATAGACATCTCCGTCGTTGTTCCGTTCTACAACGCTGAGCGGTATATCGAACAGTGTGTCAATGCTCTTCTTGCGCAAAACTGCCCTTCGATGCGCTATGAAATTATCATGATCGATAACAATTCGACGGATAGCTCAGCAGCGATTGTCAGGAAGTACTCGCGTATAAGACTTTTTTCAGAGCTGAAGCAGGGCGCGTATGCGGCGCGTAACCGCGGCGTCGCTGCTTCAAAGGGGACGATCATTGCCTTTACGGATGCGGACTGCGTGCCATGCCGTGAGTGGCTGAAAGAGATTACAGCCGGAATGCGTTGGCCTGGAGTGAGTCTTATTCTGGGCGGCCGACAATACGCGGTGGAATCTCCTGCTTTGTCGATATTATCAACCTATGAGTCCGAAAGAGCTGACCTTATCTTCTCAAGTAAGGTTAGGGAAATCTATTACGGCTACACGAACAACATGGCGGTCCGGCGTGATGTATTTGACTGCTGCGGCCCTTTTCTGGAGATCATGAGGGGCGCGGACTCTGTATTCGTCCACCGGGTGATTGCAAGCTACTCTTGTGACGCCGCTCGCTATGTGCCCACCGCCCGAATCCGTCATTTGGAAATTAC
>JBOHVS010000306.1:0-29650 GCA_050735975.1 Binatia bacterium | reverse complement strand
ACCGACATGACCTCCGATGTGCGTCATTGGCGCATGCTTCGGAATCGGGAATTCGACGTTGCTGAACTGTCCATGTCGAATTACCTGATTGCCAGGATCAACCATCTGCCATTCACCGCCATACCCGTATTCCTCCACCGCCGCTTTCGCCATGGTTTCGTCTTTCTCAATGCTCTCAAAGGCATCACCAAGCCGACTGATTTGATGGGTAGAAAGGTCGGCTTGCGAAATTTTTCCGCGACCGCCAATCTGTGGATCCGCGGTATTCTCGAGCATGAATATCAGGTGCCGCACCGCAAACTCCAATGGTTCAAGCAAGACGAGGAAGAGGTCGAGTTCACGCCGCCCGCCGACCTTTCGCTCCAACGGGTCGGGCCGGGAAGGAACGTCGAGCAGATGCTTGTCGAGGGCGAGCTCGACGCCTTGCTGCACCCGGAGATCATCCGGCCTGTGTTGGATAAAGACAAACGGGTGACGCGGCTCTTCAATAACTACAAAGAACTGGAAACTCAATACTACAAGCGGACCGGCATCTTTCCGATTATGCACACGACCGCAATCCGGCAAAAGATTGTCGACGAGAACCCCTGGGTACCTGTCAACCTGCTGCAAGCGTTTGAAAGGGCCAAGCAGGTTGCGTACCAGCGGATGGAAAACCCCCGTATTGTGCCGCTGGCGTGGTTTCGCCACGCCGTCGAAGAGCAAGATGAATTGCTAGGCCCGGATCCGTGGCCGTACGGGCTGGACGAGAAGAATCGCAAGAACCTGGAGACGCTCATGGAGTATTCCTACGAACAGGGTCTAATTCCCAAAAAAATGCCTCTTGATGAGATCTTTGCTCCTACGGAAGTAAAATAAATTGACGGAAACAGCCATAGTCGCCGGAGTCGGGCCTGGTTTGGGCGCTTCATTGGCTCGCGCCTTTGCAAGCGAGGGGTATGCGGTTGCGCTCCTTTCACGACGCGCTGAGTCGAGTGAGCCTGTAGCCGCGGAGATTCGCTCGCGTCACGGCAAAGCCCTGGTTCTGCCCACGGATGTCACGCAACGCGACGCCGTTCGCCGGTCCGTGGAAGAAGCTCGCTCACAGTTCGGCCCGGTAACCGTTCTCGCGTATAATGCTAGTGGATATGGTAGGGGAGCTTTTCTTGAACTCGATCCGCAAACGATCAGCCAGTCTTTCCAAGCGGGGGTTATGGGAGCCGTGCATTTGACCCAGGCGGTACTACTGGACATGCTCACAGCCGGACACGGCTTTATCTCTTTTACCGGCGCGACCGCCGCGCTTCGTGGTCGCGCCGGTTTCGCGCCGCTAGCAATTGCTAAGTCCGGCCTGCGTATGCTCGGCCAATCATTAGCCCGCGAGTTTCATCCGAAGGGCGTTCATGTCGTCCACTTGGTGATTGACGGGCAGATCGACACCCCTAGGTTACGAGCGCGTGATCCGGACCGCGACAGCGAAACACTGATACCGCCGGCCGCAATAGCCAACTGCGTCATCCATGCTCTCAAACAGCCGTTCAATGCATGGAGTCACGAGATCGACATTCGCCCCCGTTCCGAGACTTTCTGACATCCGTGCTCTAACCCTGCCCATGATTCAATGCGCGGATTGAACTTATCCTCCCAATGGCGTAGATTCTCCACGGCCTGACGCAGCCTGGCACCTTGCGTCCTTTCCAGCCCAACAATTGCCAGGAACTTCAGGCCCATCACTCCAAACTTAGGGGAGGGGACGGTCATGTTCGGAAAAGGGCTCTACCAAGAAGAAGAAGCGCTGCTCCGGGATATTATCCGCAGCATCGACAAGAAAATCGACCATAGCGCGCGCGAAGGAGAAGGAGCACGTTTCAATCTGCATCTGATGGTCCGCGGACTCCAAACCGATGTCACTCTAAACATTGAGGATCTCACGGCCGCGAGGACCGATATGGTCAAGCGGCATCAGATTCGCCAGAAAATAAAGGCGCGCTACGATCATCGGGATAAGTCGCGTTATGGCAGCGACATCCTCGGTTTAAAGCCGGCGAGGTTGTTACGGGCGGCCCCAAAGCCTGAGTTGACTTCACATCACCGCGGGTTTGGAAGGACTCCGAGGAGATAAATCGTCTTTTATCGGACATGAGTGCAAGATCCGCGGCCCCGCACGTCATGGCCCAATGACGTCAAAGCAGGCATCAGGCCAGCCGGAGCTTCCGCCGCAACCTTGCCCGGAGACCACCGTACGCGTAAGCGGAAGCTGAGGACCGTATTACCCTTTAGGGAGACGTTATGGAAAAAGCTGAGATGATACGCCGATGCTTGAATGAGAAGGGGCAGCTAATCATGCCGGGCGTTTACGATGCGCTCAGTGCCAAAATCGCATCCCGGTCCGGTTTCGAGGTGATCTTTATCACCGGATACAGCCTTTCGGCAACGCTCCTCGGTGAACCTGATTTCGGCTTGCTGACGCAAACCGAAATGCTATCTGCGGCGCAACGAGTCTGTTCGGTTAGCGATGCGCCGGTAATCGTCGATGCGGATACAGGATACGGGAACGCGATCAACGTAATCCGTACCGTTCAAGAGCTGATCCGAGTCGGCGCGGCGGGAATGTTTTTGGAAGACCAGGTATGGCCGAAGCGTTGCGGTCATATGCAGGGGAAACAAGTGATTCCATTGGGTGAGTATTTGAAAAAACTGCGCGCGGCCGTAGAGGCAAAAAAGCATCGGGACTTCTATATCGTGGCGCGCACCGACGCCCGCCAGGCCCTGGGTCTCAGCGAGGCGATCACCCGCGGGAAGGCGTTCAAGGACGCCGGCGCGGACGCCGTTTTCATCGAAGCACCGGAAACCAAAGAAGAGATGAAAGAAATATCACGCCACGTTCCTGGCCCTCTGGTCGCCAACATGATCGAGCGGGGCGTGACACCGCTTATGGGGCCGCAAGAACTACACGACTTGGGATTTGACCTGGTTGTCTGGCCCCTGGCTCCGCTCTATTCCGTCGCAAAATCCCTGACCGAAGTTTACTCCACCTTGCGTCGCGAAGGATCGACAAAGGCAATCTTAGACAAGCTCATGCCGTTCGATGAGTTTAACAAGATTGTCGGACTTGACGAAAAGTACGCCCAGGACCTGCGGTTTACGAGCTAACGGGCCGGGTGGTACGCGATCTCGGAAGAGCACTATTTCGACGTCGTTTGCGAGAAGTTTTCGCGCGAAGAGTCAGTTCAATTTTGAATCTAAAGCCGCATGGGCATGAGCACGTAGAGGTAACCTTCGGTGACCGGCTTGCGAATGATACTAGGGCTCAATTCGTCTTTGAGCTCGATGTCAATTTCCCCCGCACTCCCCAAAACGTTCAGAGCATCGATAATGTATCGCGCGTTGAATCCGATCGTGATAGGCTTTCCGCCATATTCAATTTCGACTTCCTCCACCGCTTCGCCCAGATCGGGATTGTTCGCCGAGACGGAGACTTTGTTTGTGTCAAACTCCATCTTGATGCCTTTATAACGCTCGCTGGACAGGATAGACACGCGCCTTAGTGCTTGCAGGAGCTCGTCGTGAGGGAGCTTGGCGACGTTCGGATTGTCCTTCGGAACAACTTTGGTGTAGTCCGGGAAATCGCCGTCGATAAGCCGCATGAATAATTCCACCCGATCTTTGACGACGAAACCCATATTTTCCCTGAAACCGAGCGAAATTGCTCCATCCTCGCCGTTTTCCAGCAACTTTTTTACCTCGGAGAGCCCCTTGCGTGGTAAGATGACTCCCTTTGTCAACCCCAAAGAGCCCAACGACCTCTCATCATAAGCGAGACGATGCCCGTCCGTGGCGACCATCCTCACCTTGCCGCCTTCCCCCTCCTCGATAAAAACGCCGTTCAAGCTGTAGCGCGTTTCGTCCGTAGACACTGCGAAAATAGTCCTTTCGATCATTTCTCTGACAGTCGATCCTGGCACTGACGACAAACCTTTGCCTTCGATGCTCGGAAATTGCGGAAATTCCCGAGCATCCATGCCGACGATCCTAAAAACTGATTTCCCACTTCGTATCTCCACCCACTCGTTCTCGAGCCGCTTGAGACGAACTTGCTCGTCCGGAACTTCACGGATGATCTCGTATAACTTTTTCGCGTTGACAGTTACGCTCCCGTCCTTCAACACCTCCCCTCCCATGGCGCCCCTGACGCCAACTTCCAAATCGGTAGCCGTGACGCGAATCTCTCCTTTCTGCGACTCCAGAAGCACGTTCGCAAGAATCGGCATCGTGTTTCTGCGCTCGACGATGCTTTGCGTCCAATAAAGCGTTGCGAGAAGGTCTCCCCGCTTAGCTTTAATCTCCATAATCCCTCCACACTACTGTTATCTTTCTATATATGAATTATTACAGGAGTAGCAATAGAGGCTGTGAATAAAGCCCGGAACGTAAAAAATGATGCAGAATCTGCAGCTTAGCTTGTGAATCCAGCAAGCGCGTTTACCCCGTTGCCGGTGCGGCATCGAGGTAACATCGGGTTGCCGGTTTTTTGTCCACAGAGGGCGAAGCGCTAAAGCACAGTTTGTCCACAGCTATTTTTTTACGTTCAAGTTTCTTTCCAGCTTCTCGATAGTCGTCTGCATGTAGGGGTCTTCTTGAATCCTCCTTTCGATTGCTTTGGAAGCGTGAATAACCGTGGAATGGTCGCGACCGCCGAACTTATAACCGATCGCCGGAAAGGACGTTTCAGTGTGCTTGCGACACAAGTACATGGCTACTTGTCTTGGAATGGCTATGTTCTTAGTCCGTCTTTTTGCCTTTAGATCTCCGAGCTTAATATTGTAATAATCACAGATCGTCTTCTGAATGTTTTCGATGGTTACCTCCTTGTGGGATCCCTTGAGCGTGTTGCGGAGAACTTCTTTTGCCAGCTCAATCGTGATAACGGCCTTGGTCAAAGATGAAAAAGCGCCCAAGCGAGTCAGCGATCCCTCAAGCTCTCTAACATTGGAGTCGATGTTGGAAGCTAGAAAGATGGCGACTTCATGCGGTAATTGTACTTCCTCGGCTTCGGCTTTTTTCTGCAGTATAGCAACCCGCGTTTCCATGTCCGGCGGCTGAATATCGGCGATCAGGCCCCACTCAAAACGGTTGCGCAACCGGTCCTCCAGGCCGGGAATTTCTTTGGGGAACTTATCCGAGGTAATGACGATCTGCTTGTGAGATTCGTAAAGAGAATTAAAAGTATGGAAGAACTCTTCTTGCGTTCTCTCCTTTCCGGCAATGAACTGAACGTCGTCTAAGATCAGAATATCGATATTTCTGAATTTGGTCTTGAACTCGTCCATTTTGTCTCTTCTGAGAGAACCGATGAGCTCGTTCATGAATGACTCGGAACTGAGGTAGAAGATTTTCAGGGCGGAGCTTCTCGAAGCCGCGCAATGTCCGATGGCATTGACAAGATGGGTTTTCCCCAATCCGACTCCGCCGTAGATGAACAGCGGGTTGTAGTGTTCCCCGGGTTGGTTGGCGACAGCGATGGAAGCCGCATGGGCGAATTGGTTGCTTGCCCCGATTACGAAGTTCTCAAAGGTGTACTTTGGAATGAGATTGTTAGTCCGGTGCGGCTTCTGTTGTTCCTTTTCCTCTTTACTCGCGTTCTTGTCAGCAATGACTTTTGTTTGCAGTTGGTGATTGATATTCAGCGAGATGTTCACCGGTCGATGCGAAATCGAGCCCAATACCGCGGCGATCTGTTCCAGATGATGCTCTGTCAACCAATCCCGGAAAAACCTGTTTGGCACTTCAAGTCGGATTTCACCGTCATGAAAAGATTTGCAACGAATGGGTTTGATCCAGGTTTCGAAGTTTTGTTTTCCCAACCGCTCGCTTAGTTCCGCAAGAGCCGCTTCCCACAACCCAGCCATAGTTAACACCTGAGTATCTTTACTAAGTTACTAACAGAGTTATCCACAGGTGTGGATAACTCAAAAAACACACTTAATTTAGGCGCTTACATTAACTCCATCGGAATTTTACCCAACAGATCCATGCGTAGAAACTTTGTACCAGGCTCCAAATTATAAACTCGGCCAAAAAATTTTTGGCACTGAGCGAGCACGGGCGCACAAACGAAAATGACGTTCTCGTTATTGTTTCCGAAGGGGATGTCATAATCCTTTTCAATTTTGTTTTCAAGAAAAATTTTTGAAATTTTTTTTTCATCAATTCCGTTATCTTGACAGACCTGTGACCTGATGCTACGAAAAATTTCCTCATGTCACTTAGTAAATCAGCGCGGCTTTACAACATGTCGCGCAAGAAAATTCCCGGCGGCGTGAACAGCCCGGTGAGAGCATGGAAAGCCGTCGGGGGTTGCCCGCTGTTCATCGCGCGCGGCACCGGCCCTTCGGTCATCGATATCGACGGCAGGCGGTACATTGATTTCATCGGTTCGTGGGGACCCTTGATCCTGGGGCACGCGCACCCGCGAGTCGTTGCTTCAGTGCAACGGGCGACAGTTAAGGGAACCACATTTGGAGCCCCCACGGCCGGCGAAGCTATGTTGGCTGATTTGGTGTGCCGTCTGGTTCCTTCGATTGAAAAGATCCGCTTGGTAATTTCAGGAACCGAGGCAACCATGAGCGCTTTGCGGCTGGCGCGCGCCTTCACGAACCGATCCAAGATCGTTAAATTCGCCGGTTGCTATCATGGTCATTCAGATGGCCTATTAGTCAGAGCGGGTTCCGGCATTGCCACGTTGGGGCTGCCCGATAGCCCCGGAGTGCCGGCAAGTTTTGCGGCCGAAACACTGGTTGCGCCGTTTAACGATCCTGCGGCTGTGAAAAGTTTGTTTGACCGGCACGGCAAAAATATCGCGGCGGTCATCATCGAACCGGTGTGCGGCAACATGGGGGTGATACCCCCGGCGCCGGGATTTCTCGAGTCTTTAAGGCGCCTCACCCGGCGCCACGGGGCATTACTCATTTTCGATGAAGTGATTACGGGTTTCCGTGTCAGCCTTGGCGGCGCGCAACAGCTGTTTGGCGTACGGCCGGACATGACCTGCTTGGGAAAAATCTTGGGCGGCGGACTTCCGGTAGCCGCCTTCGGCGGCCGCGGGGAGATTATGGACCTCCTTGCGCCTGAAGGGCCGGTTTACCAAGCAGGCACGCTTTCAGGTAACCCGCTGGCCGTAGCTGCTGGCTTAGCGACTTTGAAGCAGCTCTCTCGGCGAGGGGTTTACTCGCTGTTGGACAAAAAGGGGCGACAACTTCAATCCGGATTCGAAGCGGCGCTACGGAAGTACAAGATCAAAGGCACCGTAAATCGGATTGGATCAATGATGACGCTGTTCTTCGGTGTCGATCAGGTTCGAAACTCGGACGACGCGCTTCACTGTGACCGTGACCAATTCCGGCGCTTTTTTCACGGTATGCTGAAGCGGGGATGCTATTTTCCGCCGGCGCCGTTCGAAGCGGCTTTTGTGTCCCTGGCCCACAGTACCACTGACTTGGAAAAAGCTACCAGGGCCTTTGCCGAGTGGGCGGCGGAGGAAGCTCAAGGTTGAACCTCATCTGGTCGCATGGTAGAAAACTAGCCCAGTGGAGAAAATTGCGGGCCGCCCCAATAGCCGGCAAAGAAACCAAACTCCCTTCCTGCGCAAGGCAGGTTTGTACGTAGGAATCGCTTTTGAACTGCCGGGCACCATTCTCGGAGGTTTGCTGGTAGGCTATTTTTTGGATGACTACCTCGGTACCTCTCCATGGTTCTTGATCGCGCTGGCCGTGATCGCTTTTATCTTTGCGATTGTGAGGCTCCTGCGGTGGGTTAAACTTTTTGCGCGGCAAGCCAATGGAAACGACAGCGAAAAAGACCATACTGCGCATTGAGTTGTGGCACGGTGTTCTCTTATTAGCGGTCCTGTCGATTTTAGGTCCGGGGAAAGTGATCGAACCGCATGCGCTTCTCATGGGCGGTTTGTTTATGGGAATTAATTTCTTTCTCCTGAGTTACGGTGTCGCGCTGGTACTGACTCCGTTGGCCGGTAAGGGCAGGGTCAGGACTGGGGTCGCATTGTTGGTACTAAAAATCGTTATCTTTTTGGGTCTGCTGCTGACGCTGTTCTTTAAGCTCGACGTCGATCCGATATCGTTTGCGCTGGGCTTTTCCACTTTGCTGGTAGCTATTCTGATCGAGACTCTAAGGACAGGAATCCGGGTGGGGACATCAGACTAATGGAACATCCTTTTACCTGGCACGATTTGTTGCCGGAGGGTTGGCAGTATTTCCTTCCGCCGCACACGTTTTTCGCAATCCTGGCCATAATCCTTTTAATAGCGTTCGCGGTGAAGGCGCGATTGGCTCTGACGCGCGCTCAAGATCCGGTGATACCGGAGGAGAAACTTGGGGCGCGTAACATTACAGAGGTATTGCTGGAAATTGTCGTCGTGCGACAGAGTGATGCGATTATTGGCAAGCAAGGGCGGAAATATGTTCCGCTGTTTGCCACCTTCTTCTTCTTCATCCTCTTTTCTAATCTTTTAGGGCTTCTACCCGGCTTCTCACCACCGACGAGCGACTTAAATACGACTGTAGGTCTCGCGCTGGTCTCTTTTATAGGATACCACGTCATCGGCGTACGGGAGCAAGGAAGTGCCTACTTTAAGCACTTTATTGGACCGATGACCAGTCTGCCCGGAAAAACCATCGTCACTAAGATTCTCTTCCTTCCGGTGCTGCTGATTTCAGCGACATTCTTCTTGGTTTTAGAACTCTTCTCTCATGGTTTTAGACCGGTTTCGTTGTCATTGCGCCTCTTCGGTAACATGATGGGCGACCACCAAGTTATCGAAGCATTTATCGATCTAACCAAACTCGTGGTGCCCGTCGCGTTCTATGCCCTGGGTACCCTCGTCGCAGTGATTCAGGCCTTTGTCTTTATGGTATTGAGTATGATTTACGTCGCCTTGGCCGTAAGTCATGGCCATGAAGAGGAACACGGACACGAGTCACACCATTAAGTGATAGGCCGTCGCGGAGAGGATGAGGACAGAGAAGGGGCAGGCCGAATTCGCTGGAAAGGAGGAGAAGAATGGCAAAGCTGTTTTCACTTTTAAGCGCGCTTTTCGTGACCCTGGTGACTTCGAAGATTGCGCTCGGGGCGGCCGAGGGCGCCGCAGCCGCAGGCGCTGACTCGCAAGCCAGGGCCGCGATTGCAATCTCTGCAGGGTTGGCCGTCGCCGTCGCCGCGTTCGGCGCGGGGCTCGGTCAAGGGCGCGTCGGCGCTGCGGCGATGGAGAGCATCGGTCGCAATCCGAACGCGGCCGACAGGCTGTTCCTGCCGTTGGTGCTGGCCCTCGCGTTGCTCGAAGCGTTGGCACTTTACGGGTTCGTCATCGCGATTCTCTTACAGGCTAAGATTTAGCTTCAGGATCGAAGTTTAAAGGAAGGGCGGGGAGATCTCTCCCCGCCCCTCGTTATTTTGGCGGCAATTCTACCGTGTGGAGGTTGACCTGGGTATAACGCAGCAGCTCTTCCAGCGTGTGAAGCTTATAGGCCTTTTCGTAGAAAATGTCTTTGATCCCGGTATTCACCAGGACCTTGAGGCAGTGGATGCAAGGCGTGTGCGTGATGTAAATGGCCGCGTCTTTGATGCTAGCCCCGTTTTTTGCCGCTTGGGCGATTGCGTTCATCTCCGCGTGGATGGTTCTGAAGCAGTTCTCCTCCGTTTCGCCATTGGGCGTCTTCGATTGATAAATCAGGCAACCGACCTCCGTGCAGTGGGGCATTCCGGCAGGAGCGCCATTGTAGCCTGTCGCCAGGATGCTCTTATCACGAACAATGACGGCGCCAACCTTGGCCCGCGCGCACGTGGAGCGCTCCGCTACCTGGCGCGTGATCGTCATAAAGTAGTGATCCCAGCTTAGCCGTTCGCTCATCTTGAACCTCCGCTTCGCTAGTGGCCGTGCGATGAATTAACTGTGACGTGAACTTTGTCTCCGACTTTGGCCCGCATCCGCTTTCGCGCGCTGTCCTTGTATACCGCGATTTCCAATACTCCCCAGCTGTTGATTAAGGCGACATAGTTACCCTGCCGGGCTGCACTGTAGTTCGCAGCCAGGCCGGGGATCGATATCGCACCGAGAGAGATCGTCAATTGGTCGCGCGGTAATCCTGCCAAATCACCCTCCTCGATGTTGGTAAGCAGATTGCCGAAGGTGTCGATGTAAACAATCTCGCCGTCAATGCTATGAGCCGACTTGCGCGCGGCCGGCACCGATAACCTTATGAACTGGTTGACCTTTTCACCGAACGCCGGCGCCGGAATGCCAACAGACAGATAGGCTGCAGCGGCGGCAAAAATATCGCGGCCATGAAAGGTGGCGCTGGTGGGCTCCAGATGGTACGCCGGACTGGACAATTCGACGGCGCAGACCGGCTCTCTCTCTTGGAGGGCGAGGCTCAGCACGCCGTTATCCGGCCCAATCAGGTAGCCGTTTTCAGATTGAATAAGGAGAGGGCGGCGCTCACTACCGACGCCGGGGTCAACCACCGCGACGTGAATGGTGCCTTTGGGAAAATAGGCGATTGAATGACGCAAGGTCAATGCGGCAGACATTATGTCTTGAGGCGGGACCCCGTGAGTTAGATCGACTATCCGGGCCTGGGGATTGATCCGGAGAATTACTCCTTTCATAGTCCCGACAAACGAATCTTGATAGCCAAAGTCCGTGAGGAGCGTAATTAGCATCGGCTCGCTACGACAATCCAGGTTATATTAAGCGGAAAACCCCCCTAAGCACAAAGGTCTGGAGCAGCGCAGCTTAAGAGCCGGCGTAGTTTTTCAAGGCCGAGGCCATCGCAGAGGAAACCTGAGGACAGACCTCACAGCTCCTCAAGGACCGCAGCAAACAGCAACGGCACCATAATTTCCATATGGCCGGCGAGATGATATCCTCTGCCGCTCTGAAGCGTGGGCCGACTGACCACGTTCGTCAACGGCCGGTAGTGAGAGAGAAAATCGAGATTGACGGTGGTGAGATTTTGCACAGGATGGCCTAAGTTACGGGCCAGGCTCACAGCTTTGAGAAAAACCTCTGGAAGCACCACCGCCGACCCCAGGTTGATATAAACTCCGTTCCCAAGCGTTGCCACGACGGAAGCGAGGGTGCGAAAGTCGCTGAGACTACCGCCGCCGAGCGCTTTCCCATCAACCTTCGGATGCATATGTATGGTGTCTGTACCGATGGCGACGTGGGCGGTAACGGGAATACCCAGTCGCGCTCCCGTTGCGAGAATGCTTAGCTTGCGATACGGCAGTCGCGCCTTTAGGATCGCCTGTCCGACCGATGTGCCGATGCCCAGGTTATGCTTGGCCCCTTCGCTGATTGCCTGATTAAGAAACGCACCGGGTTCCTCGCCCATGCCGAAGCTTCCGTCTTTCAGACTGGCGGCCACATCCTCCGACGTTTCGCCCATAAAGGCCAGTTCAAAATCGTGAATGATCCCCGCTCCGTTCAGCGCGACAGCATGAATAATGCCTTTTTCCATGAAATCGATGATCAACGGGCTCAGGCCGACTTTGATGGGATGAGCGCCCATCCCCAGCAGCGTCGTTTTATTAGCGCGGTGGGCTCGGGCGATCCTGAGCGCGATGTCCTTTAAGCTCTGCGCAGCCAAGATATCCGGCAGCCCTTGAATAAACGAACGAACCCGCGCGCCTTTGTGAGGCGTCTTCCCCAAGAGCGAAGACTGAACCTTGCTAAACCTTTTCTTGACCGGATAGGTTTTGACGTTGGAGAAATCGAGAGGCCTGAAGACTTTTTTCGCCATGGGGAGGAAAACGGCGGCTACGGTTTGGGGGGAAATAGCGTCTGGTCGACGATGTCGCAGATGACATGACCCACGAGAATATGGGTTTCCTGGATCCGTGGGCTGTTTTGGCCTGCGGAAACCTGCAGTAAGAAATCGACTTTTCCCACCATTTTCCCTCCGCTTCCGCCAGTCAGCCCGACGGTCGCGATTTTGAGTTGTTTGCAAACATCAATAGCGGCAAGGACGTTTTCGGAGTTACCACTGGTTGAAATCGCCAGCGCCACGTCTCCTTCTTTTCCCAACGCTCTAATTTGTTTGGCGAAGACTTCTCTGTATTCGTAGTCATTGGCAATGCTCGTGAGCACGGACGTGTCCGTAGTCAGGGCGATGGCCGGCAGTGGGCGCCTTTCCATGAGGAAACGGTTGACGAACTCCGCAGCAATATGTTGCGCGTCGGCGGCGCTGCCGCCGTTGCCGAACAAAAGTAGCTTGTTCCCGTTCTGCAACGCACCGCTGATTGCGTCGATGGCCTTCATGAGCGTGTCAAGGTTTTCCCGAAGAAACGCCTGCTTCACGCGGATGCTTTCATCGAATGCTCTGATAATGGCGTCTTTCATCGTACTTAGGTCTCGCGTGACGGATGGCTTTACGCTTTAGCTACCTAGGAAGTTGCTGAAAACCCTGTTTACAGCCGGCTAGCTAGACGCTAGTTTTGACCGCATGAGATTCCCCCTTCAGCGCGCTCTCGGCGACTTCCGCGAGCAGACGGTCATTTTCGTGATCAAGGGCAAAGACCCGGAACTGTACAACCTTGGACGGGATAAATTCGAATAGCTCGGCGAGCGACTCTTTGGTGATTTCTCCCGTAGAGGGGTCAAAGATATGGATCTGCTTCTTTCCCATCGCAAAAGGATTTTCCGGCCGCGGATCTTGGGTGGCCATATCTACACGGAAAGTGACATCTCGCGAAGCAGCCGGCAAGGCGGCGCGAATTCGTTTTTCCCAGTCGGTGTCCTGTAGCAAGGTTACGCCGTACTGAAGTTCATTGAGGGATAGCGTACGGTCATAGGCCATCTTCCACTTCACTTCGCGGTGAAGCACCGTTTCCCATTCTTTGGCGATCGCTTCAAGCTCGCCTTTTTTGCGGCGCCAGCGAGTCACCTCCTCAAGCAACGACCAGTCCGTGAGATACAGGTATTCATCCATGTGCTCCAGAGGATTGCCCGGGAACAGCACCTTCATAGTCTCGGGAAAAATATCGCGGAGATGGAGGTCGATAGCGCGCGTCGTGCGATGATAGTAAACGTTGGTGTAGAGATAGAGCCTGGTATTCAGAAACATTGTTAACGCGCTGTTGCCGGCCTTGTGCAGGGTAAGCCCCTGGGGCGAGAAGAACGTGTAGTGCAGAAGCCGAGCCCGGTCCACAGGCCCGGCGGCGATACCACACATGTAGGAATCACGCGATACGTAGTCGAGATTGTCGAAAGTGAATATGCCGCCTGTGAGCGGCTGCAAAAATCTGACCCATTTCGGCCGTCCGATATCTTCTTTGCCGTTCTTTTTGATGGGGAAAGCAACGTCCTCGGGCCGCAGTTCCTCGCCGGCGGCAAATGGGCCGCTGGGACTCCGCCGGAGCTGGCGAATATTGTCGCCCAGGTGACTCTGGATGATTGCTTGGCCAAGGTCCTCATGGGTCAGGTCATAGTCATGCAAAAAGTTATCGTCGAAGAAGTGACCGAACGGGCCATGCCCGACATCGTGAAGCAGACCGGTGATCCGCATATACTCTTCGACGAAAGGAGCCGAGGGACACTCGTCGCCAAGAACTTTGCGGAGCGACGGGTAAAGGTGTTTGGCGAACTCGCCGGCCATATGCATCGCGCCGAGCGAGTGTTGGAAACGACTGTGCTCCGCCGATGGATAGACCCAACGCGCGCTTTGGAGTTGATAAATGTACCGCAGTCGCTGCACCCAGGGAGAGTCGATGACCGCCTTCTCCGTCACCTCGCCTTTTGTTTGCGGGACCGTAAACTGGATGTAGCGGTGGATCGGATCCGCGATAAGAGCGGTGCCTTCATATTCGCTTTCGCCCAGCTGCGCCATCTTCACATCTCGAAAATCAGTTGGGCGGTCCACTGATCGCCGGTTTTTTGCATGCGGCTTTGATGATATGCCACGCCGTTGATCTCTTTTTTGATCTCGTGGCGATCAGGATCGATCTTCTCCCCGCAAACTTCGGCCTTGACCGACGTCTCCTTGGCTTCGCGGATGTTGAACTCCTTCAGGAGATAGCCGCTGCCTTGATAAAGGTACAGGAGCTCGCGTGTCCAATTAACCATCAAATCGTCCATATCGATGCCTTCCACTTCCAAAGGCATGCGCTCCTTGACCTCGATCTTTTCGATGTCCGTCATGACATCAAAGAGCGCGAACGCTGCGTTGGCGAACAGTTCCGTTTGGGATTTGCCCAAGACTTTGACGGCTAATTCTGATTGCCGAGCGGTTACCCGGTATCGCTTCTGATTATCCATCACTCGAGAGGCCCTTGGCGTTGAATTGACTATTGATTTCGTTGCTTCCTTCGTTGTGCTTTCACCGAGACTGTTATCGAATGGTTCGCGATCTGCGGAATAGTATGGCCTGAGCAGGTTTGAGAAGGTCGTTCCTGTTGAACCCCTGTCCGAACTCGCAGGGCAAGTGAATGCTCGACAAGCCCGGGTAACAGCGGCTCATCTTTTCCTCGCGAGTCAATAAAAACACGATCCATTTATACCCGGTTTATGAGACTCGCTGCAAATCCTGCTCCGAAACCGTTGTCGATGTTGACCACGGTAACCCCAGCCGCGCACGAATTGAGCATGCCCAAGAGCGCTGCGAGACCGTTGAAACTTGCGCCATAGCCTATGCTCGTAGGCACGGCAATGACCGGTTTGTCCACCAGTCCGGCGACAACGCTGGGCAAGGCGCCTTCCATTCCGGCGACCACGATCAAAACGGCGGCTTCATCCAAGCGATGACGATTCTCCAGCAGCCGATGAATCCCCGCCACCCCGACATCGAAAAGACGCTCCACCCGATTCCCCAGCATGGTCGCCGTGAGCACTGCCTCCTCGGCGACGGGAATGTCAGACGTGCCGGCACAAACGACTAAGAGCGTACCCCGTCCTTTGGTCACAATCGGCTTTCGTATCCAGGTGGCCGCATGAGCCTCAACATGATACGTGAGCCCATTCACCAGCTTTTTAAGTCGCGCCATCTTCTCGCCGGAAAGCCTAGTTACGAGAATATTGTTCTCTCTCCGGCGCATAACCCGCACTATAGCGGCAATCTTTTTGGGATCTTTGCCCTCCCCCAAAATGACTTCGGGGAAGGCCTGGCGCAGCGCCCGATGATGGTCGAGCTTAGCGAAGCCGAGATCCTCAAAAGGAAGATGACGCAGGCGCTTTGCAGCCGCAGGGACTGTGACATTGCCTTGCTGTACTCGTTTCAAAAGTTCCGTGAGACGTTCGCGGTCCATTTTGCGCTTATGCGGCCTCCTGTCAGCAACTCAGAGACAATGCGTTCTCGACATACAGGCTAGGCCCGATCGGCGGAAGGTTCATTGTTTGAAATGGTCGTGTCCCCCTGCTGGCAAATGAAGAGGCCGGCGGTTCCCGTCAATAATCTGAACTCCACGACCTGCATCGACGCACTGCCCGATGTGAGTTATCGGCACCTCTAGACGGCGCTTTATCTTTTCCATGCGGGAACGATCTTTCCGCCGCACGCAAAACAGCAGCTCGTAGTCCTCTCCTCCGCTCAGGGCATAACCCGTCCCGTCCTTGGCTGCAAGCGATCGATAGGCGGGGGAAAGCGGCAGGCTCTCTTCCAAGATGAGCGCGCCAACGCCGCTTGCCTTGCAGAGATGACCCAGATCCTGTAGCAAGCCGTCGCTAACATCGATCATCGCTCGAGCGAGGTTTTCCTTGGCCAAAAGCGCCCCGGCCCTGAGCCTGGGAGTCGGCCGGTGGTGGCGGCACAGCAGGTATTTTACGGCGCGATCCTTTTTGACCGCGGTCTTTCTCATGAGTAACTTTAGCGCAAGCGCGGAGTCGCCGAGGGTACCTGTAACGTAGATGTCGTCACCGGTCTTTGCGCCACTGCGGGTGATGGGACGATAAACCGCGTGTCCGATTACACAAACGGATATGACTAGCGCGTCGGCAGCGTTTGTATCACCCCCAACCAGCGAGACGCCGGTTTTTGAAGCCAGCGATCGGATTCCTCGGTAAAACTCATCGATATCGGCAGCCGAAAACGTGGGGGGCACGCCCAATGAAAGAATCAAATAAGCCGGTATACCGCCCATCGCGGCGATATCGCTCAAATTGACGGCCAGGCTTTTGTGGCCCAGCTCGTAAAGCGAAGTCCATCCCAGCTGGAAGTGAATCCGCTCCAGGAGCAAATCAGCGGTGATCAGGCACGAGCCTGTCCTGGTCCGGATCCAGGCCGCGTCGTCGCCGATACCGAGCAAGACACCCGGCCCTTTCGGTGTTGCCCGTTGAATTCTGCTGATGATGCCAAACTCTCCAAGTTGGCTCAATTTCATCTGCGGGTGGGGTCAGCCGATCGTAGGAAAGAGCTTCGGGTGAAAAACCGCATGGAGCGAAGGTCAATGACTGTCGGCGATGCCAATTGAGTGCAGTGTCCCTAAACGCGAACTGCCACAGTTCTGTCCCGATTGTTTTTTCGCGACGCTTTTGGCCTGCGCTTCTGCCCGCTCTTAGATTTCCGCTGGTCAAGCATGCGGTCCTTTAGCATCCCGTTGCCGCTTTGTTTGCCGAGAAGCGCTACCTTCAGGACGTCAGACATGTTACTTGCAGGGATCCACTCCAGCTTCCGACGGAGCGGCTTCGGAATCTCGTCCAAGTCTTTCTTATTGCGATCCGGAATGACGATGGTCTTGATCCCGGCCCGGAACGCAGCAAGAGACTTTTCCTTGAGTCCACCGATCGGCAGGACGCGTCCCCGCAAAGTGATTTCTCCCGTCATAGCCACATCGCGGCTCACCGCGCGTCGGGTGAGTGCGGAGATAAGCGCGGTTGCCATGGTGATTCCCGCCGAAGGCCCGTCTTTCGGGATCGCTCCAGCGGGTACGTGGATGTGGATGTCGAGCTTCTGGTAAAAGTCTTCCTCGAAGCCGAGCTTCTTGGCGTGCGCCCTGGCATAACTCACGGCGGCCTGGGCGGACTCTTTCATCACGTCTCCCAGCTGTCCGGTGAGCGTTAGATTGCCTCGCCCTTTTGAGAGCGACGCCTCTACGTAAAGTATCTCGCCTCCGGTGCTCGTCCAGGCCAATCCAGTGGCGACGCCGACTTCGTGTTTTTCCTGCTCAGCTTCCGGCAGGAACTTTGGGCTTCCGAGAAACAAATGGATGTTCGCACGAGTAATCCGGGTGAGTTCCGTTTTTCCTTCGGCAATTTTGCGCGCGACTTTGCGGCAGATGGAAGCGATCTCGCGCTCCAGGTTCCTTAGGCCGCCTTCTTTGGTGTACTCTGCGATAATCCGCAGCACTGCATCAGCGGAGATTTCCAGGTGCTTTGCCGATATCCCGTTGTCTTCGAGCTGCCTCGGAATTAGATACTTGCGAGCGATCTCCAGCTTTTCCTCGTTGGTGTAGCCCGAGAGTTGAAGAACTTCCATACGATCCGCGAGGGCCGGCGGCACCGGATCCAAAAGGTTGGCAGTGCAGATAAAGAGCACGTTCGAGAGGTCAAATGGAAGATTCAGATAATGGTCGCTGAAAGCGTGATTCTGTTCCGGATCCAATACTTCCAACAATGCGGCCGAGGGATCGCCGCGGAAATCAGCGCCCACTTTGTCGATTTCATCGAGCATGAAAACCGGATTGTTCGAGCCGGCCTGCTTGATTCCTTGAATGATGCGGCCGGGCAGCGCTCCGACGTAAGTTCTGCGATGGCCGCGAATCTCCGCCTCGTCACGCACCCCGCCGAGCGAGATCCTGACGAAATTTCTCCCCAAGGATCGGGCAATGGATCGGCCGAGAGAAGTCTTGCCGACGCCCGGGGGTCCAACGAAGCAAAGGATCGGTCCTTTGATCTTGCGTCTCAGCTTGTTGACCGCGAGATATTCCAGAATACGTTCTTTGATCTTCTCTAAATCGTAGTGATCTTCGTCCAGCACCTGCGTGGCTTTTCTGATATTCAGGTTGTCCTTGGTCCTTTTGCTCCACGGTAGGTCCACCAGCCAATCCAGGTATGTCCGCACGAGGGACGCTTCGGATGACTCAGGATGCATCTGTTCCAGCCGCTTGAGCTGTTTTTCCGCCTCCCGTTTTACCTCCGGCGGCATCTTCGCCTTGTCGATCTGCTTTCTGAGTTCGTTGATCTCTTCCGCGCGCTCGTCTCCCTCGCCCAGCTCCTGTTGAATCTGCTTCAGTTGCTCGCGCAGGAAGTAGTCGCGCTGCGTCTTGGTCATCTCTTCCTTCGCCTGGTTCTGGATGCGCGCCTGCATCGTCGAGAGCTCCAGTTCGCGGCTCAGGAGTTCGTTGACCTTCTTCAAGCGCTCTATGGGATCCAGAATCTCGAGAATGGCCTGGCTCTCCTCGATCTTTAACCGGAGGTTTGAAGCCACCAGATCCGCCAGAACTCCCGGATCGGTGATATTATCGGTGACCATGACGATTTCCGGCGGCAGGTTTTTAAGGTTCAAGATCTGTTCGATCTTTTCTTTGGCGTTCCGCATCAAGGCTTCGACCTCGATGGGCACTTCCTGCAAGGTGGGCTCGATCACTTTGTGAATCTTGACTTCGAAAAAGGGCCGCTCTTTGAGGTAAGTGTCGATTTCTCCTTTGGAGAGACCCTGAACCAAAATCTTCACCCGGCCATCCGCGAGTTTAAGCATCCGCATGATGGACGCGATGGTACCCACGCGATGAATATCCACCGGATTGGGATTCTCCTCGGCGGAATTTTTCTGCGCGACGAGGAAAATCAACCGGTCTCGCGAGAGCGCCTCCTCTACCGCTCGAATCGATACGTCGCGCCCGACGAAGAGCGGCAGCATCATATACGGATAGATGACGATGTCGCGAATCGGCAGAAGCGGCAAAACATCGGGGATCTCGACCTGAGCGCTCTTGGTCTCTGGTCCTTCAATCTTCCATTCAGCTTCGCTCATAATCGCTGTCCTCGGCTCCAGTTAATCACACTTGCGGCCCAGGTCAACAAGAAATTCGGAGCATTTTTCTTAAGCTGGCCGTGAGCCTCGGTGGTGGCAGAAAATTTGCCGCGAAAAGGTTTGCTTTGAAAGAGCAAAAAGCTACCCAAACAGCTGCTTGACCTTGTCGAAGAACCCTTTCGTCAAGGGGTTGGTATCTTCGCCGTCCAGCTCGGCAAATTCTCGCAAAAGCTCCTTTTGGCGGCCGGAAAGATGAGTTGGGGTTTCCACTAATACACGAACGTGTTGATCTCCTCGCTGATAACCCTGAACGTCCCGAACGCCCTTTCCCTTGATGCGAAACACTTTCCCTGATTGAGTTCCCGGCGGGATTTTCATCTTTACTTTGCCGTCCAAGGTCGGAACGTCGATCTCAGTTCCCAATGCTGCCTGAACGAAACTGACGGGGATGTCGCAGAGCGTGTCTAAATTGTCGCGCACGAAAATAGGATGAGGTTCGACCTGAATGACCACGTAGAGATCACCCAGCACCCCCCCCGCGGGTCCGGTTTCCCCTTCCCCGCGCAATTTGAGCCGCGAGCCGGTATCCACGCCGGCAGGAATCTTGACGCTCAAAGTATGGAGTTTTCGCACGCGACCCGCCCCGCTGCAGGTAACGCAAGGATCACGGATGATCGTCCCTTGTCCGTGGCATTGATTGCAGGTCCGCGAGACACTAAAGAATCCCTGCTGAAAACTGACCTGACCTTTACCGCGGCACGTGGGACAGGTTTGCGGCGCAGTCCCCGGTTTCGCGCCGGTTCCACGGCAGGTTTCACATTGGGCATGTCGAGGAATCTTGATTCTTTTCTCCGCACCAGAAACCGCCTCTTCAAACGTGAGAGTCAGATTGTAACGAAGGTCTTCTCCCCTCGCTTGCCGCCGTCGGCCCGCGCTTCCCGCGCCGAAGAAATCGCCGAAAATGTCTCCGAATATGTCCTGGAAACCGGCGTTGAAGTCAAACCCCCCGGCGAAAGGGCCGCCGTCGCCAAACGCGGCATGACCGAACTGATCGTATTGGGTCCGTTTGTGCGCGTCCGACAGGACTTGGTAGGCTTCAGAAATCTCCTTGAATTTCTCTTCGGCGCGCTGGTCCCCGGGATTGCGATCCGGGTGATATTTTAACGCTAGCTGCCTGTATGCCTTCTTGATCTCATCATCAGCGGCATTACGGTCGACACCGAGCAATTCATAATAGTCTTTTTTCCCGTTCAACCTGCACCTATATGCTCATGTGAATTTTGGACATGCAAGAAGGCCCCTGTCCTTGTATATCATAGGAGCAGGGGCCTCATTAGTAAACAAAAACTTAGCGCTCGGCGCAAGCGATCCTTTAATCCTTGACTTCCTGGAAGTCTGCGTCGACGACGTCGTCCTTTTTCTTTTGGCCGTCTTTGCCGGCCTCGCCCTGCGCGTCGCCCGAGGCGTTCTCCGCCGTTTGTTGCTGCGAGGCCTTAGCGTACATCGCCTCGGCCAACTTATGGGAAGACTGGCTGAGATCCTCCGCTGCGGCGCGCATTGCCTGCGCGTCCTGTCCTTCCAGCGCCGCCTTGGCTTTCTCAAGCGCGGCCTCGATGTTCTCTCGCACTGCAGGATCAAGATCTCCGCTGTAGTCTTTGAGCGATTTTTCCGTCGAATATACGAGCGAATCCAGATGATTGCGCGCTTCGACCGTTTCCTTTCGTTTTTTGTCTTCCGCAGCGTGAGCCTCGGCGTCTTTGACCATCTGTTTGATCTCATCTTCGTTGAGACCGCTTGAAGCCGTAATTTTAATCGATTGCTCCTTACCGGTACCCAGATCTTTGGCCGATACGTGGACGATGCCGTTAGCATCGATGTCGAACGTCACCTCGATTTGCGGCACCCCTCGTGGCGCGGTTGGAATTCCAACGAGATCAAACTGCCCCAAAAGTTTGTTGTTCGCGGCCATCTCCCGCTCGCCTTGAAAGACCCGAATAGAAACAGCTGTCTGGTTGTCTTGCGCAGTCGAGAAAATCTGGCTCTTCCGGGTCGGTATCGTGGTATTGCGATCGATCAGTTTGGTAAAGACACCGCCAAGAGTCTCGATGCCGAGCGAGAGCGGTGTCACGTCCAAGAGCAGCACGTCCTTAACGTCGCCCTTCAAAACGGCCGCTTGAATAGCAGCGCCAACGGCAACGACTTCGTCGGGGTTCACCCCCTTATGAGGATCCTTAGCGAATATCCTTTTGACCCGTTCCTGCACCGCAGGCATGCGAGTCATTCCGCCGACCAGGATAACTTCGTTAATATCGCTGGCGCTGAGCCCGGCGTCCTTAAGAGCCTGCCGGCAGGGCCCTTCTGTTCGATCGATCAGGTCCGCGCAGAGAGCTTCCAGCTTGGACCGAGTGAGTTTCAAGTTAAGGTGTTTCGGCCCCTGCTGATCTGCGGTGATAAACGGCAGATTGATATCCGTCTCCATCGATGAGGAAAGCTCGCATTTGGCTTTTTCAGCGGCTTCTTTGAGACGTTGCAACGCCATGCGATCCTTGCGCAAGTCGATGCCCTGATCCTTTTTAAATTCATCCGCCAGGTAGTCGATAATTCTCTGGTCGAAGTCCTCGCCGCCAAGAAAAGTGTCTCCGTTAGTCGCTTTCACCTCAAAAACACCATCGCCCAGTTCCAGAATGGAAATGTCGAAGGTACCCCCGCCAAGATCAAAGACGGCGATCTTCTCATCTTTCTTTTTGTCGAGCCCGTAAGCCAGAGACGCAGCCGTCGGTTCGTTGATAATCCGAAGAACATTTAAACCCGAAATGCGGCCCGCGTCCTTAGTGGCTTGCCTTTGGCTGTCATTGAAGTAAGCCGGCACAGTCACCACCGCCTCGGTCACCTTCTCGCCCAGAAAATCTTCGGCGGTCTGCTTCATCTTCTGGAGAATAAAAGCCGAAATCTCCGCCGGGCTGTACTGCTTGCCTCTGATCTCCACCCAGGCATCGCCGTTATCGTTGCGAACGACCTTGTACGGCAGTACCTTCATCGCTTTCTGTACCAACGGATCGTCATAGCGGCGACCGATCAAACGTTTAACGGCAAAAATTGTGTTTTCCGGGTTGGTGATCGCTTGCCGCCGGGCGATTTGTCCCACCAACCTCTCGCCACTATCTGTAAAGGCAACCACCGAGGGTGTCGTGCGGCTTCCTTCCGAGTTGGCGAGAACATTAGGATCTCCGGCGTCCATGATAGCAACACAGGAGTTGGTTGTTCCAAGGTCAATTCCTATAACTTTAGCCATTTGTTTTACTCCTCACTTATTCTATGCGCAGGCTACGAGAGCAAAATCCAAGCAAATCGGCAGTTATTTAATCACTGGAAGGGGGCTTTTCAACCTCCGTGCCGCCGTTTTTTTTCTCGTTACCTTCCGGAGCCTTAGCGACGCTTACCAACGCCGGCCGAAGGAGTCGATCGAACAGGAGGTAGCCTTTGTGATATTCCTCGACCACGGTATTGGGCGCTTGAGAAGCCGTTTCCACTTGGGCCATCGCCTCATGACGTGCCGGATCAAACGGCTGCCCGATCGCCGGCACGGGCACCAACCCATGCTTGCCGAGCACGTCGATGAGCCCTTTCAGCACCATCTCTACGCCTTCCACTAGCGGCTTCCCGTTGCCTCCTCCCTGGGCGTGCGCCATGGCTCGTTCCAGGTTATCGACAATTGGCAACATGTCTCGTATGAGCGACTCATTAGCGAAGCGGATCGTCTCCTCCTTTTCGCGCGCCGTTCTCTTCTTAAAGTTTTCAAGCTCTGCGACTTGGCGTAAGTAGCGATCATAATTTGCCTGGGCCTCTTTTTCTTTGAGCTCCACTTGTTCGCGAACTTGCGCCAGTTCGGTTATTTCGCCCGCCGCGCTACTCTCGCGATTCTCTAAATCGGCCTCAGTAGCCTCCGGTTGGTCGTTGGTCTTTTTGTTTTCGTCAGCCATCTGCGCAACTTGCTCCTTAAATCGGATATCTCGAAATTTAATCATGGCTCCCCCCGATGTCAAGTTTCGCTGATCAAAAAACTCTCGATAATTTAAATACTTGTGCAATTTATCCCAAGGTGGTAGGATGCATGGACCGAAAAGTCAGCGAGTTATGCGTATCACCCATCTCAGCCCTGCTATTGTGCTGCGCACTTGGCCTTTTGGGGAATCCGACCGAATCGTTTCCTTGCTGACGGAAAACCACGGGAAGATCACGGGCATAGCTAAGGGAGCCAAGCGGTCGCGCAAACGCTTCGCCAATTCTTTTGAGCCGTTTTCGTTTGTCGTGCTCCGTTTTCAGGATCGACCCCATAGTAGCCTCGCGTTTATTCTAACATGCGAGCTTCAGAGCGGATATAAGAGGCTGGTCGCGAGTTTGGAAAAGATCGCATATGCCTCTTACTTTGTTGAAATCACGGAAGGACTCATCGGCGAACGCGAAGAAAACCGGGCGGTTTTCAATCATCTCCGAGACGGTCTCCTGTGCTTGGAGGAGAAAGAGACTTCGTTACTATTCGTCACCGCGTTCGAACTCAGACTGTTGCAACTTACGGGCTACCAACCGGTGTTTGACAGCTGCCGGGGCTGCGGTGTAGATCGCTTGCGATTGGCTGCAACTGCATGGCACTTCAGCCCGCGCGATGGCGGCGTACTCTGTGCAGTCTGCGCGCGGCTGCGCAAGGAACTTTTTTCTTTGACTACGCAAGCTCTCAGTCTTCTAACTGCGATTCAAAGCGACCCAACGCCGGAAGTTGCTGGCGGTCCTTCTGCTTCATCCGTTGTTCGAGAAATCCGATCCGTGGTGACGCATTTTGTACGCTTCCAGATGGGTAAGGAAATTAAGTCGGCCTCTTTTCTCGATCAGTTCGCTTCGTTTTAGGTGGCGTCTTGTTGTCAACGCCGTGCGAAAGTGGTGCTTACATGCTAACAGCGGTGATGGGAGTCTAGACGGATGATGCGCAACCGGCAAAAAAGTATTTACTTCTTCGGCGGCGGCAAAGCGGAAGGCCGCGGGACGCTAGGTGAGCTTCTCGGCGGCAAGGGCGCCGGACTGCATGAAATGACGCGCATCGGCGTTCCGGTTCCCCCTGGCTTTACGATTACCACAGCCGTTTGTACTTACTACTACACTCATCGCCGGGGTTATTCAAAGCAGTTGCAAACCGAGGTGGTGAAGGCCCTCGGCCGCATTGAGGGAATTGTCGGCCGGCGCTTTGGCGATTCAAAAAACCCCCTGCTCGTATCGGTTCGCTCCGGCGCGCGCGAATCGATGCCCGGCATGATGGATACGGTTTTGAATTTGGGTCTGAACGATAAAACGGTCCAGGGGCTGATTTCGCGCACTCACAATGCCCGGTTCGCCTACGACTGTTATCGCCGTTTCGTCCAGATGTATGCCGACGTGGTTTTGGGACTGAAGTCCAAAGGCAACTCCGAGCGGGACCCGTTCGAACAGATTCTGGAAAATAAGAAGGAGGCGCGCGGCGCGCGCTTCGACACCGATCTCGATGCGAACGATTTGAAGGAAATTGTGTCTGCGTTTAAGGCGGAAGTAAAAGCTAGTTCGGGACTTGCCTTTCCGGAGGATCCCTATGATCAGTTGTGGGGCGCGATTGGCGCAGTCTTTGGGTCTTGGAATAATGACCGCGCGATTGCGTATAGGGAGCTCTATCATATCCCTCACGAGTGGGGAACCGCAGTCAACGTCCAGGCTATGGTTTTCGGCAACTTGGGAGAGAACTGCGCTACGGGCGTGGCGTTCACCCGAGATCCGTCCACGGGCGAGCGGCGCTTTTACGGCGAGTTTTTGGTGAATGCCCAAGGCGAAGACGTGGTGGCGGGGATCCGGACACCCCGACCTATCGCTGAGCTTGAACAAGTCATGCCGAAGCCGTACGCGGGGCTACGAAAGGTCTGCAAAATCCTCGAGAAGCACTACAAGGAGATGCAGGACATTGAATTCACCATAGAGGATAACAAGCTTTGGATGCTACAGACCCGGAGCGGGAAGCGCACAGGGTTTGCCGCCGTGCGCATCGCGGTGGATATGGTCGATGAGCGCATCATTACCAAGGAAGAAGCACTGATGCGAATCGAGCCCGACCATCTGAACCAGCTACTGCGTCCGATATTCGGCAGCGAAGACAAAGAAAAAGCTTATAAGGAAGGACGGTTTCTCGCGAAGGGCCTTCCCGCCGGTCCGGGTGCGGCCACCGGAAGAGCCGTATTCCATGCCGAGGACGCCGTCACGTGGAAGAAGAATGGCGAGCGGGTCATTTTGTGTCGCATTGAGACAAGTCCCGACGACATCCGGGGCATGGAGGCTGCGGAGGGAATTCTCACCGCCAGGGGAGGCATGACATCGCACGCGGCGCTTGTCGCGCGCCAGATGGGGAAAGTCTGCGTTGCCGGCTGTGAGTCATTACAGATCGATTACGGAACGCGCACACTGCGCGTCGACAATGCGACCCTCAAAGAAGGTGACTGGATCTCGCTGGATGGAAGCACGGGTGAAGTGATGCGCGGCGAGATGCGCACTCTTCCATCGGAGGTTCTCCGAATACTAATCACCGGCGACCGGGAGACAAACAATTCTTCACCCTACCGCCAGTACGCCAAGTTGATGCGATGGGCAGATGCCACGCGGAAATTGGGTGTGCGAACCAATACGGATCAGCCGGACCAGGCCCAAGTGGCGCGGGCTTTCGGGGCTGAAGGAATCGGTCTTTGCCGGACAGAACACATGTTCTTTCAAGGTGACAGGATCCAGGCGGTACGTGAAATGATATTAGCTGACAACGAGGCCGGACGACGCAGGGCCTTGGCCAAGCTACTGCCGATGCAAAAGGAAGACTTCAAGGGGATTCTCCAAATCATGGGCAGTTTCCCGGTGACTATCCGCACGTTGGATCCTCCACTGCACGAGTTTCTGCCAAAGACCGACCAGGAAATCACCGAATTGGCGGAAGTCATGGGTGTACCTGCCGAACTGCTCCGTAATAAAGTCAGGGTGCTGCAAGAATTCAATCCGATGCTGGGCCACCGAGGATGTCGCTTAGGGATTTCGTATCCGGAGATCACCGAAACGCAGGCGCGAGCGATCTTCGAAGCGGCATGCGAGCTCCGCCGGGAAGGCAAAAATCCTTTCCCGGAGGTCATGATTCCGCTTGTGGGCTCGCGCCAGGAGCTCCTCGCTCAACGAAAGATCGTTGAACAAGTTGCCCAAGAAACGATGCAAAAATATGCAACGAAGGTCCGGTATCTTATCGGGACAATGATAGAATTGCCGCGCGCCTGTTTGATGGCGGATGAAATCGCGGAGGAAGCGGAATTTTTCTCGTTCGGCACGAATGACTTGACACAGACGTGCCTCGGTTTGTCGCGGGATGATGCGGGAAAATTCCTGCCGACATACGTGATGGACGGGCTGCTCCCGGAAGACCCCTTCGTCAGCATCGATCAGGATGGCGTCGGGGCGCTCATGCGCATTGCCGTTGCAAAGGGACGAAAAAATAACAAAAACCTGGAAATTGGCATTTGCGGCGAACATGGGGGCGACCCCAAGTCGGTTAAGTTCTGCCACGATATCGGACTGGACTACGTAAGTTGTTCTCCGTTCCGAGTTCCCATTGCCAAGCTTGCCGCAGCCCAGGCAGTCTTGCTGAAAAAACATTAGTTTTTTCAGCACTTGCAGCCTAAAGGCGTCCAATTCCTCCCGGCAATTTTGTTTGACAGGTTTGCCGTTTTCGAAGATAATTTCGGACCATCAAGCGCTAATGGAACCACGAATCGGAGAAATCCTGGTCCGGGGAGGCATTGTCTCTCGGGATCAACTTACCCAGGCTCAAGAAAAAGAGCGCGATAATGGCTCGGGCCTAGTCAGAGAGTTAGTGCGCCTCGGATTCACGACCGAAGTGGCTCTGACGGAATTCCTCGCCAAGCAGTTCGGGATCGAGAAAGTCGATCCCAATCCAGCCGACATCGAAGACGCGGTGTTCGCTCTTATCCCTCCCCAGCTCGTCCAAAAGCATCAAATTATCCCGCTAAAGCTGCTTGGCTCGAACTTGACGGTGGCCATGGCCGATCCTACGGATCTGGTGGCTATCAATGAAGTCAAATTCATCACGGGCTACGGTGTGCGCGTGGCAATCGCGTCGCCCTCGACTATTAAGAAGACACTCGATCACCGCTTTGGCGGGGTCAGCTACGACGACGTTCTTAAGAAATTCGGCGACGGCGAGATGGAGGTCATCCATGAACAGGATGACGTGAGCCTCCAGGAGCTCCAGCAAGCCACCATGGAAGCGCCGGTGGTTACCTTGGTCAACGCCATTTTAGCCGACGCCGCCAAGCGACGAGCCAGCGACATTCACATTGAGCCGTACGAAAAAGTCTTTCGAGTCAGGTTTCGCGTCGACGGCGTGCTGCATGAGATCATGAGCCCGCCGCTGCGGCTTAAGAATCCTCTGGTCTCCCGGCTAAAGGTGATGGCGGGACTCGATATCGCGGAGCGGCGACTTACCCAAGACGGCCGAATCAAGCTCAAAATGGGTGTTGGCGGAGAGCTCGACATCCGCGTTTCGGTGCTGCCGACTCTGTTCGGTGAAAAAGTGGTCATGCGGCTTTTGGATAAATCCAATCTCCAGCTCGACATGGCGAAACTCGGGTTCGATCCTAAGACCCTGCAGGATTTTCATGAGGCGATTCACAAGCCCTATGGCATGATCCTTATCACCGGCCCTACCGGCAGCGGTAAATCGACGACTCTGTACTCCGCTCTTTCGGAGCTCAATAAGCCCGATGTGAATATCTCCACGGCGGAAGATCCCGTTGAATACAACCTCATGGGGATCAATCAGGTGCAAGTCCGCGAGCAGATCGGGTTGACCTTCGCAGCTTCGCTTAGGTCCTTCCTGCGCCAAGATCCCGATATCATCATGGTCGGAGAGATCCGCGACCTCGAAACCGCTCAGATTGCGGTAAAAGCCGCGCTCACCGGGCATTTAGTCCTCAGCACCCTGCACACGAATGACGCCCCATCCACGGTGGACCGCTTGATCAATATGGGGATCGAGCCGTTCCTGCTTACGTCATCCATTAACCTGATTGCCGCGCAGCGCTTGGTGCGAAAGATTTGCGAGGGGTGCAAGGAACCTGTTGAGGTCAGCGCCGCTACGTTGATTAATGTGGGCGTCGATCCGGCCGAGGTCAGCGCCGGTTTGACCACGATGCATGGCCGGGGTTGCGCCAACTGTAATGGTACGGGTTATCGGGGTCGACTGGCTATCTACGAGATCTTGGTCATGCACGAAGCGTTGAAGGAACTGGTCTTGCGTGGGGCTTCGACCATAGAGCTCAAGCGCGAGGCCGTGAAGCTGGGCCTGAGCACGCTCCGAATGAGCGCTTTGCAGAAAGTTCGCGATGGTTTGACGACGATCGAAGAAACGATCCGTGTCACAGATGCAGATAAAGGCTTCGGTTCGGTTTTTTCCATGGGATTCTAATGTCGCTCTTCATTGTAGCCATAGCAAGTTTGTTATCCTATCAGCCGTTTTTTAGGATGCCCTAACTAAGAGGCTGCTGGAAAGAGAGCCGCTTATGCCAACGTTTGTGTGGGAAGGAAAGACCGCGCAGGGAAGAGTGCTCAAAGGCGAAGTTGAGGCGGCCAACCTGGAAGCCGTCTCAGCCGTTCTTCGGGATCGGAGAATCCGGCCCATTCCGGCGCGGATCCGCGAGAAGGGAACGGGGTTTGATAAGGAATTCAAGATTCCGGGCTTCGGTGAAAAGGTCAAGCCTCGGGAGGTGGCGGTTCTGACCCGGCAGTTCGCCACCATGATCGATGCAGGATTGCCGATCGTCCAGTGTCTGAATATTTTGGGCGAGCAAACGGGGAGTAAACTATTGCGCAACGCGCTGCGCACGATCAAACAGGATGTCGAAGGCGGGACTACATTAGCAGAAGCCCTCAAAAAACATCCCAAAATCTTCGATGATCTCTATGTAAACATGGTGGAAGCTGGCGAGACCGGCGGCATCTTGAACACTATCCTCAACCGGATTGCGCTTTTCGTAGAAAAAGCCGCGCGGCTCAGGAGAAAGGTCAAAGGGGCGATGATCTACCCCTGCAGCATCATTGGGGTCGCGGTCATTGTCGTTGCGATCCTCATGGTCTTCGTCATACCGGTTTTCGCGGAGTTGTACGGTAGCATGGGTAAAGCGCTCCCTGCGCCGACTCAAATAACGATCAACATCAGCAACTGGTTCCGTAGCAATATCATCTACATCATCGGTGCGATCGTGGGAGTCGTTGTCGCGATACGCGCCTACTATAAGACACCGCAGGGAAGAATGAATATCGACCGGCTGCTCTTGAGGATGCCCGTGATGGGAGATTTGTTGCGGAAAGTTGCCGTCGCCCGTTTCTCACAAAACATGGGCCTGCTTCTCAGCTCGGGGGTACCGATTCTCGACGGTCTGGCGATTACGGCAAGGACCGCGGGTAATAAAGTCGTCGAAAAAGCCATCATGGATAGCCGTGTTAGCATCAGCCAAGGAAAAACCGTCGCCGAACCGCTGAGAGAAAGCAAAATCTTCCCGCCGATGGTTTGCCAGATGGTAGCCGTAGGCGAGACGACCGGCGGGCTGGACACCATGCTGAAAAAGGTCGCGGA
>JBOHVS010000305.1:0-4421 GCA_050735975.1 Binatia bacterium | reverse complement strand
CATCGGCCCGCAAGGATTGATCAAAAATCACCCACGGTCGCTTACCCCGCTCCCGCAACGCCTCCTCGTATGCCGAGTGCTCGCACTCCCGCGGGTCGACCAGATCCCTTACCCGATACACTTCACGGGGATACCGGGCTTCCAAGGCACCAAGCAAATCACCATTGCCGAGCATCGATTGTGTCGCCGTACCCATTGCTCAAGTCGTGACTTGTCCGAATTACGCCTTCACGCGTACTCCCGATATATGCCGTCGAATTTCGCCACTTTGAATCTCACCGCGTGTTTGGCGATCTGGCGTACCCGATCCTGCTCTCGAGGGGTATTTGCGAAGCGCGTTATGACCTGGGCGGCCCTTTGTGTGTGGTCCTGATCCGCCACCCAGTGCACTCTAAAAAACTCCAGCGCATCGTCCGGCAGCTTGTAGTTCTTGGGAAGATGAGTAGCGAATTCTTCAGAATAGCGGCAAACCATGCTTTCATTCACCAGCGCCCAGGTTCGATTCTCAGCGGGCGACCCTGCGAGCATTCCTCGCAAGGCTGCGCCGGTATGAGACAAACATTCGAAGATAAATGTCGCGTCTACGAAATCTTCTTCTTTGATCCCCAATGCCAAGCCGAATCTTTTCACTAAATCGGGGTGATATTGCTCTTCGTTGTACTGGTAAGCAAAGTGCTTGTATAGGTCGGCATCATGAGCATATTTGACCATGCAGAGCGCGAAGCCTTTATTTAGAGCGATGTTTGTAATGTAATGCTGAAGAGCAAAACCCTGGAGCCTTCGAATGGAAAGCGTGCCTTGACGCAATTCTGAGAAATACCGGGTTTGCATTAAACTCTGAAGCCCGGGGTTGACGATTTCGTGTACCAGCGAATCGACGAAGCTTTTTTGATCCATTCCTTCCTCCCGGCAGGCTGCTTCTATCGTGCCGCTTTCCTTAATTCACCCGAAACAAATCTAGTACTCGAAGCAAGTTCGGCACTAAGCTCACTGGCGATCATCTGAACTTGCCTCCCAATCCGTTGAATTCCGTTTCTTTCCATTCGATCTACAGGACCTATGACAGCGAGACTCCCGATCACCTTCTGATCATCGAACACCGGTGCTGCGATACCTCCAGTGTCGAGATCTCTTTCCCGCATACTAACCGCGTACCCCAGCTTTTTTATTTCTTTGAGTTTGTCGAGAAGTTGTTTTCTTGTACTCGGGGCAAAAGACGTGTGCTGAACCAACTTTTTGGAGCCAATGACTGATAAAATGTCTCTTTCCGGAAGCATGGCTAGTATCGCTAGAGCGGAAGATCCTGCAGTAAGAGGTCTAACGACACCCGTCCCCGAAAAGGTTCTTGTGTCGTGAGGGCTGTCCCACGTTTCAATCGTAACGCAAGACACATGACCGTATCTTTCACAATAAATGGCCGTTTCCTTGGTTAGCTTTGCGAGCCTTTCGAGGTAAGGGAGCACTCGGTCTCGCATCGTGAAGCTTTTGCGGAAACCTTCTGCAAAGGTTAGAACAGCAGGCCCTAAAGCGTAGTGACCGTTATCCCCAATCGTCTGTACCACTCCACTTTGGCATAGACTTCTCAAAAGTCTGTGGGTCGTCACTTTGTTAAGACCGACAGCCCCCGCCACGTCCTTTAACACCGTCGGCTTTCCGCGTTCCGTCAGTATTTCGACTAAGCGCATGGCGCGAATGACAGAATTAATCATTTCACTATATGAAACGCCGTTACTTTTAATTCAACCTGCGCCTTTATATGCCACCCGAATAAGACCTGTCAAGTCATCAACTGCCGGGGAACGACCCACAAACCCCTTTGGCTTTAAATCGGTTATCGCCGTACTCCGGTTCATGATGTGATATACGGCTCCAGCAGAGTGGATCCGTGGAGGTTGTGCCCGGGTGGGCAGCCAACAAAATACTTGATCCCTTTATGTTATCCGAGCTGTAGATTGTCGGATGGAGTGTTATTGTACTTCTGTTTTTACTGCTTTTCGGGAGGGAAGTCGATGGAAAAGATCGTACGTTTCACGGTCGCGTTACACGGTCGACGTCGGGGTGGTATCTCTCGAGCGTCCATGCGCTCCTTGGGCGACGCGGTTAAAATGATTGTGTCGGACGGCTTTCAGATTATTGTTCAGTCCCAGGCCGGAGAGGTTCATCCGCCTTTTGCTTCGATGCTTCCTTCCGTGTCATTTCCACCTGAGGGGTCTTTGACACCAACGCGTCCCGAATCTCTCGCAGCTTCGCCTTTACCTTGGCCATATTATCACCCCCCATCCGCACCAGAGTCTTCTGCCCCGCCGAGAGCCCTTCCAGCTTCGGATCAGCGAACTGGTACAGCACCTTGGGCTGGGTGAGCAGCACCGGCCCCTGCACCTCCGGCGCCGCCAGCAGATGATCGATCACCTGCACCAGGCGGTCATTAAAGTACTTGCCCGGGTAGCCCAGCTCTTCGTACTGCTGCTGGAACAGGGGATAGAAGTGCACATATACCGCCACCAGCAGCCCGGTGGGCACCGCCTCCGCCAGTCGCAAATAGGGGCCGTAGCGCGCCGCGTTCTTCGGGCTGAGGGTGAGATTCTCGTCCTTGCCCGCTGTGACCGGCCGCCCCGCCACCGGCTTCACCGGCATCAGCCGCAGGGAAACGTTCTCCCGCGGCAGATTGTCCACGGTAGCGACGACGCGGCGGATGATGTTCTGCAGATTGAAAAACTCCTCCAGTCTCTGTCCGAACAGGCCTGCCAGCGCGTCCCGCACCGCCCCATCGCTCTCGGCCAGCGCCGGCAGCGGCTTGGCCGGCGGCTCAGCCGGCTCATCCGCTGGACGGACTGCGTCGATGGGATGGCGTATGGCAGGCTCCGGCGCGGGAGCCGGCGGCAACACCTGCGGCTTCTCGCGCTCGAGCCAGAAGTACAGGCTAGCGGCGCCCCCCAGCACAACGACCAGAATCAACCACAAGATCGGTTTTTTCATAGCATGAATCCCCAGTGTGCATGCTGACGACCATGAAATATTTTCACGGTCGGGAAAAGATGTGGAGGACTCACCTGCCAGAGGTCAACTCCATCCTCCTATAACGATACATCATTTCCATGGCAAGGGCACGATAGTAATTAGTCGTTCTTTTCGCTGCGCTATGCAGCGGCTTTAGCAGTGGAAATAGATCGACAAGATTGGCGGATTAGAACTTAGAAAGCGTGATCCCGGCGGTTTTCCTCCTCGATGCCGGCTTTTGCCGGCATGACGGTGAAGAGCCGAATGACTTATTTAACTAACTCGTAAAACAGGACACTAACCCTCACTGGAAAGGTGAATCAACCAAGCGGCAGAAAAGCTGGATATTTTTATAGTGAGCGGGGAGTGATCCTTATGCGAAAGGCACTGGAATACTCAGAGCCAGTGTTGGTTCGGCAACCTGGGTGAATCGCTAAGAACCATGACCGGAGTCGTTGCGATCGGCGGTGGTAGTAAAATAGTGGAGCCGTCAGAAACCAACCGCGTCTGGCGCCGAGTCTCATCTTCTTGGGATACCGCGCTCTTCAAGCCTCTCCCGAGGTTCTGTAGATCCTCCGCCATACCGCGAAGCGTTGCGCATCCTTGTAAGACGATCAAAAGCAACGCCAAAAAAAGCAATCTCGTCGTTTTCATTGGGTGCCTCCGAGGTGAGGTACGGTTTAGGTCCTCTTAGTAGGATGACGTTTTTTTCTCGGTCGCCTTGCTAGATGCAGGTGCATTCGTCGTTGCCTCGCCACCGCCACCCTCCTCACCCTTCCTGATAAGGTATCCACCCGTACCCGCCAAACCCAACCAGATCAGGCCGCAGCCCGAGGAGAACAGTAGCGAGCAAGCGAACAACGTCACAACCGTGGCTTTTAACATGTTCCTATACATATTATTGCGCGTCCAATTTACCCTAAATCGGGGGGTCGCAATAATGATGCCGGTTAAGCCACAAATCGCCCAAGTTCTTATAACTGCGAACTATTATAGTGCGGAATAAGAATGCTGCCTTCGGCTGTGGAACAGGCTCGCCTTGACAAATTTGTGCAGTTTGGGGTCCGAACAGTTAAATTCTGTTTGCTTGAATTCTCAAGCTCCGCCGGCGTGAGCCGCAGCGGTTTAACCGCTTCATCGGGCAGGCAAAGGATCTGGACCGGCAAGCTTTTTATACAGCTGAACGACCTCTGGATCTCGGGGCAATTCTTTGATCGCCCGTTCCAGTTCTTCGCCGCCAAGGGGCGAAGCATCAGCGCCCATAAGTTTTTTAAACTCTGCAGAAAATTCCGGATCGGCAAACGACTTGCGCATGGCTTCCCGGATGATCCGGACAGGCTCTTTGGGCGTTCCCGGCGGGAATATGAATGGCCAGCGCGGATACTGGAAGGCGCGAAACATGTCAAGTAGCTTTCGTTCATTCT
>JBOHVS010000304.1:0-5857 GCA_050735975.1 Binatia bacterium | reverse complement strand
TGCGGATCGCGAATACGCCGAGCTTGCGCGAAGCGCCTTCCATCGTTCCCCAACGATAGTAGTGCGGTTCCCCGGGAACGTAAAAATCGATCCGCGGGCGGTACCCGGCGCGCTGTTCGTTGAGCTCGCGGTAGACGTCCTCCATGGCAGCGATGCAAGCCGGCATGTCGAGAACCTGCTGGATATGTTCATTGGTTAAAAAAATCATCTACTAGCCTCCTTACTTGAATAGCCACTGTCCTCGGTCTGATTGACAGATGCTTTTTGGGATTGGTATAGCGATTCGAAACAGTCCTGTAAACACTTATGCGCAGCATTTCCGTCGTTCGTTGTCCTTGGCTCGACCTTAGCAAGCCTGACTACGTCGCTTATCACGATAAGGAATGGGGTGTGCCGGTTCATGACGATCGGACAATGTTCGAATTTCTCACCCTGGAGGCGGCACAGGCCGGGTTGAGTTGGTACACGGTTTTGCGAAAGCGAGAAGCGTACAAAAACGCCTTTGCAAACTTCGAAGCGGAAAGGGTCGCCCGATATGGCAAGCGTCAAATCGAATCGCTGCTTGCAAATCCCGGGATTATCCGCAATCAGCAAAAAATTCTCGCGGCGGTCAATAACGCCCAACGTTTCCTTGAAGTTCAGGAGGAATTTGGCAGCTTCGACAACTATATCTGGCGATTCGTAAACGGAAAGCCGGTGGTACACAACCTGAAGAGATTAAAAGACTACCCGGCGACCAGCGCGGAATCGGACGCGCTAAGCAAAGATCTGAAACAACGCGGTTTCAAATTCGTCGGGGCGACTATCTGTTACGCGCACATGCAAGCCACCGGCATGATCAACGATCACGTCCTGGATTGTTTTCGCAGGCGGGAAATCATCAACGCGCCTAATTGCGACAAAGAATGACATACCGGCAAGTTTAGGTTGGCACCTTGGCGTGCCCGATAGAGTGTACAAGCCTCTGCTGATCCCACCGCTGCCCGATCAAATTCTCGGCCGTAAAAAGAATAACGCCATTTTTGTTCGGCGCTTCCGGTAAACCTAGACGAAAATGGACGGTTGCAACGTCAACCTTGTCAATGCAAAAGCGATTTTGTCATCGCGTTGTGTCCAGTCCGTTTCCGGTCCTTTTTTTGCTCCTCTAACCCATTGAAAATATGTTTGTTCGGCTGGTTCTTTCAGGACCGAAAAATGGCATGAATTCTGCTCAATGATGGCGCCTGAAGTAGTGGTGCAGGAAGCCGTAAATTGATGAAAAAAGTAATCACGGGAGTTCTTTAGATGTCATTAAATTCTTCTCGCGGTCTAAGAGGACAGGCTGTCGTCGAGTTAACCTTCGCGTTCCTCATTTTCATAACGATTTTTCTCGGAATCGTTGAGTTTTCTCACCTGCTTTACACAAAAGTAACGCTGCAAAATGCTCTCCGGTCAGCCGGCCGATATATGGTCACCGGCCAGACTGCGCTTGACGGTAATGGGAACCCCATTCCCCGAGATCAAGTAATTCATGATGTTTTCTGTGACAACTTAATCGCAGTTGGTGTCCCCTGCCCAAGCGGCTCGGATTTTCAATTCATCTGCATAGAGGATGACGGCACAACTACGGCCTGTTCAGGCGGAGGACCGGACGATACCGTCATGGTGACAGTGAATCTTTCCAAGCCTGCCCTGATACCATTCTTTTCGCAGTTTTTCCCATCAGGTGGGTTCCCTTTTCAGCTCCACACAACTTGGAAGAACGAGCCGTATGCCTAGTCAGGAGAACTTATGATGCCAAAGGAAATCTTTCGTTCGAATAAGGGTCAGGCTCTGCTCGAGCTGACTCTGATAGTTCCTCTCATGTTGCTACTGGTCTACGGAGTCGTCGAGGTTGGCTCGGCTGTCAGCACTTATCTCACCATTACCCATACCAGTCGCGAAGGCGCCAACTTGACTTCGCGCGGCACGGATCAGGACGATGCCCTCGATGCGATTATAGCGGCGGCGAGCCCCACAATTGACAACGGAAATTTAACCCAGTGGCGAATCATCTACACGAAAATCGTCCAGGCTCCGGGCGTTCCTTGCCCCCCTCAGACGCCGTGTGACTACATCGTGGAAGAACAGGAAATTCGAGGCAGCCTCGCCCAAAACAGCAAAATTGGACCCGTGGGCGCGGTAGTGAATGCTAACATCGGCGGCTTCGATAGCGTAGCGCCATTTCAAACGTTTCACGCCATAGAAGTCTTTTACGACTATGGACCGGACGTCATAACGTTCGTTGGCAACGGTTTTAACCAGATTTTTTACGATAGAAGCATTTTTACAAATGTAAGCGGCACTGCTTAAAGGGGATAATTTTTATGCGTCGATTAAGCCAAAAGGGCTCTATTTTAATATTCTTAACCTTGGGATTCGCGCTGCTCGGCACGTTTATCGGCTTCGCAGTCGATTTCGGCCGGGCTTACCTGGAAAAGGCTCGCATTTCCCGGCTCGTGGATGCGGCGTCGCTGGCTGCCGCCAAGGCTTTGAAAGGACAAGCGGGTTTTGAGGACGAAGCCACCCGGGCAGCCTGCGATTCGATGGTGGCGAACGGCGCTCCGGTGATCATGTCCGGCACGGGAGTATGTGAAGCCACTACCGGCGCCCCGTTTACAGTCGCCCTCAGTTTCTTTGACAAAGCGGTTGCCGGCGGACCGCCTATCAGACACGTTGCGGTTACGGGCACCGAACCGATGCCAACGACTTTCCTTAGGTTCCTTGGCTGGATGACTCCCGGCGACTTCTCCACGCTCAATGTCGCTGCGACGGCACAGGCCGCTCCCGAAAGACCGATCGATCTGATGCTCGTGCTCGATAGGTCCGGGTCTATGACTGCCACAGATGGTACTGGAACCCCAAAAATTAATGCGCTCAAAACCGCCGTGAATGCGTTCCTAGGCTTGTCCAACACGTTTTCGGCCAACGATCGAATCGGGATGGTAAGCTTTGCCAGCCGTGGCTGTGCGAGCTCGTCCGGAGGGGAGTCTACCGCAGCGAATTGCTCACCTGACGTGGCACTTGATTACGCTGATAGTTCTCACATCAGCGGCCTTCAAAACAAAGTGAACGGCCTCAATGCAAATGGCGGGACGAACCCGATGGAAGCGTTCCAGACAGCGCGCACACCCTTAGCGCAGGCATTTGATGATCCAAACCGCGCGACGACTCGAAAAGCCGTCTTATTCGTCACGGATGGTCAGCCGACATTCATGAAACGCAACAATACCAATGACTGCCGGCGCGATCCCAAGACCGGCGCGCTATTACCTTCGCCGGGTGACAGCGGCAATTTTCCCGATGGCTGTAAACAAGGTGTTCCTGTTGTCAATGACCCAGCGGACCGGTTCTATATGTTCAGAGGTTCTGTTACCACAACGGGCTTGACCGCTATCCCCCCGTCGAGCGCTAGTCCAAACAGCATCCAAAGTTTGTACCTGAACACAATTAGCTGCACGCGCTCTCTCATGAATTGTGTGACCAATGGTGCCATGTATGAAGCTAACCTGACGCGGAATTGCGGCTACAGTAATAGCGCTTGCACGGGCGGTGGAAATCATGACGTGGTTATTTTTTCTATAGCTATTGGAAAGAAAGATCTGTCCGAACCGCAACAGAGTATGGACGAGAACGCCAAATGCATGCTGGCGCGTATGTCCAATGCGGACGACATATTAAACGCCGCGACCGGTGTCGTCGAAAAATTGGCTACCGTGTGTAACCAGGTCTATTCAACTATGGATGGAGACTCTCACGCAGATTTGAAAGCAGGCTGCGCAGGCGACTGCACGGTTGATAACACGCAGGAGAAAGGGAAAGTCTTCGTCATCGATGTGACCGGCGATGTTACCGCTCAACTCAACCAGGTTTTCAACGACATTGCCTCTCTTCTAAAGCTTCGGTTAGTTCTCTAGCGACCGCCACATTTCAATCTCACGGCACGGACTGATCGCCTGATCGGTCCGTGCCGTATTTCTTTCCGGCTGGGTTCTTGGCCCCCTCCAGCTTGCGCGATCATCCTTCGACAAAGCTCAGGACGAACGGCGGCAGCTTTGAAAGCATTGACTTTCTCCATTGCATGCTGAGCGCGTCGAAGCATCACATTCCTTTTTTTCAGCCGTCTGCTAAACTACCGTCTGCTTTCGATTGGATGTTTTTCGACGATCTGGTAGGCTCCCGCACAAAACTGATGCGGCGCTTACATTCCTGCCAAAGCTATTCGAAAACAACCGCGCTTGGGCTTGGCTGGAAGAGCCTGATGGCATTTGGCTTTTACCGGACGTAAACTAACTTGTTCATTGAGGTGACGGATGGCTATGAAAACTAACGAGAAACCGCTCGTAAGCGTCATCTTGGGCAGCCAGTCCGACTGGGAGACGATGCAGCATGCGGCTTCGACCCTGGCTGAATTTGAAGTGCCTCATGAACGGCGGATCGTGTCGGCGCACCGCACGCCGGCGTGGCTGGCCGAATTCGCCTCGCAAGCTGAATCACGCGGCGTCGAAGTGATCATCGCCGGCGCCGGTGGAGCGGCTCATCTTCCGGGGATGACAGCCGCTCAGACGCTCATTCCGGTGCTTGGCGTACCGGTAGAGAGTCAAGCGCTCAAAGGCATGGATTCTTTGCTATCGATCGCGCAAATGCCGGGAGGAGTTCCCGTCGGGACGCTGGCGATCGGTAAAGCCGGCGCCATTAATGCGGCCCTTCTCGCCGTGGCGATCCTGGCGAATTCCCGCCCGGAGTTGCGCGAACGGCTCCGGCGATTTCGCGCTAAGCAAACAGAGAACGTCCTCAAGCAGAAGTTATCTTAGCGCGACTACGCCGCAACCGAGTCAGAGTGATTCGCGCAAAGGCGCAAAGGCGCAAAGGGCGCCAAGGCGTGCGTTGTCATTTCTCCCGAAGGGAGAGATCTACTCAGATCCCTCGCGTTCGCTCGGGATGACGGACCTTGGCCTGTCACTTAGCGTTCTTGGCGTCTTGGCGCGAGGATAAGAAAAGATCTATTGCCCGTAGCTCCTGGGCTACGGGCCTTAAAACATTTGCGCAAGCTGCGCGAACTTTCAAGGATAGCAATGTGAAGCGTTCATCAGCAGCACCTATTTTGCCGGGCGCAGTGATCGGGGTGCTTGGCAGCGGCCAGTTGGGGCGGATGTTTGCAATCGCCGCCCGGCAGATGGGCTATAGAGTACACACATTTTCTCCCGATACCGACACTCCCACGGGGCAAGTTGCGGACGTTGAAATCGATTCCTCATATGAGGACCTGGACGCCGTTCGAGCATTTGCCACAAACGTCGATGTGGTTACGTTCGAATTTGAGAACGTTCCGGCTGCATCCGTTGAAGCCGCGGCCCAGTTTGCTCCTGTTCGGCCGGCCGGATCCGTCCTGTACACGACGCAGCACCGCCTGCGCGAAAAAACATTTTTAGCAGGAAAGGGTTTTCCTACCACCCCGTTGGCGCCGGTCCATTCCGTTGACGAGCTCCGCTCCGCGCTCGGGGAGCTGGGCTACCCGGCCATTCTTAAGACATCCGGATTCGGATACGACGGCAAAGGGCAGATGAAAATCACCGATGTCGCGGATGTGGAAACGGCATTCGCTGGGATCGGAAGCCGGGAACTGATCCTGGAGGCGTTTGTCGATTTCGAGCTGGAATTTTCGGTCGTGGCCGCGCGCGGCTTTGACGGGTCTTTTGCCCACTGGGGAGCGATCGAAAACAGGCACCGCAATCACATTCTCGATCTTTCGTTGGCTCCAGCCAACGTGCCGGAAGCCATTGCCCGCCAGGCAGTAGAAGTCGCCGGTGATTTGCTCAGCACGTTGGATGTAGTCGGA
>JBOHVS010000303.1:0-7347 GCA_050735975.1 Binatia bacterium | reverse complement strand
GGCGTATGAATGACTTGGATCCCCCCGCAGTCTGCGATATTTTCACCGCCCCTAACGACGTGGTCCACGTCATATCCCGTGCTCTTTTGAATCGCGGGCATGTCTTGCTCATGCGCCATGACTTCGAACTTTAATGTTTTTTTTAGTTTCTTCAGCCCGCCGGTATGATCTCCATGGCGGTGAGTTAGAACGCAAAGCTTTAGATCCTCGTGCTTGCGATCTATCTGGTCAATTGCGTCGATGATGACATCGGCGTCGGCGTCGGAAAACCCCGTGTCGACGAGAATCAGCCGGTCATCACCGGAAATCAAAAAGGACTTGACGATACCTCGTGGTCCATTGATACGACACGGGATGATTTTGATATTGTCTATCGGGATGTCTTTAAGAATACTTACCATGCGATTCACTCCTTCGTTCCTTCACGACGAAATGCGGCCGGACGCATCCTTGATTGCCGCGACGATGTTGCGATACCCGGTGCATCGACAGAGATTTCCAGCGATCGCCTTTTTGATTTCATCTTCCGACGGATGTTTACTTTTCATCAGAAGACCATAGGCGCTCATGATCATCCCCGGAGTGCAGTAGCCGCATTCTGCGGCATCGTTGCGCCAGAAGGCATCCTGAATGGGATGAAGGCTGTTATCTTCGGCCAGTCCCTCAACGGTCAGGATCTCTCCGCCGTCGGCTTGAACGGCGAAAACCATGCAGGACTTCGCCGGAGACCCGTTCCACAAGACGGTGCAAGCACCGCACCTGCCGACGACGCAACCGATGTGCGTCCCGGTCAGCCTCAGATGATCCCGCAAAAAGTGCACTAACAGCGTGCGGGGCTCGGCTTCCGCGGTGTAGGGTTTCCCATTGACAGTTAAAGAAATCGTTCTAAGCACGACCCGCCCTCTCGCATCGCGCCTTGTCAATCAAATTCAGTATTCGTTCCGGAGTCAGCGGCGTCTCCAGTATCTTCACTCCCAGGGGAGCAAGAGCGTCCTCCACGGCATTGCACAGCACAGGCGGGGGACCCAGCATCCCGGTCTCTCCCGCGCCTTTTGCTCCCAAGGGAGTAAATGGATTCGGAGTCACGATATGATCCAGAACAATTTCAGGCACCTCTTGCGCGGTCGGCAAGCAGTAGTCCATGAAAGTGGACGTCAACAGCTGACCGTCGCCGTCATAGATAAGCTCCTCGTAAAGCGCGGCTCCAATTCCCTGAACGACGCAGCCGTAATGCTGGGTGTTTACGATCTGCGGATTGATCATGTTCCCGCAATCATGCACCGTGAAGTATTTCACGATGTTCACAAAACCGGTTTCGACATCGACGTCCACAACCGCCACGACCGCCGCGTATGGATAGCTCGAAAACGTGTTCATCCGGCCCTGTTGATCAGCCTCATAGTCGATATTGGGATTGACGAAATAGCCCGTGGTCTCCAGGCCCGGTTCCATATTCTCCGGCAAGAGGTGAATCGCGCCGTACGCGATCTTGATCGCTTCAGAGATCTCCATTGCCCGGTCTTGCCGATCTCTCGCCAGGATTTTGCCGTTTTCGATTTGGAGCTCCTCCGGAATAACATTCAGACGTCGAGCGGCGATACCGAGCAACTTCAAGCGCAACTTCCGCCCGGCAACCCAAGCCGACGGCATCAGCACCACCGAAGACCGGCTGCTGCCGGTGCCGAAACCATAAGGCGTCGATGAAGTATCTCCATGAACCACTTCGATTTTCTCGACCGGAATCCCGATTTGAGCAGAGATGATCTGGGCAATGGTGGTTTCGTGACCCTGCCCCTGTTCCCCCATACTGGAATAAACGCTGACCGCCCCGGACGGCTCGATTCTGACCCGGCAGGACGCGTAACCGCCGGTTGCATAAATTCTGCTGGAACTCGTCGGTTCCATGATGAAACCGATCCCGATTCCCCGGTAGACGTCCTTCTCCCTCAACTGTCGCTGCTCTTTCCTCAGCTTGTCGTAATCGGCAAGTTCCAGTGCGCGCTCGAGACAGAGATGATACCGGCCGCTGTCGTATAGCGCGCCGGTGACATTACGGTACGGGAAGGCCTCTGCCGGAATGAAGTTCTTCATCCGGATCTCCACAGGGTCCATATCCAGCTTGCGCGCGATGATGTCGACCATGCGCTCGATGATATAGGAAGCGTCCGCTTTACCGATTCCTCTCAAAGACCCGTGGGTTGTTTTATTGGTTGCCACACCGAATGCGTCGACTTTGTAATTTTGAACGTCATAGACGCCCGGCACGTACAGAGCGCTTGCCATGATCGAATGGTCCACGGTGTAAGTAGACCCCATGTCGGCAATGATTTTGTCTCGGATGCCTAAAATTCTTCCGTCCTTGCTAAGCGCGACTTCGATATAATGAATCTGGTCCCGGCCGTGACGCCCATTCTTAAAATGCTCAATTCTCGTTTCATACCATTTCACCGGCCGCCCGAGCCGCAAGGAAAGATAAGGAAGGAGCAGCTCCTCCTGGTAGGTCTGAATCTTGACTCCGAACGAGCCGCCGACGTCCGGGGCCACGACCCGGATCTTGCTTTCCGAAAAGCCCATGGTTTCCGCGATGCGCGTCCGTAGAGAATGGGCATTCGCGGTGGCGGACCACATCGTGAGGCTGCCGTTTTGCCGATCATAGCTCGCCAGATAGGCCCGCGGCTCGATGGGACTGGCGGTAATCCGGTGGCTGCGAATCCGTTCCTTGATGACATGGTCGGCTTTTTCGAATACGCGATCGATTCCCTCGGTGGCGAAATGCATTTCGTACACGACATTGCTGGCGATCTCCTCGTGTACATAGGGCCCTTGCGATTCTATTGCAGCCTCCGGATCAATGACCGGCGGCAACGGATCATAGTCGACAACTACGGCTTCCGCCGCATCTTCCGCAAGATAACGGCTGTCCGCGACCACGACCGCGAGCGGCTCGCCGAAATACCTGGTTTTGGCCACTGCCAGCGCATGGAGCTTGACGGTTCTCATCAGCGGCGCCCCTACCCGTAACGGCTTTAGATCGTCCTTGACGTCCTTTCCGGTAAAGACGGCGTGCACGCCGGGCATCGGACGAGCTTGCTCGGTGTCGATATTCTTTATCCTTCCGTGCGCGCAGGAACTCCGCACGAAGGCCGCGTAAAGAGTTCCCGGAAGCAAAATATCGTCGACGTAGGTGCCCGTACCGGTGACAAAGCGAAGCGCTTCTTTCCTTTTTACCGGCTCACCGATCGGAGGTTTAAGAGCAAATTCCATATTCTTTAACGGCTTCTTGGCGTCAGATTTCTTTCCAGAATAATATTTCCGTTGTGAATCACCTTTAAATCTATCGGCACCGCGAGGTTAACCGTTCCGAAAGCGGGGCAGCGCAAACCGGCTTTTTCAACGACGGCGATGATTTTTGCGGGCTCTTCGGGACTGTTAATTGCGACCTCATACGAGATTTTTTCAAAAAAGTTTTCAATGTCCTCTTTGGAGTAAGCGCCATCAGGGGAGAGATGCCCGCCGATGTTTCCCTCGACGGACTCGATACGGGCATCCAGCAACGCGGCGGCTTTGACGCACCACACTTGATGGCACATCATGACGCCCGCAAGGAAGTAGCGCAGTGGAGCGGGTCCCGCTCCATATCCACCCACGTTCTCGCCCTCATCGGAAATAAAAGCAAATCCATCGGCTTCCGCTTTCATCTGCATATGATGAATGACTCTGGACTTGACTTTGATCAATCCGCCTTTGGGAGATTTCTCACGACTTCTCTTCTCTATCCGCTCAAGCAGCTCTTCCTTAACTCCCGGATCGATACGCAGCATAAGTGTCGCCTTCCTCACACCTTGAACTGTCCGTTTTCACAAACAACCTTATTGTCGTCCACCACAAACGTGACGCGCGAGGCGATGCCTTCAAGTCGCAGCTTGCTATTGATTTTGCCGCGATCCGCCCCGTGGCCGATCCCGAAATGCATGGCGCCGAAACTCTTCTTGTCGTTGCGCATAAGGCCCATCGGAGCCCAACATCGGTGATTGGTGCCGACCGCAATCTCGCCGCCGACGCGCCAGGAGTTTTCGTCGCCGTAAGTTTCAAGATACCAACGCACCTGGTCGGCCTCCGCTCCTCCGTCGATGGAGACCACACGCCCATCCTTAATCGTCAGGGCAACCGGTTCCCGCCATAGGCCCGGAGGATAATGAGAGGTCGTATCCCAAACGATGGTGCCGTTCGCCGTGCCCGGAACCGGTTCGACGTGAATTTCACCGAATGGCCATGTGCCCGAGCCCAGCCTGCCGGATTTCTCGTTTCGCTCGAACGGCAATTTGCCCCATCGTTCGGCAAAGTGACCGGGCGGCATGCCCGTAATATCCGCCACGAGATCACTCCCGCCCTTTGACGTAACGCGGATTTTCTTACCTTTGTCATAGACTTCGCCGACCCTTCTCTGGAGATCGCAGATCTGTTGCAGGTCTTCAAGGGTTGCCCGACCGCCGCCTTCGGTAAGAATCTCCACTGTAGTCTCTTCCATTAACCAAATAGGCGTACGTCCCGAGCCGCCACCTTCGGCTCGAATCGAGCGCAATCCGGGCGTGCCGCTGTTCAGGGCGGTGGTCGTTAATGCCACAACCACATCGGCTTCTTTAGCAGCCGAGACCGCCATGGCCGATGGATCCGCACAGTGATACGTGCGTCTGGGGTATAAGGCGAGGGTAACCTCCCCACCTCGCTCGTTGATGGCTGCCATTGCAGATTGCCAAACCATCGGATCCATCGCATCGTCAGTAAGCACGAGCAGCCGGTCTCCTTTCTGCACATTTCGGAATGGAACCTGCCAGCTCTTCATCAGCCCGATGATTTTTGTTGATGGAACACCGTATCTTTCAGCCATGACCATAGAACACCTCCGGTAATTTTCGTGTCTTCAGGTTAATCTTCTCCAAGAATCTTTCCCCACTTAGTATTCGTCTCTTTCAGGATCTCCTCGCTGATCTGTGTCGTCGCCGGAAACTCGTCGATCCAATGATAAGGCCGGCAAGCGTCGATGATCGCTACCGATCCCGTGTAGTCGGCGACTTCCTTCTTGTGCTTCGGCAAGCGCGGATCGATCTTGTAACTCCAGATTCTGCGGCAGACGTCCAAAGACGTCTCCGGATCGCATCGGGTCGCGATGGCCCATAGAACCTGTTCCAAGTTGTACGGATCGATGTCTTCATCCACGACAATCACAAATCTCCCATGATAGCCTGCAGTGCCGCCCATCGCCCCATGAGCCGCTCTCATCGCGTGGCCCGGATACGCCTGCTTCAGGGAGATGATGCACATACCCCATGAGTAGTTGACAGCCTTGATGTCGGGAATACCCAGCGCCTCCAACTCGTTCCAAACCAAAATGCCTCTGGAGGAAAGAACCCCGCGGCTGCTTCCCAGAAATGGCGGCGCTCCAAGAATGATCGGGTCGTTCCGAAATAGAAGGCTGGTGATCATTGTCACCGGCGCAGGTCGCGCGCCGCCGCCGTAATATCCCGAAAACTCACCGAATGGACCTTCGATTTCCATTCCTTCGCCCGGCGGCAGCATCTCTCCCTCCAATACCACCTCGGCGGTGGCCGGGATCGGAAGGTCCGTAACAGCGCCCTTGGTAACCTCCACCGGAGATCCTCGCATCCAACCGGCGAACCCGTATTCCGATACTCCCCAATTCATGTTGGTACCTGCCGCTACTAAAAGCGACGGCTCTTGACCGAGAGAAATAGCCACCGGGCATGGTTTTCCCTTCGCCCAATATTTTTTCCGAATCACGTCGCCATGATGACCCGAACCGATATGGGCAACGATTTTATTTTTGCCCAGCAACATGAACCGGTAAGAACCCACGTTGATATAACCGGATTCAGGATCCCTGGTTACAGAGGACGTGGCGCAAATGTATGGGCCACCGTCCCGTTGATGCCATTTCGGCCAGGGGAAACGGTTGAGATCGACGTCCGTTCCGAGCAGCACGTTTTGTTTGACGGGAGCATCCTTCACTTCTCTCGGCTCAATCGGTTCGAACTGCTTCAACCGGTTTTTCCAGAACAACACTGCCTCAGGATCCGTCAGGTCATTAGAGACTCCAAATACCAGCCGCTCTCTGACCCGGTTCGATAAGAAATTCGTGAGAACTCTATAGCCGTTTTTAAAACCCTGAATCGAATCAAAAAGCACCGCCGGGCATTTATTTCGAAAGGAAGCGAGTTCGGTGATGGCGCCGATTTCCAGGTTTGGACTCGCTCCCGAAATGACTTTCAGCTCGCCCAGTTTTTCGAGCGTTGCGACATAATCTCTAAGATCGTTAAACAGCACTTCCAACCTCCCCAGGATCGAAGCCAACGGCTTCTCATGACTCACCCTGCCTTTGTAACTTTCTTTGGTACCGAACCCATCCAACCCAACTCGCGGGATATTTTATTCGCGGCTTCGACAACGGCTTGCGCAAGCCGGTTGACTCGCGATTTTGGCAAGGCAACCGACGGAAACGTAACACCCAAACCGGCACAAACCCTGCCTGAAGAATCCCAAACGGGCGCCGCCACCGCCCGAGCGCCTGGGATCGTTTCCCCATTGGTGTATGCCCAACCGCGCAAACGAATCTTGGCCCAATCTCGCCTGAGCGCAGGCAGATCGAGGACGGTGCGATCGGTGAATTTCTTTATCCGATTTATGCGAAATATTTTCTCAGCCTGTCTTTCGTCACCGTAAGCCATGAGCACTTTGCCGACACAGCCATAGTTGCATGGAACCCGAGTCCCCTCGGCGTAGTGGACCCTCAGCGATGAAGGCCCCTCGATCGAGGCCAAACATAAAAGCTCGGCGCCGTCGAGGACTCTCAGAACGGTTGTGCCTCCCGTGGAATGGCTCAACTCGCTCATGACCGATAGCGCCGCGTTCCGAATTACGGTCAACCTTGAGCTGCGGTTCGCCAGCTCGAATATCCGATACCCCAGCTCATACTTCTCGCTGTCGGGATCTTTTCGGACGACCCGGTTCCGTTCGAGGTTCTTCAAATACCAGTGAGTTAAGTTCGGCGACAACCCGATTCGCGCAGAAAGCTCGCGCACTCCCCACTGGGACTTGTCATCCGTAAATTGCTCGAGTAGATGAAAGAGCTTGTCGATCGCGTTCAACTTAATTTGGCTCTATATAATTGTATTGAACGCTCTGTCAACACCCGTTTAAATATTTTGTGGTAGTTCAGCGAAAGTGTCACCCCATAATTGTTCAGCGAAAATGTCACCCTCTCGGGTAGGATCTTCTCTCCAAAGGAGGAGATCGGATGAGCGAATGGGAGTTGAGGGTGAGTCAGAGGGA
>JBOHVS010000302.1:0-24391 GCA_050735975.1 Binatia bacterium | reverse complement strand
TTGAGATAGTACTCGGTGGTGGAGAGCGTGGCGAACAGGTATTTGTAGCCTTTATTGAACAGCGAAAGCGCAGCGCCGTTGCCTTCGACCATGGGAATTTTGTACTTCTCGGTCACCGGCACGATCGCCGTAGTGAGTCCGGAGCTATACGGACCGAGCATGAACTTCACACCGTCCTGATTGATGAGACGTTCAGCGAGCTGCGCCGCGCGCGCCGGCGTGGACTCATCGTCGTAGTAAACGATTTTGAGCTTGTAGTTCTTGCCGCCGACCTTGACACCGCCCTTCTCGTTGATGCGCTTCACCGCCAGATCGTATCCATCCTGCGTATTCTTGCCGTTGGTGGAATACTTACCGGTCAGCGAAACCGCGGCGCCAAGGATGATGGTGTCACCCTCGACCTTGGCGCTGGCGTTTCCGGTCGCGACCATGAGCAGCGCGCCGGCAACGAACGCCAGCAACCCAGTCTTGGTAATGAATTTCAGCATGGTTTTCTCCTCCTCTTGCAATGCGTCAAATCCGTCGTTTGACATGATCCGTTTGCGACATGCACCAGAAAGTGAGGGCCCAAGCGAGCTATCGAATGAATGCTATCGGCCCACCGGCCGACTATATCCCGGAGTTCCCGCGGACTTTAACTGAGAAGTGGGCTTAAAGCCAGAGAGGTCCCAAACTAACCACCCGCTGCTGGACTTGTGCGAACCTTAATAAGGATGGCGGAAACACACACCCTCCCTTTAGATTCAATACTATTGGATCGCGAATTGTTAAGTCAACTTGGCGTTCTCTCAATGGTCAGAGGAATTCTGATCTCTGGAGCGAAAAAGATTAGCTAAATTCTTTTGCTGCAAAGAGAAAACCGATAATTTCAAATTATCATGATTATTTGAGATATCAATTCACATTTGAAAAGAGCGCACTCATCATCCGTCCTGGCTCGGCGAGGGACCAATAACCGGCAAGCCTGTTTTGCTTGGTTACATCGCAAAGCAGTAGCAAAGAAATCCGGGTGGGTTTTGATTCCTTCACGCTATTTTAGCGTACAGTTCTGATAGGGTTTGCATTTTGCTGAGCCTATCTGTTAGTTCAAAAGTAACTGCCGTCCGTCGCCTGTTTGATTTTCAAAATAAAAAGAATTGCAAATCGAATCTGCGGCAGCGTCGATATGGTCTGGCGCGTTGGCTTCCAGACCATTGCCAAACCAGAGGTGAAAAATGAAGACGTTAATGGCTCCTAGACTTTCAAGAAGCGGCGCGTTTGCTGTTCTGAACGGCGCTCTTGGTAAAGCGGAACAAGTGGGTGCCTCGGTGAGCATTGCCGTTGTTGATGATGCCGCACACCTTCTTGCTTTTGCGCGAACCGACGAAGCGGAACTCTATTCAATTGCGATTTCGATGGCGAAGGGACGTAGCTCGGCGCTCACGCGATTTCCGTCTGGAAAGAAGAGTCCGAGCGGTAATGTCCGGGACGATCATCATGCTCTCGCGATCACGCTCGCTGCCGGCCCTGGATCCTTTGTTACGATCCCTGGAGGCCTTCCAATTTTTCATAAAGGGAAGATTGTTGGCGCGATTGGAGTAAGCGGTGCCGGGCACAGTGATGTTGAGATCGCCGAGGCCGGTGTGGCTGCTTTTAGCAGCTAACCAGCGGTGGTAAGTATTTTTCAGATTATAAATGGAAGTGGATCCTGCATTATCAAAATTCTTATCGAGGCTGGGTCTCGTTCTCACAAGGATTGAGCCCGTAGCGGGGAAGCGTTGTCTAATCGGAGATTGCAGAAGGGAAAATTCCGGCACGGCTGGAAAACTACGATAAAAGAGGGAGAAACCATGAGCAAAAGAACAATCGTCGCCGCGGTCGCTAGCTTGGTTCTTGTCGTATTGTCGCAAACGAAAACGGTAGTCGCAGACAAAGTTGTTATCGCGTATCCGACAACGAGCAGTCAATTCGCTCCACTCTGGTTCGCAAAGGATGTAGGGATTTACCAAAAGTACGGTCTCGATCCGCAGTTGGTATACATTCGCGGGTTTAATCTCATACAAGGAATGCTTGCGGATCAAGTCAATCTGGCCCAAACGGCCGTTGCCGGCACTTTGCTCGCGATTCTTCGCGGTGCGGACCTGCGATTCGTTGCCATTACAGCTAAGATTTTTCCTTATACGTTGGTGGCGGCCAAAAACATCAAAACGGTTGACGATTTGAAAGGCGGAAAAATTGCTATCAATCGACTAGCCGATGTGAGCGAAATCGCCTCAAAGATAGCCCTTAGAAAGCTCGGAATGAACCCTGACCGAGACGTTACCATGCTTCAAGTTGGAGGCTCTCCCGATCGCCTGGCCGCACTGCAGTCCGGAAGTGTTCAGGCCGCGGCATTGGATTTTATGTCAGGGATAAAAATGAGCAAGGAGGGTTACAACGTTTTAGCTCGCCTCAATTTGAACTATCCATACCTGGGTTTACTCGCTCCGCGTAAATTCATGAAAGAAAATCCTGACGCTACGGAAAATTTTGTAAAAGCGTTTGTAGAGTCCGTTGCTCGATTTAGACGCAATCGTGAGGAAGGCATCAAAGTCATCTCGAAGTACATGAAGTCCAATGAAATGGATCTTGTGACCCAGGCCTACGATTTCATAGCCAAGGATTTTTACGCCGACAATCTGGAACCCGACCCGGAGGGCTTCAAGCTGCTTTTGGAGGAACTTGGGGCTCGGGAGCCTCGTGCTAAAAGCGCATCGATGGACCAGTTTGTGGATCTAACGATCATTCGGAAGCTGGAAAAGGAGGGGTTTTTCAAAAAAACTTTGGGGAAATAGCGGCGATTTTAGAATGCTTATGGATACGCGGTTGCGATTATAGTTGGTTCCATGCGGCCTTGGGCAGGCAAGCAAGCAGCGAAAAAGTCAGTTAAGGAGATCACGACTTTTAGGCGGTTTTTCGCGTGTAAACTGGAAGAGAAACGAGTTTTCCAATGAAAATCATCGATGTTCATGCGCATGCATTCCCGAGAACATATACGGCTGTCATAGGTAAGTATCTTTCAAAGATTCCTCCAATTCAGGAACATTGGTATTGGGACGAGGCGAAATACCTGGGTGAGATGGACAAAATACTGGGGGAACACGCTGCTGAACTTCTAAATCTAGCTGCTTGATCTGAAAGTTGGGAGATCACTATGGGAAACGCTGCTGAAGCTGTCGGCAAAGAAGTTGAAGCTTTACTGCAAATTCGTGAAGTCCGATCCTGGAGAGCCGTATTACGTCGCGCGGTTCCCTGGAAAACGGCGCGCTATAGTAAGGGGGATATTGAGGCAACGGTTATCGGTCTGACTGACGCAACGGGTCCAGTCGGCTACGGTTATCTCCCGGCTATGGCTATTGTCGGTGAGGCAAGTAGTTCGGCGGAAGCACTTCTACATGAGTTGATTACGCCGTTATTGGTCGAAAGACATTTTATTGGAATCCCACCCATATTGAAGGAAGTTGATTTTGCTCTAGGAAGTAATTTCCAGCTCAAATTCGCTATCGAGGAAGCGTTGTTTGATCTCATAGCGAAAAAGATCAAAACCCCGGTCGTAAATCTTCTGGGCGGGCAACAACGCAGCGAAGTGCCGATCATGCGGATGCTTGGTCTAAAGCCTCCGGAAGAAACCGCCAAAGAGGCTCAGTCGTTAATCCAAGAAGGATATCGGTTTATAAAATTGAAAATAGGACTGGATGAAAATCGCGACCTCGCGACGGCCGAGAGAGTTCGTGGAGCAGTTGGAAACGATGTTTTTATTTCAGTCGACGCGAATCAAGCCTACACGCCGATGCAGGCGGTTCGCGTTCTAAATAAGTTATCTAAGTTTGACATCGGAATCGTAGAACAACCGGTCAGGCAGGACGACATTCGTGGTATGGCTTTCGTCAGAAAGCAGTGCAGGATACCCATAATGGCCGATGAAGGTATACTAAACCCGTCGGATGCTTTGCGGCATATTGAAGCGGATGCTATGGACGCTGTCAGTATTAAATTATGGAAAATGGGGGGCTACTACCGTTCCCGTGACATAGCCTGCGCTTGCGCTTCCGCGAATGTAGGTGTGCATATTGGAAGCACAGCCGGGAGTCGTCTTATGGAGGCGATGCAGCTACACTTCGCCGCATCTCTTCCCGAATTAATGGCCGGCGCTGAGATCGGAGAGTTTGAAGGTCTCACAAATGATCCTGCATCGGGTCTCCAAGTTACCAATGGGAAGCTTAGTCTAAGCAATGTTCCAGGACTAGGGGTGGAGTTGGATTTGAGCAAGATGCGAGAAACGACACAGATCAAGGAATCCTAAGTGGCCAATCAAGAGGAGAATTGGGCATGAAACGTGTTGCGTTTATTATTGGAGGATACCCACCGAAGGAGTTTCAGCGTCGCGCGGGTGTTGCGCTTTCCTATGCAACCGAGGAGGTCGGTGTAGGAATCATAGAGGCAAAAGCCTCCCCTTACTTTTACGGAATTACGCCCGCGGAAGTTCAACTGGTTGCGCCGGCGTACATCGATTGTTTTAAACAAGCAGAAAAAGAAGGCTACGATGCTGTCGTGCCGTTAGGGATGTTGGATCTGGGGGTCGACGGCGGTAAGTCAGCTGTCGATATCCCGGTCTTAGGCCCCGCGGAGTCCAGCCTGCACATCGCCTCTCTCATTGGTGATCGATTCGGGCTGATCGTATATCACAAGAACTTACTTCCGTTTAATCGAGCCATTATTCGGCGTTACGGAATGGAAAGTCGTGTCGTTGATTTTGGCGTCAGCGGTTTTGATCTACCGGATCTGGCTGCGCATCACGACGAAGTCGTTGAAAACTTCGTTAAGGAGGCGGAGCGGTTAATAGGTAAAGGAGCAGAGGTCATAATTCCTATGGGCGTGAGTCAATGCCCGGTACACATTAAACCCGATTGGCTCCAAGAGAGACTCGGTGTGCCGGTTGTTGAAGGCATCGGAGCGCCAATTCGCCTAGCCGCGATGCTGGCTAGTCTCGGCCTCAAACAAAGTCGGATTCGGTGGCCAAAATCCGGAAGTCGTCAAACTAAGTAACGTTTGAGGATGTGCAAAGAACGAACGACAGTTGCCTAATAATTGCTTTAATTGTTCCAATGAAGAAGGAGGCATCATGATGCAATCTAATCGCCGAGGGCAATGCATGGCATTGGCGGTAGGTCTTTTAGTATTCTTAGTTGCCGGAAGCGGTCGGGCAGCCGACAAAGTCAAGGTCGCCATCCCAAGTTTAACATTAGATCTCACACCGTGGTGGATCGGTGTGGACCGCGGGTTTTTTAAGGAAGCAGATCTTGACGTTGAAGTGACTTACATAAGCGGAAATACGCGGGGTGTACAGGCCCTGCTTGCAGGGGAGATCCAGGCAGGGGTTGGGGGAGCAGCAGCTCCAGCCGGGGCAGTCGCTCAGGGTGCAAAAGTAGTTGTTGTCGCAGTGGACAAAAACGTTATGGACTATGTTCTTGTTTCGCAGGAGGTTGTAAAAAAACCAGAAGACTTGCGAGACAAAAAGATCGCCGTCAGCGTAATCGGCGGCTCAAGTCACATTGCAGCTCTGATGGCTCTGAGGGCTGTGGGCGCGGATCCGAATCGGGCGACAATGATCCAAGTGGGCGGATCATCGGCCAGGATTGCAGCCGTCAAAAAAGGGTCTGTCTTTGCGGCACCAGTATCAGGAACAGTATTTGCCGGAAGAGGCGAAGAATATAAACTCCATAAAATTATCGATCTCGCGGAAAAAGGCGTGGAGTTTCCATATGACACCCTGTTTACGACCCGTGAATTTGCGGCGAAAAATGAAAAGACAGTGCTTGGGTTAATCAAGGGAATTGTAAAGTCTATTCGTTTTTTCTACGACAATAAAGATCAATCTTTGGCAATCGCATCTAAGAAACTTAGGAATCCGAAAAAGGAAGTTATGCTCCGTGAATGGGACTATATGACTCGAAATCATATCCTACAAAAAGTCCCTTATCCTACAAAGGAGGGATTCGACGCTCTTTTCAAGGGCATGGCGATTGAAAATCCAAAGGCTGGTTCGCTTCGGATGGAAGACGTAGTTGACCTATCCTTCTTGGATAAGCTGAAACAAGCGGGATTTTTCAAATAAGAGGGACGGGTCCGCGTTTTTTTCGATCGATTCTGCTTGAGCTCAAATCGAGGCTACAAGTTCGTAAAGTCGATAGCCACGGACACGGTTTATTAAATTCCATCACTTGGCGTGACGTGGAGGCCGTATTAGCAGATCGTAGTGCTTCAAGCGGTGGATCTTTGCAAAAGATCTTGGAAACTAATTTGGATAGTGAGGAGATATTAAACTATGGCCAATTACGAAACGATCCTTGTCGACCGCAAAGATGGCGTTGTGACGGTGACGCTCAATCGTCCGAAGAAAAAAAATGCCATGAATCCCACGCTTCACAACGAGATGGTGGAACTTCTGACTGAACTCCGGTTCGACAAGGATCTTCGTGTCCTGGTCATTACTGGAGCAGGAGACAGCTTCTCCGCCGGAGAAGATTTGAAAGAGTTTTTCTATGAACAAACCGATCGCATGCAGTTCGAAAGAATTTTGGATAAAGCTCTGGAATGGCGGGTGCGGATTCTTCGGGCTTTCCCCGTTCCTACTGTTGCAATGATAAACGGTTGGTGTTTCGGCGGCGCTTTTTCCATTGTTTCCGGCTGCGATATCGCTATCGCGGCTGACGAGGCAGTATTCGGTCTTTCAGAAGTCAACTTCGGCCACTTCCCTGGCGGCCCCGTGAGTAAACAGATCTCGCAGCTCCTTCGCGTTCGTGATGCAATCTATTATATCCTTACCGGCGATACATTTGACGGCAAACGCGCCGCGGAAATCGGTTTTGTCACGTATTCCGTTCCCAAGCAGATTCTGCAAGACGAAGTCGATAAGCTGGTTGCCAAGTTGTGCCAGAAAAACGCTTCAGCGTTGCGTGCTTGCAAGGAAGCCTATCGCGATAGTCTGTTGATTCCCGATTACGAGACGGCGCTCGCATACAGTGGTGCGAAGAGCGATCAACTGTCATTTTTGCAAGGGGGCGCATGGAAGGATAAAGGGATCAAGCAATTTTTGGAAGGTGAGTATCGCCCCGGACTTGGGGCATACCAGAAGGACAAATAGCAGAAGCGGAAGGTCGCCGAGCCAGGAGTAAGAGATCGCTTTTCCTTGCAGCGCACGACAATGGGAACGGATCGAATGCTGGCACAACGCATACGAGATGAGTGCTAGCGTTCGATCAATGGGAAAATGACAGATGAACAACTTCAGTGTGATCGATGCGGATGGCCACATTATCGAGCGCAACGACGAATTGCGCCGCTACTTGAAGGCGCCGTTTGATAAACGTGGTGGCCCGTTAACCGCCTCCGAGCCCTGGGACAGGGACTTACAGCAGACTTTACCAAGCAACCGGGAGAACTTCCCCAGAGAGCCCCGAGCCGAGGACTGGCTGCGGATTATGGACAGTCATGGCATCGAGATGGCTTTTCTCTATCCGACCTCCTTGGGAAACGTGTCGCGAATCCGAGAGCCGGACTATGCCGTCGCTCTTTGCAAAGCTTATAACGAATACGTGTATGATCACTATGCGAAGGTTTCCCCGCGGCTTAAACCGATCGCTATCATTCCTCCCCAGAACCCTCAGAGCGCTGCGGTAGAGATCCGTCGGGCCGTTACTGAGTTGGGTTGCCGTGCTGTGGTGGTACGGACAACGGGATTGCGGTTGCCTCTGGGGCATCAATTTTACGATCCAATTTATCGTGAAGCCGAGCGGTTGGATTGTGCTCTTGCCGTGCATGGCACCAACGGTGGTGATGAACTCGCCTCGGGCGGTTTTGAGACCTTTATCGAGGTTCACACCGTTTCTTTTCCTGTAGGGATCTTCGTTCAGTTTTCAAGCATGATCTATCACGGAGTACCGGAGCGTTTCCCGAAGCTTCGCCTGGCATTCCTCGAGATCGGCTGTACCTGGTTACCCTATTGGCTTGATCGAATGGATGAACACTGGGAAAAACGCGGCAAAATCGAGACTCCATTTTTAACGCAACGTCCGAGCGATTGTGTGCGCAACCAGCCCGTTTTCTTTAGTCTGGAGGCCGAAGAGAAGCTACTCGCCGAAACCCTGCGCTATGTGGGCGATGGTCATTTTGTCTACGCTACGGACATTCCACACTGGGATACTGAATTCCCGGAAAATTTGCACCAGCTTCAAAACCATAAGGACCTGTCGGACGAGACCAAAGAAAAGCTCTTGTCCGAAAACGCCAAGGCGCTTTATCATATTTAGCTGATTTACGATCGGGAGGGAATTCGCATAGGTGCAAAGTTAAACTTGTTGACGTTCTTGGGAGAGAGTTTCCTTTAAAATGTAGCGTTGGATTTTTCCCGCACCCGTCATGGGCCAATCTGTTACGAAAACCACTCGATGCGGCACTTTGAAGCTGGCTAGATGCAAGCGGCAATAATCGATGATCTCCTGCTCGGTTGCCTGTTTACCGCTTTTCAATTCGACAAAAGCGCCTACGACTTCTGAAAGTCTCGGGTCAGGGATGCCGACGGCCACGGCTTGTTTGATCGCCTCGTGCTTCAGCAGCACGGTTTCCACGCCTGCGGCCGCGACGTTTTCACCTCCTACACGAATCATGTCTTTGATCCGGCCGATCAGCCTGAGATTTCCGTCATCGCCCAAGATCCCAACGTCTCCCGTCCGAAACCAGCCTTCTTCGTCCAACGCTTCGGCGGTTTTTTGCGGGTCGTCGAAGTATCCTTTGGTCGTGCACCACCCGCGCATGCATACTTCGCCGGCGTGGCCATTGGGCAGAAAATCTTCGCTATCGGGTTGCCGAATGCCGATCTCAACTCCGGGATATGGGCGTCCGACAGTAGTCATCCTTATCTCCAAACGATCATCCATATCGCACACCGTCCCGCCGATGTGTGTCTCTGTTAGTCCGTAAGGGCTGATCAGTTTTCTTATCCCCATCTCATCATACACTCGTTGATTGACCTCGGGACTGGCGAAGATCATACCTTTTTCGAGCACGAGCTTGCGCTTTTTTAGATCCGGGTGATTGAGATACTCGATATAGTGGGGTTGATGACCCATGAGCACATTGCACCGGTGGCGCTCCATCATTTCCAGCGCCTCTCCGGCGTCGAAATATGCTTGCACGATCATGGTGCAGCCCGACACGACAGGTGCGAGCATGACTTTGATCGAACCGCCAACGTGAAAAAAAGGCTGAGGGCTGAAAAAACGATCGGATTCTGTGAGCTTCAAAACCTGGCTGCCATAATAGGCGCCCCGCAGCATGGCAACGTGATATAATATGGCCCCCTTTGGCATTGCAGTCGTGCCTGAAGTGAATTGAATCATGGCCACATCTTCGGAGCTCACCTTAGCAGCGGCTTGGATTAATTTCTCCTTGGAAGCGCCAGCACCCATTGATTTGAGTTCATGAAAAGATAGGCAGCCAATCAAATCTCGATCCGAGGAAACGATGATTTTTCTTAGGCAGGGTAATTGTTTACTCGGTGAATTAGCGGCATTGTCGCCTAAACCGGGGCACAACTCCTTCAGCAGACCCACATAGTCCTTCTTCGGTGGGTCCTCTTCTTTGAGGATTAGTAACGAAGCCTTCGATTTATTTAGAACGTATTCGACTTCTTCCGGACGATATCGAGCGTTGACCGGAACCATAATGGCGCCGATCCGGGCAAGCGCATAATAAACGTAAGCCCATTCGGCGTAGCCGGCCATCCATATCGCCGCCTTGTCACCCTTGCCAACACCTAAACCTAGAAAACCAAGAGCGACAAGATCCGAGGTTTCCTTTAGTTGCTTGTATGTAACTTCACCGTTGAGAAACACGAAGGCGGTCTTATCGCCGTAGCGTTCGGCCGCCTCATCAAGCGCTGCCCCGATGGTCTTTCCGGTCCATTTATCATTCCACATCACATTCGCCTTTCTTCCAATTTCTCATGATTGCAGACTCGACATCAAGGATGTGACCGAGTCCAGCCGCTCGAGGTTTTCGACCTGCTCGATAATTTTATCTCGCTCGCCCGCCTTCAGAATTACACCGCAGCTGTTATGAAATTTTTCTTCCACTTGAGCCTTGCTCATTCGATTCTTGGCCGAACCCGGCGCATGGATGACTTCGACGGTTCCCGCCTCTCCGGTCTGGGTCGTATATTCCAGCACACAGGGAAACGTGCCGGGCGTATGAAGGTTCAACCTATCATCCGCAACGATGGTCATACGCTCCATCAGCGCGGTGACGGCGGCTTCGGTCCAACGTTCTTTCTTAAAACCTTCGACGGATACATCACCGTCGAGTAATGCTGCAGCGACCAAGTAGTAAAAGCTATGGTCCGCGGTTTCTCGGGTGCGAGGATACCTTCGTTCGGCGTCTTGTAGCTGGTGCTTCACGAATGGGATGTTCGCCATTCGCAGCGTGATGGATTCAATCTTCGAGGCATCTTGAATCCGGCGTCGCGCCTGCAGCGCCGCTGCCACCGCGGTCTGTGCGGTTCCAATACATGGGTAGGCCTTGATACTGACATTCATTAAGCGCAAAGGTACTGCAAACGGTTGAACGAGCGCGCTGAGATCAGCGTTTGAAAAGACCGCCTGTCCAAGACCGCGGGGTCCCTCGAGAACTCCGAGCGGACCGGTGAGGCCGTGTTTTGCCAACAGGGTCGCGATTGTTGCATTGTAAGCGACCGCTGCGTTGGCGAGATTTTTGGCACTGGAGAGTTGTCCAAAGCGAACTGCGGCCAAAGTGTTGCCGTGAGCGGCAGAGAGCGCCATTGCGTTGGCAAGCTGCCCGGTATTCCATTTCAGGAGGCGGCCGGCGATTGCCGGTGCGACTAGACTGGATACCGTTACATGATCCCAAGGGCTGTTGGGATCGGAGAGATCTTGAAGCCGGCCGTATAGCTCATAACCAACCACCATCGCCGTTAGCAGTTCTTCGCCGCTACTTGCCTGCCATTCCGCAAACGAAAATGCCACAGCCAGGTTGTCGCTTGGGTGGCCGTTTTGCCGTGGCCCTACGTAGAGATCGTTGAGATCTAACGCGCGTATGAGGATTCCGTTCAACAGCACCGCATTGGGCAGCGAAGTTCGCTCGCGGGTGCCTATCACCATGCAGTCCGGCTTGCCGCCTACTTCTCTAATGGCGGCCAGCCCCGCCGTGAAAGCGTTTTCATTCTGGGCCGCAATTGCGCAACCCAGCGAGTCCAACATCAACAACTTCGCCTGCGTCATTACCTCCGGCGGAATTTCACTGGATTTTATAGAGAGTACCCAGGTCGCAAGCTGACTGACCAAAGTTTCGTTGCTCATAAGGATTCCTAATTGTCGGTTACTGTTACGGTCCGAGTATTTCCTTGAACGGTTTCGACGGGTTGCGATCAAGTCTACACATCTTAGCAATGTAGGCTCATTTTTATCAAGAAAACATCGGTAGAATTCACTTTTCGATCCTGATAAGGAATAGTGAATTCCGGCGTCGGCGCAATCATTGTCATACCTGGCATTCGCTTGAGAGGAGAACCATGACCCCATCAATCGAAAAAGTTGACGCTGTCTTGTTGAACGTTCCACGTCGCGCAGGTTTCGGTCCTGCTGAGGTGCTTTTGGTCAGAATTCATTCCGATGACGGTATAATGGGCATCGGAAGTTGCCAGTATGAGACGCGCTACGGCGAAACAGGGTCCGGAGCGCTTCAGTTGGTGCGGAAGTATTACACGCCGCTTTTAATCAAAGAGAATCCACTTAACATCGAAGTGATCATGGAGAAACTCGACCAATTTATTCCTGATCACCTTGCTTCCAAAGCGACGATGGATATCGCTCTTCATGATTTGAAAGGAAAGATTCTGAACGTGCCGGTCTACGAACTTTTGGGAGGCTTGGCGCGCCCGAAGGTGCAGTTGTTGGCGCCGCAGATCCCACGTTCCGACCCTAAAACTCAGGCCGGGCACGCTGCAAAGCTAGTGGATGAAGGCTTCAAGGCTCTCAAATTGAGAGTCGGAGGCGGTGATGTTGATGAAGATGTGAACCGGGTTCGTGAGGTACGACAAGCCGTGGGCTCATCGGTGGAGATACGAATCGACGCAAATGAATACTATGATCCGATGTCGGCAACGCGACTCATTAAAAAACTTGAGCCATTCGACCTTGCCTGGGTGGAAGACCCATTGCCCGGTTGGGACTTTGAAGGATTTGCAACGGTTCGCAGTAAGATTTCCGTGCCTTTAGAGTATGGTCAGCTCGGGACCACCACGGAAATGCTTCGGTTGGTGCGAATGGAAGCGGCTGATTGCTTCAAAATGAAAGTTGTTCGCGGAGGTGGACTGCTTAAATGCAAAAAGGCCGCCGCGATCGCCGAGACCGCTCGAAAGTTCCTGGTTTCCGGATCAGGCTCGGACACGGACATTAATTTCGCAGCGGAATTCGCTTTCAACGCCTCGACGCTTCATATGACAAGGGCTCTTGAGAGCACCGGCGCGTGGTTTATCTATCCACCGGAATCCCGATTGGTGAAGGAGCCTTTGGTGATCAAGGATGGCTATGCTTATCCATCGGACAAGCCAGGACTCGGAGTAGAATTAATTGATGTTGCTTCACTCGCGGAGCTAGAAAAAAAATTTCCCTTTCCATCTTGATGCGAGGATTATTTTGACATTGACTTTGGCCAGCGGAGACGGCTTTGTTGCAATCCCAGACCGGCCAGAAGCGCGGCCATGCGGATCGGCGCGCCAATAGCTTCGACGACCGGGACTCCCAACTGTTCCTGAAGAAAATCCGGCTTGATATGAACCGGGCACTGGCTGATGCCCATTGGAATGATGACCTCCGCGCCCAAATCAATTAGCCTTTTCGCTTCGCTCACAAAATTCGCGACTACCTCGTCGTGATGCTTGGCCAAATCCGGTAAATCAAAACCACTCACTCCAAACTCGACTACCCGATCCTCCATGCCATAACGCCGTACGATGGCCCGAAGGAATGGCAACTGCCGCCGGTGGTAGACAATCAGGCCAAATCGATCGCCTATTAAGGAAGCGACATGCAAAGCCGCCTCGATCGGGCCAACTACTGGTATATCGACGGCTGATTTTCCGCCATCAACTCCAAGATCAAGCGTGCCGAGAGGCACGACGGCATGATATCCTTCTCTCTCGGCATGTTTAAAGCTTTCTATGAACGCCGGTGCGACGAGTTGAATCTCCGTGGGAGTCATTCCATAGAAGTAAGGACTTGCTTCTACATCGACGATCCCTACTTGAATTTCCTGTGTAGAGTATGACATTGCCACTTCGGCGCGACGTTTGTGTTCCTCGGGTGGATACCCGCCGATAACAAATGCGACTCTAATCATCGGCCATTTCCTTTCTATCTGATTGCCCATTTACGCAGTTTCACTCAAGCGGGCGATTCAATTAGAATCACCAGTATTAGAACCAAAGAAGTTATAATTTTTCTGGTTGTGATTTTCGATCAGCTACCGTCGAGAGTCAATAGTGATTAAAATCACAAATGGATTTTGGCCTATTTTCTGTGCGCCGGGGGGGCGTACGGCTATGAGCTAGTGCCGTGAAGAGTCACTTTGAAATAGGCTGCCCCAGCTTCAACCCATGTGACTCCGAAATCCGTGCTTTCCGCCACCAGGGCGAAGTCGCCCATCACTCCGTGGGCGACAGCGTGACGACTTCCATAGCCTTTTCCAATGTACTTGGGTCCTTGAAATTCATCGATGGGACCCATGCCGATTTCACCGACAACCATCGTCATGATGATGTCGCCTCGGATAGCTATATCGGTGTCTTTTATGGCCTTCGCCGCGATCATAAACGCCGCCATGGGACCCCGGTCGTTTTGCACGGTTTTGCCGAATATTCGCCTTCCCTCGATCCGAATCTTGGGCCCGGGCGGGATCGGACCCCCCGGAAGAGAGGGTATTCCCATGTCGGAATCCAGATGGCTGTTGAAGATGAGCGTTTTCCCCCCGCCCTTGCCTTTCAGGATGCCGATTGTGTTGGAACGACCTTCACAGAGATTTTGCTGGTAGCAATAGAACCCATTCTGGTGCAGCCAGTCTTCGACATGGTCCGCCAGCGGTTGCTCATATCCCGAAGGAGCCGTGACGTTTCCTAATCCTGCGGCAAGGTCCACAAGCTCTTTCTCTTGGATTCTTTCAATGACCTTTTTCTCTAATTCTTGCAGATTCATTTTATTCTCCGAGACGAAAGTTTCTGTTGCGAGAGATTTTTATCTTAAGCGTATTTCTTAAGCACTTCCCGCGCGATGACTACGCGCATGACTTCGGACGCACCTTCGGTGATCGTCCGGCTGCGCTGGTCGACGAACCACTTCGCCAACGGAAGGTCGAGAGTCAAACCAATACCGCCATGGATCTGCAAGACTCGATCGACCACGCGGAAAGACATCTCGTCGGCGAACATCTTTGCCATGTAAGCCTCGGTGCGAATATCTTCGTTCTGATCGTTTTTCCAGGCTGCCTGATACACCATCAAACGGGCGGCGTGCAGTTCAACATAGGAATCGGCGAGCTTGAACGTGATTCCCTGGCGTTCAGATAGCGGCTTCCCGAACGTCACCCGCTGCTTAGCGTAGCGCGAGCCCATCTCGATACATCGCTCAGCGACACCTAAGGCCCGCGCCCCATGCTTGAGCCGGCCAATGCCGAGCCATCTTTGCGCCAGCCTGAAGCCTTCTCCTTCTTTCCCAACCAGGTTCTCCGCCGGCACCTTCAGATCGTCGAAGACAATCTCGCAGGGCTCTTCACCCATCATGGTTTTGTACTTTGCGGTGATGTTAATTCCAGGCGATTTCATATCGACCATGAAGCAAGAAATACCGCCGTGCGATCCCTTGGCCGGGTCCGTCACCGCCATGAGCTGGCCGAAGGCGGCCTTCTCCGCGCCGGTGATAAATCGCTTGGTTCCATTGACCAGGTAATGGTTTCCCTGCCGCACAGCACGGGTCTTCATCGATCCTGGATCTGAACCGGCGTCCGGCTCGGTCTGCATGAAGCAAAGCTCTTTATCACCCTCGAGGATCGGATAGAGAAACCGCTTCTTTTGATCGTCGTTCAACGCATAGAGAATCGGCCGGATTTCCGGCCCGAAGATTCCCCGTCCACGCGACGGCAAAGCAACCGTGCGGCACACCTCTTCCCACACCAGTACCTGGGCCAGGCTGCCAAGTCCTCCGCCGCCGTACTCCTCCGACACGTCGAACATCCACAATCCCATCTCTTTGGTCTTCTTCTCCAGCTGCGCGCGAATTTCCGGCTTGAGCTCGCCGTTCTCCTGGCTGAGCATCTCGATGGGGATTAACTCCTTGTCGACAAAGTGCCGGACGGTTTGTTTGAGCATTTGAAGCTCTTCTGGCAAGGCAAAATTCATCCTTCTCTCCTTTACCGAATTTTGTTCGTGCTTTTGGCGAACGCGGGTGGTTCACCTGGGAGTTGGAACGCGATTCTTCGTCTTCAACTCAGTAAATGACGGCTGGCGTAAAAACGTCTTGACAACTGCATGCAGTTTTAAATAAAAGAATGCATGTCAGGCCCTATATACCAGTCGCCGGTGGAGTGTCAATAGAAGAGACGACATAGAAGAGACGTCGGGTTGTGGAACAGCAAAACGGCAAGAACCTCACAGATGAGGCTTATCAAAAGATCAAGGGCTTCATCCTGCGCAGCGAAATCTATCCCAGACAGAAAATCATCATCGAGGATTTGTCCAAGCAGATGGGCATCAGCCGTACTCCGATTCGTGAAGCCATGAGCCGCCTGGTCAAAGAGGGTTACGTCAAGCAAATTTGGAATCGGGGGTTCTTCGTCAACGAGATTACGGTCGAGGAGGTCGAGGAGCTCTATGGAGCCAGGGAGGCGTTGGAGCCGTACCTTGCGGAGGAGGCGGCGCGGCGGGTGACTCCCGCGCAAATTCAGGAGTTGGAAGCGTTGCTCAAACAATACGGCGAGTATGTGCAGCGCCGCCCCATACGGGGACGCCGTCTTGTCGATCTGGGATTCCACACCAAGGTCGCGGAGATTGCGGGAAACACTTACCTTCAGCGGGTTCTCAATGAGGTGTTCGAGCGGATCGTGCTAAAGCAGAGGGTCGCCGTAGGGCAGTTGGATCGAGGGAAAGATGCATGGTCGCAACACCGAGCTATTTTAGCGGCCATTCGGGACCGCAAGCCGAAGACTGCAAGACAGGAGGCGTTATACCACGTGAGAATATCCAAAGAGCTGGCAATGCTTCGTTTACAGGAACAGGCCGAATATCTGAAAAATCTGAAAATTGTCGGCTGAAATTTTTGGGACATTGAGCGCATGAGTCGGATTCCGAACGATCCAATCTCCGTTGCGGTTATCTCAAACCGCTTAGCGGCGATCACGAGGGAAATGGGGCAGATCATGCTGCTCACGTCGCGCTCGCCGATCTTCAGCGAGTCGAGAGACTTCGTTACCGCGATTTTCGACGCTCGGGGAAGGCTCGTGGCTCAGACCTCCTACATACCGGTTCTACTAGGCGCGATTCCCTTTGCGTTGGAAGCCATTCGAAGCAGATTCAAACCGGAGGAACTGCACCAGGGCGACGTGATCGTTGCCAATGATCCGTACCAGGGGAACAGCCATTTACCGGACGTAACGATCGCGAGACCGATTTTTTATAACGGCCAGGCGACCTTCTGGGCCGTGGCAAAGGGGCACCAGGCGGATCTGGGAGGCGGGGGTGTGGCCGGCTACAACCCGAAAGCAAAGACTGTATGGGAAGAAGGGCTGCGCTTGCCTCCGATCAAGCTCTACAGCGAGGGAGAATACCAGAAGGATATCTGGGACTTTATTCTCCTCAACGTCAAAAGCCCGCATCTCGTAGAGGGAGATCTGCATTGTCAAATCGGCGCTACTTTTAGAGGAGAAGAATCGTTGATCGAATTGCTCGATCGTCACGGAGTAAACGCCGTCGAAGGGACGATCGATTCCTATATTGCAGCTACCGAAAGAGCCATGGCGGCGGCGATTAGAAAAATCCCCGATGGAATTTACGCTGGGGAGAGAAGCCTCGACAACGACGGCATAGAAATGGATAGAGCGCCCCGTGTTCGGGTGGCCGTCAAGGTTCAGGAAGACAAACTAGTTTTTGATTTCAGCGGATCCGATCCTCAAACCCGCGGTTTCGTCAACAGCCCGTTTGCCAACACCGCTTCGGTTTGCTTCCAATCGCTGTTCGCGTGCATCGGCGCTTCGATTCCGATCAACTTCGGCTCTCTCAAGCTGATTCAAATCGTTGCGCCGGAGGGCTCGATCGTGAATTGCCTGCCGCCGGCACCCACTACGGCCTCGACGCTCCTCACCTGCGCCGCGATCGCGGAAGCCATATGGCTTGCGCTGGCGCAGGCGATCCCGAGCCAGGTGCAAGCGGGCTGGGGAAGGCGTTGCGCGCCGATGACCGCGGGACAGAATCCCCGCACTCGAAGGCCGTTTGTCTGCACGCATCATAACTGCAAGGGCGGCTCCGGAGCGACGGAGGGCTACGACGGATGGAATCATACCGGTCCGGTGAGCAATATGGGGGGGTCTCGAGCAACCGACCCGGAAATTTTCGAGATCGCCTACCCTTATCGGCTTTCCGAGTATGAGTTTGCCGAGGACACCGGCGGGGCGGGCAAATGGCGGGGAGGCCTCGGCGCGGTGCTCAGGTGGCGTGTTGAGACTCCAGACATCCAATGCGCGACCGTGGGTTCGGGCATGCTCGAAGAAACGCGGGCCTTCGGTCTGTTCGGCGGAAAACCGGGTTCGCTGCCGGTCATGCGGGTCACCGGCTCGGATGGAAAAACAAGAGAATTGGGCGTCAATAAATTCTGCGAGGTTTCGGAAGGCGATGTTTTCGAGCTCATCTCTCAAGGCGGGGGTGGATTCGGCGACCCGTTCGAGAGGCCGCCTGAGCAGGTGAGAGATGATGTTATCAACGGCTTTGTGTCAATTGAAAAGGCGCTTGAAGAATACGGCGTGGTGTTGAAACGGCGCGATCGCGAGGTCTCTATCGACGGCGATGGGACGTTCAGGAAGCGCGCGCTGAAAAAGGAGAGCGAGCTCAAATAGAAGGCGACGATCACGAGGCCCAAAAATAAACTGCAGCCGGCGGCCGGGACTTTTTAGACGGAGCGAGTTGTTCCTAAATGGCAGAGGCGACTAACCATTTTTTTTACGTGGGCATCGACGTCGGCGGAACTTTCACCGATTGTGTCCTGGTCGATTCCATGGGCCGGAGCGCGGTTGGAAAAACATTCACGACGCGAGAGGACCCTTCGCGCGGAGTTCTGAACGGTCTCGAAAAGCTTTCGGCGAAAGTAGGGGTGCCCTTTCGGGATTTCTTGCGCAGAGTGCAGCGGATCGTTCATGGCACAACGATCACGACGAACGCCGTTCTTACCGGCTCCGGAGCCAGGACGGGATTTCTCACGACCAAGGGATTCCGCGATATCCTGTTGATGCGGCGCGGCGTGCGCGAAAGCCAGTTTAATTCCAAATGCAGCCCGCCGGCGCCGCTGGTTCCGCGGAACCTCACCTTCACCATAGCCGAGCGGACTGATTGCGAAGGTCGAGAAGTCGCCGCGCTGGATCGCGAGGGCGCCAGGCAGGCGATTCGGGAGCTTAGAAAAGCCGGCGTGGAGTCGCTAGCCGTCAGTTTCCTGTTTTCTTTCCTGAATCCAAAACACGAGATCCAAGTGGCCGAGCTTGTGAAGGACGAATTCCCGGAGGCCTACGTATCGTTGTCCACCCAGGTGCTGCCACAGCTAAGGGCGTACGAGAGACATAGCACCACCGTCCTCAATGCTTATGTCGGTCCGATTCTGGCCCGTTATCTCGGCCACTTGACGGATCGGCTTAAAAAAGCCGGTTTTGAAGGACGCCTCCTTATCATGCAATCCAACGGAGGCGTGATGGCGCCGGAGACGGCGTCTCGCTTTGCCTGCAGAACACTCTTGTCGGGTCCGGCCGGAGGGCCGGTGGCGGCGATTTTCTACGGACAACGCGCGGTCGGTAAGGACCTGATCGCGATGGACATGGGCGGGACAAGCTTCGATGTCTCGTTCATCAAAGGCGGCGAGGTGACTTTCACTACGGCCGGAGAGGTCGGCGGGCATGCCATGGCTTTCCCGGTCCTGGATATCCGAACCGTGGGTGCAGGAGGCGGAAGCATTGCCTGGGTCGATGAAGGCGGCGTGCTTCACGTCGGTCCGGAAAGCGCCGGAGCCGAGCCCGGTCCAATCTGCTACGGCCGGGGAGGTGAAAATCCAACGGTTACGGATGCCGATCTGGTCCTGGGTTACCTCGGCGTGGAAGATTTTCTCGGCGGAGAATTTCCTCTGCAGTTGGATAAAGCCGTCAAGGGAATCGAAGAGCGCATAGCGCGGCCTTTAGGGATAGGTGTGGTCATGGCGGCGGAGGGCATTCATAAGATCGTTAACAGTACGATGGCCGACGCGATACGTCTGGTGTCGATCGCGCAGGGATACGACCCGCGCCAGTGCACGCTCGTGGTCGCCGGTGGCGCCGGCGCCGTTCACGCCGCCGCTATCGCGCGGGAACTGGGGATTCGAAGCCTGCTGATTCCGCGCGAGGCATCGGTATTTTGCGCCGCGGGAATGCTTCTTTCCGACTTGCGGCATGACTACGTCCGGACTTTTTCGGGCGAGCTATCGGCGATTGCCCTAGAGAAGGTCGATGAGCTGTATCGAGAGATGGCCGCCGAAGCTTTGCAGACGCTGCAGGAGGAAGGCATACAAAAACAGGACGCGGTCCTATCCTATGCCGTCGATCTGAAATACGTCGGCCAATTTCACGAAGTGACCATACCCTTTGCTTCCCTGTCGAACGGTTTCGCAGAGTTGCAAAAAAGCTTCGATGCCCAGCATCGCAAGCTGTACGGGTACAACCTCCCCGGCCAGCCGGTCGAGGCGCTTCACTGGCGCCTTACGGCCATAGGGCGGACGGAAAGGCCTTCCGATTTCGGCAGAGCCGCTGCGAAACCCGGATGCGCAGCGAGGACAAAAAAGACCCGCGATGTTATCTTCGACGGCCAAAAAATCGCAACCGATGTGTACCAGGGCGGTGATTTGAGCGCGGGGTCGGCGATTCAAGGCCCGGCGATCATCGAGGAGCCGACGACGACCGTCGTGATTCCCCCGGGATGCAGCCTGGTCGTCAACGAATTCGGCGACTACGAGCTGTCTCTTTGAGATGGAGGAGGAATGAAAGCGCCGAGAGACATACGGGAGCATATAAAAAACCTCGAACAAAGAGGCTTGCTGGTTCGGGTCAAGCGACCGAGCAATAAGGACACGGAAATTCATCCGATCGTTCGCTGGCAGTTTCGAGGAGGCATCCGCGAAGAGGACAGAAAGGCCTTTCTCTTCGAAAACGTGATCGACGACCGGCGACAATACAAGGGCTCGGTGCTGGTCGCCGGGCTTGCCGCATCGCGATGGGTGTATGGGTTGGGCATGGGCTGCGAGCCCGAAGAGATTGTTCGGAAGTGGCAGCATGCTTTGGCTCATCCCATCGACCCCGTCATGGTTGAGAGCGGGCCCGTGCACGAAGAGATACACATAGGCGATGAGCTGGATCAGGAAGGGCTTGGTCTCGACGAAATTGCGGTTACCATATCTACTCCCGGCTTTGACAACGCTCCTTATTTTACCTGCGCGCAGTGGATTACGAAGGATCTCGAGACCGGAATTCGGAACGTGGGCAACTATAGAGCACAGGTGAAAGGACGGAGGCGGACCGGCGTGTGTCCCGGGCCCCAGGCAAACCAGCAATTGAATATCCATTGGAGGCAGGCTGTTTCTTATGGAAAGCATCTGGAAGCCGCTCTGGTAGTCGGCGGGCCGCCGGTTGTAACCCATGCCGCCGTGCAAAAGGTGCCGTATGGGGTCGACGAGCTGGCCGTGGCGGGAGGACTGGCGGGCGAACCCATACCGCTTGTCAAATGTAAAACGATCGACTTGGAAGTGCCGGCAACGGCGGAGATCGTTCTGGAAGGAATCATCAGGACCGACTTCCTGGAGCCGGAAGGGGCGTTCGGTGAATCCCACGGCTACATCCATCCGCGCATCATGAATCCGGTTTTCGAGGTCAGCTGCATCACCCATCGGAAGCAGCCGGTCTTTGTCGGCATCTTGAGCCAGGTGACTCCCAGCGAATCCAGCAAGCTCAAAGAGATCGGAATGGAGGCGATGCTGCTTCGTTACCTGAAGGAGCATTCCAGCAATGAATGGGTGGCTGCGGTGGGACTGTACGAACCGCTGGTTAACTTGCGGCGCTACGTCGTCGTCCAGTGCCGTCGTGGCGCTCCCCAATACGAGGTGTGGCGGGCGCTTCACGGAGTCTTGGCCTTCAGGCAGGAGCTGGGCAAATACGTGGTGGCGGTGGACGATGATATCGACCCGAAAGACGGCGACGCGGTCAACTGGGCGATTACGATGAGATGCGAGCCCGCAAAGGACGTGCGGATCGTTGCGGGACGTGAAAAGGGACATGCTCCCCCTTTTCGAGTCGCGGGTGCCGAAATCGACAAGATGGAAGAGGCGGAAGAACGCTCGGCGGAGTATTCGGTCATGATGATGAATGCAACGTTGAAAGAGCCGTTTCCGCCGGTTGCCTTGCCCGCCCAAGAATACATGGAGAAGGCCAAGGAAATCTGGGAGAAGGAACTGGGCCTGCCACCGCTTCGTCCTCAGAGACCCTGGTACGGATACTCGTTGGGGCAGTGGGACGCCGAATCCCGGGAAGAGGCGGAGCTCGCATTGAAAGGTGAGTACTACAGAACCGGGGATAAGGTCGCCGGGCGGCGAATCTCCGTGTCCCGCAAGGATGGTGGGAAATAGCGTGAATGTCACGAGCGTTTCATGGCTTTGACATTTGGCATCAGCTTCGCTCCGAACCATCCGAAAGAAGTGGCGGAGTGGTTTCGAGTGGCGGAGGATTGCGGATTCGAGCGCGTCGGGCTCGTGGATTCGCAGTCCATTTACCGCGAGGTCTACGTAAGCTGCACGGCCGGCGCTCAGGCGACGCAAAAGGTGAAGATCGGTCCGCGAGTAACGAACGCTTTGACGCGCCATCCGACCGTGACCGCCGCGGCCCTGGTGAGCATGGCAGAATTGGCGCCCGGAAGGATATTCGCCGGCGTGGGAACGGGGGACAGCGCCCTGATCAACATAGGCCTGCGTCCGATCAAGCTCGGCGCCTTGGGAGAATTCGTCAAGTGCATTCGCGGCCTGATGCGCGGCGAAACAGTCCAATACCAGGGATCGGAATTCCACCTTACGTGGAGCGGAACGGACATTCCTATCTACGTGTCCGCGCACGGGCCGAAAACGCTTGAGTTCTCCGGCCAGCACGCGGACGGCGTCATCTATGGGGACGGGGTGGGGAGGGAGATCGTGAGAGATGCATTGTCGGCGGTTGCCTCAGGAGCTGCCGGGGCCGGCCGGAATGTGGAGAACGTGGACATCTGGTGGGGCTTATGCGGCAACGTAGGCGACAGCAGGGAAGAAGCGATGAAGCAGATCAAGATGCTTCTCGCCGCGAAAGCCAACCACCTGGCGCGATTTCCCGATCAGAACAAGCACGTTCCTTCCGAGTTTCGTAAAGTACTTGAGCGAATTCACCAAGGATACAGCTACCTCGAACACCAAAAACCGGGTGAGACAACCAACGCCCGCCTCGTCAACGAGAGCGGTCTGGAAGATTATTTAGCCGGGCGCTACGCGATCGTCGGCACTCCGGAAGATTGCCTGAGCCGGTTGCATGAACTGGAACAGATGGGAGTCCAAAAGATCTGGTTGAACGTTCACTTCGAAGACAAGATCGGATTCATGAAGAGGTGGAGCCGAGATGTCATGGCCAAGATGAAGTAGGCTTTTTTGCACTTAAGCAGGAGGTTGTCATGTCCCGTCTTTTGATTGTCGCCATTTTATTAATTAGCGCCGCAACTGTTTTCGCAGACGACGCTGAGCGGATTGCCAAGGCTAAATCCGAAGGGCAAGTGGTCTTCTATAGCACGATGGGAATCGATACGGTCCAGCCGGTGACGCTTGCGTTCGAGAAGAAATTCCCGTTCCTCAAGGTGGAGGTTCTAAGGTTGAACTCGGAGCGGGTGTTCAACCGCGTGATGGTAGAGCACCAAACCGGCAAGGTCCACGCCGATGTCGTGAATCTATCCGTGATGCCGTTGTTGAAGGGGAAGGGAGTGCTTGCCCCGTATCGCTCGCCGGAAGCAAAGGCGTTCCCGGCGAAGTTCAGGGATACGGACGACACGTGGACCGGACTCGTCGGCAACTATTACGTGATCGGATACAACACTAAACTTGTCCCCGAAGCCAACGTTCCCAAGGACTGGTTCGATCTCATACAGCCCTGGTGGAAAGGCAAAATGGCGCTGGATGTCGGGGATTACGATTGGTTTGGAGCGATGCTCGAATATCTCGGGCGGGAAAAAGGCAGGCGTTTGATGGAAGGGCTCGCCAAGCAGCAGCTCAACTGGCGAAAAGGCCACTCCTTGCTGGCGCAGCTCGTCGGCGCGGGCGAGTTTTCCGCATCTCTTGTTTATGCGCACAGGACGCAATTAACCAAAGAGAAAGGATCTCCGATTGACTGGGTCAAGACCTCGAAGCCCATCATCGTGTCCCAAAACGCGGTTGCAGTTCTCGAGAAAGCGTCGCATCCCAACGCGGCCCGCTTGTTCGTGGACTTTTTGATGTCGGAAGCCGGGCAGAAGCTGCTCTACGACGGCGGGCAAATTCCGCTTCGATCCCGCGCTATTCCGGCCAGCTCGCCGCTGGCTGCGGAGCAATTGGACCTTTATCCCGTGTCAGGCCAGGTGATGGAACGATTCGAGCAGCACCAGAAAGACTTCAACAAAACGTTCGGAGTGAAGCAGTGATCGTCGGATGAAAAAAACACGAGAGGAGAAAAGACAAGCAACATGGAGAAAATCAAGTTTCCCTATCGGTCGGCGCGCCACCTGGCCTTGCTCCATATCGTCGCGGAAAGCGGAGGATGGAAAAAACAAGGCCTCTCGGTGGAATACGACTTCTACGTAGATCCCGAGGAGGCCCATCAACTTCTGAAAAAAGGCAAGGTCCAGTTCATCGGCGGCAACCATATCACTCCCTACATCAAGCGCGCCACGGGAGACGATTGGATTTACGTCGGCCAGTCGGCGAACTACATCGGCCAGGCGATCGTCGTGAAGAAGGACAGCAAGATCCGGAGATTGGAAGATTTGCGCGGCAAGACT
>JBOHVS010000301.1:0-18840 GCA_050735975.1 Binatia bacterium | reverse complement strand
GGTGCCGAGCTACCTCCCGAAAAGTGTCTTCAGAAACTTCACCTGTTCGGGAGACATGGTTGCATCCTCCTCATAATACCCGGACCAGTATTTGACGCCGGGTTTGGGTACCCAATACGGTGGAACGTGATCCGTAGGCACATCCATTCTCCGGCTGACGTAGCCCATGCCTCTACAAAAGGCTGTCTGTCCATCTTTTCTCAGAAGCCAATTGAGAAAGACCTTTGACGCGTTCGGATGAGCGGCGCGGTTAATCAACATGGCGCTGCCGAACCCGGGAGTGAGATAAGCGCCGTAATCTTTGAACGCCGGCACCACGCCGAACTTGAGCCCGCGCTTTTCGAGCTGTTGCATAACAGTTCCAGGGCCAAGGTGTAGAGGGTATTTGCCTTGAGCGATCCACTCGATTTGCCGTCTTTGGTCCCGATCGACGGCCGCGGCTTGAGCGCGGATCTTCCGATAGAAATCTTCTGTCTTCTCCGGACCGAGCACATGCCATACCCACCGGAACACGCCGTTGCCGGTTCCTGAAGGAATCGGATCCTGGACGGCGATTTTTCCCTTCCATTTCGGATCCAGGAGCTCGAATAATTCATCGACTTCCTGGGCTTTTACCTGCGCCGGGTTATAGATCAGCGGCACATTGTTCTGCGTGGTGAAAACCAGGTTGAGATGAGTAGACCGATCGGAGAACTCGAGCCGATTGTCGCGCCAGTTCTTTGGATCGGCGACCTCGGGCAATATCAGCGCCGGTTCTATCGGATCGAGGGCTTTCATGGGCTTGAAGTAAGCATTGGCGGTGGTGGTCCCGCTAATGACGATATCAACGCTGTAGATGCCGGCGTCGCGTTCGGACTTGATTCGCGTGGCCAATTCGCCACCCCGTGCGCCGGTAAACTCAATAGTGATGTCAGGAAAAGCTTTTGAGAAGCCCTGGGTGATCGCGTGCCGGACCGTATCTCCAGGCGGACCTAACACCACGACTCTTCCTTCGATTTTTGCTTGGGCGAGCGTCGTATCCCACTTCTGCCGCCACCCGGATTCGCTCTGTGCTAAAGCGAATCGGCCGTTTGCCAGCAAGAGCGTCAGCAAAGCGAGAAAGAACATAGGTTTAAGGTTGGCGAAAATGGCCTTCATGTTTCCCTCCTCCGGCGCAAGGAACTACCATCCTTTCGATTTTTCATGACTGAACGGATGACCTGCGAAATCCCAACAACTTTCCGATGAACAAAAGCGCAAAGATGAGAAAAACCAGAAACACGCCGAGAACCGCGGCCTTCTCCTTATTGGCGTCCGCGATGTAGTCCAGCATCAAGAGCGAAAGTGTGCGAGTCTGATGCGTGGCAAGAAAAATTACGGTCGCGATATCTCTCGCCGCGGAGATGAACACGATAATTGCTACGGCGAGCATAGTCGGCTTTAACAGCGGCAATAGGATGCGGCGAAAACCGGCCAACCACGTGGCGCCGGCGGCACTGGAGGCTTCCTCGAGCTCATTGCTGATCTGCATCACGCCCGCCTTGATAATCTGGGTTCCCAGGGGCATTTCTTTAATGATAATGGCCAGGACTAGAACAGAGACCGTGCCATAAATTAGCTTCACAAAATCACCCGAGCCCAAAACCGTCCATAGGAGCGCCAAACTGATGAGGACTCCGGGCAAAGCCCAGGGCAACCACGAGAGAACGTCGATGACACCGCGCCCGGGAACCCGTGTGCGCACGATCAAATAACTAAGTAGAGCGTAAAGAAGCGTTCCCACAATTGCCGCGCCAATTCCGAGGACAAGCGTGTTGTTTAAGGAGCGCAGGAACACCGGGTCGGTAAAGACACCGGCCCAATGGCGCATAGTCCAAACTCTTTCCGTGTCAAAATTGCCGAAGAATTCCATGAAGGTCCCCATGACGAGGGCCGCCAACGGCAGAATAATCATGACGGCGATGAAGAGCAGACAGAACGCACAGGTCGCCCACCGCCAGCGACCCAGCGGGAAGGTCCGAACCATGTAGCTACGGCCCGTCACGGTCGTGAATTCTCGACCGCGAAGAAACATCCGATGCCACCAAATGAGGAGAAAAATAAACAGCAGGAAGATACTGCACAAGGCGGTCGCCCGATCGTAAAGCGGTGGTTCCCAGTGAATATAATCCCAGATCTTCGTCGGCACGACGTAGATACCCGCAGGGATGCCCAGAACCATTTCGATCTCTAAAGATTCAAGGCTCCTGATGAAGCCTAGGGCGGTGGAAGCGAGAATGGCCGGCGCCAAAATCGGGATTGTGACGCGCATTAACACTCCCAGGTTGTTGCTGCCCGACGTGCGCGCTGCATCCTCCAGCGCTGCGTCCATAGCCCTGAAGGCCGGTGTCATTAGCAGGAATCTAACCGAAGTGCTGAAAGCCAGATGGCACCAGATGATTCCCCAATACGAATAGATGTCAAAGGGCGGCTGTGATAGAGAGAAAACTTTCATCAAAAATTTATTGATCAGTCCGTAATAAGGATCCAAGAGCAGAATCCACCCCATGGTCATAGGAAGTAACGGCAGGAAGAATCCCAGCCACAGGGTCACTTCGATGAGCCCTTTCAACGGCGTATCGGTCCGCGTTACAACCCAGGCGAAGAAGATCGCTAATGCGCTCGTGATGATGATTCGTACGAAGGCCAGGTAAAAGGTATTTCCGACGGCGATGGCGAGGTTAACGTCCGTGAAGGCCTCGACCCAACCGCTGGCCGCCCATACCGTGGGTTGCCCTGGCCGGCTCGCAACGAAGCTTTTCACGAACAGCAGGACCAGGGGATAGGCCAGAATGAGGATAAGTAGTCCGACGAGCAGCGCTAGAGGGATCCAACTCCAAGAAATTCCGGGAAACTGAACCGTCCTAAAGACAGCTCGCCTCGTGAGTTCCATCTTCTCGAATTGGTTGAAACAATTTTGTTTATCTGCCGAAAAGCTCCTTTAGAATCTTGGTTTCCTCGGCGCTCCGGTGGACGTTCTCTTCGGTATAGCTCAACCAATAACGATAGCCCGGCCTTGGCTCGCCGCTGAAAAACTTAGCGTCCGGCGGCGGCACCATGTAAGGGGGAAGATGGTCGGTTGGGACATCGAGCCTCCGGCTCACGTGCTGCATCCCCTTGCTCCAGGCCGTTTGCCCCTCTTGGGTGAGGAGCCAGTTTAGGAAAACAGTAGCCGCATTCGGATGCGGACGCTTATTGAGGAGCATGGCGCTACCAAAGCTGGCGGTCACATAAGTGCCCTGATCCTTGAACTCGGTTAGAATCCCGAGCTTAAGCCCTCGTTCGAGAAGCTGCCCCAACGTGCCGTCACTCGGCGCGAGAAGAAAAGCGTATTTGCCTTGGGACACCCATTCGATTTGGCGTCGTTGGTCTCTGTCTACAGCGCCGGCGTTGGCGCGTATCTTTCGGTAATAATCTTTCGCCTTTTCCGGCCCCATCATCCGCCAGATCCAGCGAAAGGTGACATTTCCTGAACCCGATGGCAAAGGATCGTTGAGAACGAATCTCCCCTTCCACTTTGGCTCCAGGAGCTTCGAAAGTTGATCGATTTCTTGCGGCTTTGCTAGCTGCAAATTATACACGAGCGGGGTTTTGAGCATGGTCGAAAAGACCAGGTTGAAACGCGTCGTATCGTCGGAGAAATCCAGTTTGTTGTCTCGCCAATTCTTCACGTCCGTGACCTCAGGCAACATGAGCGCGGGCGTGATCGGGTCGAGCGCTTTCATGGGTTTCATCTGGTTGTTTGCGGTCGTGGTGCCGCTTAAGAGAACATCCACGCTGTAAACACCGCCGTCTCGTTCCGCTTTGATTCTCGTCGCTTGCTCCCCACCACGAGCGCCGGAGTACTCGATTGTGAGATCCGGAAAAGCTTTCTTGAATCCTTCGATCATGGCTTTTCGGATGAGCTCGCCCGGCGGGCCCCAGACCACGACCTTGCCTTCCCTTTTGGCTTCGCTAAGGACTTGCTGCCAAGTTTGCTTGCCGTGGGGTTTGGTCTGCGCGCTGGACGGTGAATTGAGAGAGAGAATAAAAAAGGCTGTTAAGGACAACCACGTGACAAGAAAAAAACCCGCGCGGTTGGTCTTACTGTCGCTCGGTTTCATCGACTCTCCTCCCGGTTGATAACCGTTTCGGTTTTGGCGCCGTGACCGTTGGACTCGACCGTAAGTTGTCTTACGCCTGCTATCGTTAATTTTTCATTCTGTCAAGGCGGAGCACCTCTCGCAAAAAAATCTCACAGAGGCGAGCCGCGCGCGCTTCGGAAGGCTGAGGCTAAGGTCGAGATTGAGCTAAACCTTAACCTGAACCTCAACCTGCTTTGAAGAGCGCAACCAAGCCTATGAGTCTTTTTCATCTCAGCAGCCGCTGGGGTGACGTAGCCCGCTTGCCTGGGCGATGATCTCGTCCACGCTCTTGTCCAGGTCGAGCGGGCGGTTGATGCGCCCCTCGTCGCGCTCCGGAATCAGAGCGTAGATCTCGAGGCAATTCCCCTCGGGATCGAGGAAATAGCACGAGACGGTGTTTCCCATCTCCTCGTAAGCATGACTTACGCAGTGATCGATCGGCACACCCTGCGCTTTGAATCGCTCGTAGAACGCCTTGACGTCGGCCGGCGTCTCTACGCTCCAGGCGATGTGCGCGATGATTTTCGCTTCGCCCTTGCGCCCCTGCGCCAGCGCGAGCTGGTGGTCGTCGATCTCAGGATCAGGCGTCATGAACACCATACGCCCCGGATACTCACGGTATTTAATGAGCCCGAGAACGTCCCGGTAAAACGCCGCCATCTTGTCCAGGTCATTTACGTAAAGCGCGACATGGCTTAGCCTTTTGATCGTTGGCATGTGCAACGCCTCCTTCGCGCGCGGTTTCGACTAAAGCGTATCCAAAAGCATCGTCTTGTGTCAACTTATGTCAACTTAAGGGAGTGGAGATGGAACGGCTGATTGTCTTGTTGGCATTTTTGATGGCAATTTTGATGGGTTGACGGCGGCTTCGATGTTTTGTTAAAGAAAGTTAAGATTCGTCATGAGAGGAGGTCGACCATGGGTTTTACGATCGATACATTCGCAGCGGAGTGTGGTAGGATTCTTAAAGAGGACCCCAGCCGGGTGGGCCGAGGTAAAGTTCGCGAACTGGTACAGGAGGTTCTGAAGGATGAAAAGTTCCTTGCCACCTATCTCAACGAAAACACGCCCGATCGTCAGGTCATTTATGAAGACCCGGAACTGGGTTTCTGTATATGCGCCCACATGAACCGGGATGCCAGAGAAGCGAATCCCCATGATCACGGAAGCTCCTGGGCGATCTATGGCCAGGCGATCGGCGAAACGGAGATGAGCGACTGGGAAGTCATCGAGGCGGCCAGTGAAGGAAAGCCTGGAAAAGTCCGGCGCGCGAGAGCATACATGCTAAAACCGGGAATGGCGCATATTTACAACGAAGGTGATGTCCACTCGCCCAAACGAGTAGCCGCCACCGGGCTCATTCGCATCGAGGGCAAGAATACGCAGAAAATGAAGCGGCTCGCTTATAAAGCGGTTTGACGTGCCGGCCCGGTTGCCGAAATTAAACTTTCCAGCCTTTCGATAGATCGACTCTGGTGCCCACCGGATCGAGGACGAACGTCTCCGCAAAGCGCCCATCCTTGGGAAGTTCAGCCTTACCACCTGTCGCGCCTGCAGCGAGCGCCGTCTCAGCGGCGTCTTTAACGTCGTCCACTTGGATTCCGAAGTGGTAAATCCCTTCGCGGCGATTTCTCGCCGGCAAAAGAGCTAAATTGATGTGGCCGTCGGAAACGTAGATGGCTTCGCCGTTGTCGCCGCTGCGGGCGACTTCGTTGAAGCCGAAGGATGTCTTGTAAAACTCCGCGAGCTTCGCCGGGTCCGCGGCCAGAATGGCGATGTGTCTGATCCTCGGCATGTTTCTACCCTCCTTTGAATTTGCCGGTCTGATACGTGCCGAGCATTACCTCATGCGCGGGATCGTTACAAGATGAAAATTTCGGGCCGGGCATAACAGTGCTGCGCTTTGAGTTCCGAGTGCTGAGTCCTGAGCAAGGGATCGAACCTCAAAGCTTTAAGCTCAATGCTCAAAGTTGATTGCGTTAAGCGCCGGCGGCGACAAACACCGACTGCACGATCTCTGAGGCTTGCTCTTGAATTTTCCCGAGGTGATCCTTGGAAACGAGACTTTCCGCGTAAATTTTGCACAAATCTTCGGTACCCGAAGGGCGGACCGCAAACCAGCCGCTGCGAGCGACAACCTTGAGCCCGCCAATATCGGCGCCGTTACCCGGCGCCTTTGTCAGCTTGCCTGTTATCGGTTCGCCGGCAAGCCTATTTGCCGCAACGGCTTCGGGCCGAAGTTTCTTAAGAGCTTCCTTTTGTGCGGACGTCGCCGGGAAATCGGTGCGCGCGTAATACGGCCTGCCGAGCTCTCGGGTCAACTCATCGTAACAATTTCCGGGGTCGTGTCCGGTCGTCGCGATGATTTCCGCCGCGAGGAGACCAAGAATGACGCCGTCCTTGTCCGTTGTCCAGACCGCCCCATTGCTCGAGAGAAAACTCGCTCCCGCGCTCTCCTCCCCGCCAAAACAGATCGACCCTTCAAATAGACCCGGAGAAAACCACTTAAAGCCGACGGGGACCTCGAACAATTTTCTGCCGAGCCGCTCGACCACCCGATCGATGAGAGAACTACTGACCAGGGTTTTACCGACAGCAACATCTTTGCTCCACAGCGGACGGTGGGTCAGAAGATAATGAATCGCCACTGCCAGGTAATGATTGGGATTCATCAGCCCGAAGGCCGGCGTGACGATACCGTGGCGGTCAGCGTCGGCGTCATTGCCGACGGCAACTTGGAAGCGATCCTTCAGCTTCACCAACCCAACCATGGCATAAGGGCTCGAGCAATCCATCCTGATCTTGCCGTCGTGATCCAAGGTCATAAATTTAAAACTGGGATCTATCTGCGGATTGACAACCGTCAGATCGAGCCGATAACGCTCGGCAATCTTCTGCCAATAAGCAAGCGCCGCACCGCCGAGAGGATCGACGCCGATTTTCACACGCTGTGAGCGAATGGCCTCCATGTCGATCACCGTAGTTAAATCATTGACATAGGGACTGACCAGGTCGTCTTGGCAGGTCGTTGACGCTTTCAGGGCGGCATTGTAGGAGATCCGCTTTACCTTTCGGTTAGCGCTTCGAAGCAGCGTGTTGGCGCGTTGCTGGATCCAATCCGTAATGTCTGTGTCGGCAGGGCCGCCCTCCGGCGGATTGTATTTAAAGCCGCCGTCGGCGGGCGGATTGTGCGACGGCGTGACCACGATGCCATCGGCGAGGCGGTCTTTTCGGCCCCGGTTGTAAACTACAATGGCCCGCGAAATAGAGGGCGTCGGAGTATAGCCGCCATCGCGCTGGATGATGGTTTCAACCCCGTTGGCGGCGAGCACCTCGAGCGCGGTTCGTTGCGCAGGGCCTGAGACCGCGTGGGTGTCTTTGCCCATAAAGAGCGGCCCCGAGATTTTTTTGCCCGCGCGGTAATCGCAAATCGCCTGTGTGATGGCAAGGACGTGCGCTTCGTTGAGAGTGTTATCGAGCGGGCTGCCGCGATGACCGCTGGTGCCGAAGCTCACCAGTTGCCGGGAATTCTCAACGTCCGGCTGTCGCTCGTGATAAGCTTTTTCGATTTGCTCGACGTCGATCAAAATATCGGCAGGCGGGGGTTTTCCCGCCAGGGGATGAATTGCCATGATCTGTATTCCTTTCTATGCCGGATCGCTTCCCCTTACTCATCCGTCGATTCAGTCCAGTAACATAGGCATCATAGCCGGGCCGGGCGGACAAACAAAAAGGCGGTGGATGATTTAATCATCCACCGCCATTCCCCCTTGCCGGTAAAGCGCAATCTTTACCGGCTTGCGGCCTTACGAATTTGCTGCCGCCTGCGGCCGGCGACTCTGACTGCCTTCTTTTGGCGCCTCCCGGCACTCTCCCTTAGCTGATAGACATTGGGCTTCGAGTGGCTCTCCAGCTTCTCGGCTTTCCAGCGGAGCAGTCCCTCCCGAAGGTAACCGGAGTCGAACCCCAGAGTGTCACAAACGTTGGCAAAAGAGAACAGCCAATCACCGTTCTCTTCCATGATCCACTCCTCGGTTTCCTGAAACAAAGCCCGCCCTTTGCCGTCGCGCGCGAAAACGTACTTTTGATAGCATGCGATGGCATCTTCCAAAACGGCCAACATAAGCTTTTTTTCCGGTTCCAAATGGGACTTTCGCCGGAAAGTATCCATAAATTGATCCGGCAAAAGAGTATCCGGTTGGAACAGCGATGTTACTCTTTCTTCCATGCTCAGTCCTGTCTCATAACTCATATGAACCACCTCCCTATAGGGTGCGGCCTGCCTTCATCTTGAAATCCCCGATTCTAGGGTCATGCCGCACTCGAAAGAGAAGAGGTATTTATCAAGTCCCGACACGGCGCGTGTTGCAGATCAGCCAGCGTCGTTTTAGCAAATACCTCCGTTATCCTGCGTTGAACTTCGCTCCAAACTCCCACCATGGCGCAGCGGGGCAGCTGATCACAACTCAGATGCTCATCAAGGCACGCATTCACTGCGATGGGACCCTCGATCGCTTGAATCACATCATGAAACGAAATTTCCCGGGGCAAACGCGCGAGCGTATAGCCGCCGGCGGGGCCGCGCTTCGATTTGATCAAGCCGCCGCGTAACAGATCCTGGATAATTTTCTCCAAAAACTTCTTCGGCACCCCTTGCTGTTTGGCTATCTCTGCTATGGAGCAACACCTGTCGGGGTCTTGTCCCGCCAGATAGATAACGGCGCGCAGGCCATAATCGACCCGCCGCGGAATCTGCATGAGCCCCATAGCTTACCCCCTTGCCCTTATACCGTTAACCGCTTGTCCTTCGGCTTGATGCTGATTCCGCAGTTTGCCGAGCGCGGAAAGGCTCTGTAATCTTTGGACGACGGAAGGCACCGTTTTGTTCACAAACGTGACTTCTTCAACCGTCGTAAAACGGCTCAAGCTAAAACGCACGGCCCCTTGAAGCCAATCGGGCGGCACTCCCATCGCCCGGAGCACATGGGACGGCTCGGAAGAACCGGCCGTACAGGCGGAACCCGTCGAGGCACAGATTCCATACTGATCCAAGAGCACCAGCACCGCTTCCCCCTCGACGTACCTGAAACTTATGTTGAGTGTATTGGGGAGCCGGCTCGCGCGACTCCCGTTCACCCGGGCATCAGGACAGGATTGCAGCAAAGATGCCTCAAGCTGATCCCTCAAGGCCCGTACGCTCTCTGTATCGTCGCCGCTACGGTTCAGCGCCAGCTCGGCGGCTTTTCCCATACCGACGATGCCGGCGACGTTTTCGGTTCCAGCGCGCCGGCTCTTCTCCTGATGCCCGCCCACCATGAAAGGCTGAAAGCTGATTCCTCTCCGGACGTAAAGCGCTCCCACCCCCTTGGGTCCGTGGAACTTGTGGCCCGAGATGGTCAACAGATCGATCGGGGTCCCCTGCACATTCAAAGGGACTCTTCCGGCGGCCTGCACAGCGTCTGTGTGAAAGGGGATCCCTTTGGCTTTAACGATCCGGGCGATTTTTTCGATCGGGAATATAACCCCCGTTTCATTATTGGCGTACATGATAGAAACCAAGGCGGTGTCATCGGACAACGAATCACCCAGCTCCTCCAGATCGATCATGCCGTCCTGGTCCACCCTTAGCCAAGTTATCCTATAACCTCTTTTCTCCAGGTGCTGGCAAAGCCCCAAGATCGCCGGGTGCTCCACCTGAGTCGTGACGATATGGCGTTTTTCCGGCCTGGCATCGAGCATCGCCCGTATCGCGGCATTGTCACCCTCGGTCCCGCAACTCGTGAAAATAATCTCGACCGGATCGGACGCGCCGACCAGCCCGGCCACCTGCGCTCTTGCGTCTGAGATTTTCTGCGCCACCTGGCTGCCGAAGCGGTGAATGCTCGACGGATTGCCGTACAATTCCGTGAAGTACGGCCGCATAGCCTCGGCGACCTCGGGCAACAGCCGCGTCGTCGCATTGTTATCGAAGTAGATTTCCGTAGCCATAGCTCCTGCCTATCCGACGCTTCCCTCCAGGCTCACGCCGAGAAGCTTTTGCGCTTCGACCGCAAATTCCATCGGCAGTTCCTTAAACACCTGCTTACAGAAGCCGTTGACGATCATGTTGACCGCGTCTTCCGTCGAGATTCCGCGTTGTTTGCAGTAAAACAATTGATCTTCGCCGATCTTCGACGTCGACGCTTCGTGCTCGACCTGCGATCTGTTGTTAAGTACTTCAAGATAAGGGAACGTGTGGGCGCCACACTTGTCCCCCAAAAGTAACGAATCACACTGCGAATAGTTCCGCGCGCCGGCAGCGCCCTTCATGATTTTCACCAGGCCACGGTAGGTATTTTGCCCGTGTCCGGCGGATATTCCTTTCGAGATGATCGTGCTCTTCGTGTTCTTGCCGATGTGAATCATCTTGGTGCCGGTATCCGCCTGCTGGTAGTTGTTGGTCAGAGCAACCGAGTAAAATTCTCCCAGCGAGTCCTCGCCTTGAAGGATACAGCTCGGATACTTCCAAGTAATCGCGGAGCCGGTCTCCACTTGCGTCCAGGAGATCTTGGACCGCTTGCCCAGGCACTTGCCGCGCTTGGTCACAAAATTGTAAATACCGCCTCTTCCTTCTGCGTCCCCCGGGTACCAGTTCTGCACCGTTGAGTACTTGATCTGCGCGTCGTCGTGGGCGACGAGTTCTACGACGGCGGCATGCAACTGATTGGTGTCCCGCATCGGGGCCGTACAGCCTTCCAGATAGCTTACATAACTGCCCTCATCCGCTACGATCAAGGTGCGCTCGAACTGCCCCGTCTCCGCGGCGTTGATCCGGAAATAAGTCGAGAGCTCCATCGGACAGCGAACGCCCTTGGGAACGTAACAGAACGAGCCGTCGCTAAACACCGCGGAATTCAATGCGGCGAAGAAATTATCCGTGTACGGAACCACCGAGCCGAGATACTTCTGGATGAGATCCGGGTGATTCTGGACGGCTTCGGAAAAAGAACAAAAGATGATTCCCAACTCCCCGAGCTTCCCTTTAAAGGTGGTCGCAACCGAAACGCTGTCGAACACCGCGTCCACCGCCACTCCGGCGAGCCTTTCCTGCTCGAGAAGCGGGATACCGAGCTTCTCGTAAGTTTTCAGCAGCTCAGGATCGACTTCTTCCAAGCTCTTCGGACCATCGGTTTTGCCCTTCGGCGCCGAATAATAACTAATCTGCTGGTAATCGATGGGCGGATAATGAATGTTGGCCCATTTGGGTTCGGCTTGTGTTTTTTCCAACTTGGCCCAATAACGGTACGCCTTTAGCCGCCATTCGAGCATGAACTCGGGTTCATTCTTTTTCGCCGAGATGAGGCGAATGATGTCCTCATTGAGACCGGGCGGAACGGTATCGGCTTCGATGTCCGTGACAAAGCCGTACTTGTATTCGCGCCGCGTCAGGTCCTCAACTGTGTGATTAGCGGTTTTCATTTTAAAACTTCCCTCCGCCGGCTTTAGACGGCAAACGAGGAGCCGCAGCCGCAAGATTTCTTCACGTTGGGATTTTGAAACACGAATCCCGACTGCATCAGCTCGTCTTTATAATCAAGTTCCGTACCGGTCAGATAAAGCAAGCTCTTCATATCGACCAGTACTTTCGCTCCGTTCTTTTCAAAAATCTTGTCGGTGCCTTTGGGCATATCGAAATCGATTTTATATTGAAGCCCCGAACAACCGCCCCCGACCACTTTAAGCCTGAGCCCCTGCCCCTCTCTGTTCTCGGCAGCGATCACCTCCTTGATCCTCGCTGCCGCCCGATCCGTCAGACTGAGTCCTATGGCCATACATCCCCTCCTAACCAGACGAATGATTAGGAAACACTCTCCTCAACTGTGCGTTTGCTCTGTTGCCGCTGCAATCGCGCTTTTTTATACAATGGCGATAGCGCCCGCAGCCGGCGGACTTCCTCGACAACCCGGCCCACGCTGTAGTCCACTTCCTCTTCGGTATTGAAGCGCCCCAATCCAAAACGGATCGAGGTATGCGCGCGGTCATCATCAAGTCCGATAGCCCGCAGCACATGTGAAGGCTCCAGGCTCGCGGACGTGCAGGCAGACCCCGTCGATACCGCGATCTCCTTCAGTCCCATTAGAAGCGACTCACCTTCGACGTATGCGAAGCTCATGTTCATGTTGCCAGGCAACCGCTGCGACGGATGGCCGTTGACGCGGACCTCGTCGAGCTGATCGAGAATAGCCGCCTTAAGTTTCTCCCTTAACCTTATAAGTCGTTCGCTCTCGTGCGCCATCTCCTTCTGGGCGATCTCGCACGCTTTTCCCAAGCCGACAATTCCCGGCACATTGAGCGTGCCGGAGCGCATTCCTTGTTCATGACCACCGCCGTCGATCATCGAACTGAGTTTGACGCGTGGTTTGCTCGAGCGGACATACAGCGCTCCAACTCCCTTCGGCCCATACATTTTGTGTGCCGTAATCGACAGCAAATCGATATTCATCTGGTCCACATCAACGGGGATTTTGCCTACCGCCTGGGTGGCGTCGGTATGAAATAGAACTCCTTTTTCCCTGGCTAGGCGCCCGATCTCTTGGGCCGGTTCAATCGTTCCGATCTCGTTATTAGCCATCATGATCGAGATCAGAATCGTCTTGTCTGTAATCGCGCCCCGCAATCGTTCCAGGTCTACCAGCCCGGTCCTATCCACCGGTAAATAGGTCACCTGATACCCGTGTCTTTCCAGAGCCTTACAGCTATCCAACACCGCTTTGTGTTCGATCGCACAAGTTACAATATGCTTGCCCTTTTGATTGTACGATTCGGCAACTCCCTTGATCGCCAGATTATCCGACTCCGTTGCTCCGCTGGTGAAAACAATTTCTTTCGGAGACGCTGCATGGATCAGCCGCCCGATCTGCTCGCGCGCCCTATCGACGGCCGCTTCACTTTCCCAACCAAAAGCGTGATTTCGGCTTGCGGCATTGCCGAATTTCTCCGTGAAATACGGCAGCATCGCTTCCAGCACTCTCGGGTCGACCGGTGTGGTCGCGTGGTTGTCGAGATATATGGGTGTCTTAAGTTTCATATCGTAATATGGATTATTCAGACCAACCTAGTCTGATATAACCATAGCCAAAACCGAGCCGGGAATCAACAAACTATTGCAGTTCTGGTAACGCCGCCAAAAAGAGCGTCAAAACAACGGGTTAGCTGGCCAAAACAGCTCGGAACTAGCTGGTTGTTAAAAACTCTGCTTGTAGGCTGCTCAAAAAGATCTCAGAGGTGAGGCGCGCGTGCTTGGGAAGGCTGAGGCTAAGGCTTAGGCTGAGATTGAGCTTAACCTTAACCTGAACCTCAACCTGCTTAAGCGGCGAGGCGATCGAGCGCAACGAAGCATATGAGTCTTTTTCAGCAGCCTGCTAGCCGAAAAGCCTGGGGGCCAAGTATTGGCCGGTAAAAGAGCGTGGATTTAACGCAACTTGCTCGGGGCTCCCCCTCGCGACCACTTTGCCACCCTTTTCACCCCCTTCGGGGCCCATGTCGATAATGTAATCAGCGGTTTTGATGATGTCGAGGTTGTGTTCGATGACTATTACCGTATTGCCTGCATCGGTTAGACGGTGGAGAACATCTAAAAGCTTCTGAATATCTGCGAAATGAAGACCGGACGTTGGTTCATCGAGGATATAGAGAGACTCCCCGGCGGACCTTCGCCCGAGTTCCCGCGCCAGTTTGACCCTTTGCGCCTCTCCCCCTGACAGAGTATGAGCCGGTTGGCCAAGTCGAAGATAGCCCAGGCCAACTTCGATGAGCATGCGAAGTTTTTCGGCGGCAGCCGGGACATTGCCCAGAAGTTCAATAGCCTGAGCGACGGTCAAATCCAAAACATCGGCGATGCTCAGTCCTTTGTACTTCACTTGCAGGGTCTCACCGTTATAGCGCCGCCCCTGGCAAACCGCGCAGGTGACAAAGACATCGGGCAGGAAATTCATGTCGACTTTGACCAATCCGTCACCCCGACAAGCTTCACAACGCCCGCCACTCGTGTTGAACGAAAACCTGCCGGCTCCGTAGCCGCGAACCCGGGCTTCGGGCAGCTGTGAAAAAAGATCGCGAATGAGATCGTAGACGCCGGTATACGTGGCCGGGTTGGATCGCGGGGTGCGGCCGATCGGGATTTGGTCAACGCCCACGATTCGGTCAAAGCGCTCCCATCCGATTAGCGCGTCGAACGCGCCCGCTTTCGTCTCCGATCTATGCAAACGTTGAGCGACCGCATTGTAAAGAACATCCATGATCAGGCTGCTCTTTCCGGAGCCCGACACACCCGTCACGCACGTCATCGCCCCGATCGGAATCTCCACGCTAACATCGGCCAAGTTGTTGTGCTTCGCGCCCTTCACGACCAGGAAGTCGCCAGTGCCTTTGCGTCTTTGCGGCGGCACCGGAATCTTCGCCCGTCCCGATAGATACTGGCCTGTTAATGAGCGGGCGTTCTGCATCAATTCACCGGGCGTTCCCTGCGCCACGATCTCTCCGCCGTTCACGCCGGCGCCCGGCCCCATTTCGATCACCTGGTCGGCTTCTAAGATGGTTTCCTCATCATGCTCGACGACGAGCACGGAGTTGCCGAGGTCTCTTAGTTGTTTCAAGATGGCCAGCAGGCGGGCGTTATCCTTCTGGTGCAAGCCGATGCTCGGCTCGTCAAGGATGTAGAGAACACCCGCCAGGCGCGAAGCAATCTGAGTCGCCAGCCGCACTCTTTGCGCTTCTCCGCCAGAAAGCGTGATCGATGGTCGATCGAGGCTCAAATAATCCAGTCCGACCTGAACCAGAAATCTGAGCCGGCCAAGAATATCCGGCAGAATCTTCCGCCCGATAACCTGTTGCCTGCTGCCGAGCGCCAGCCGCTCAAGAAACCGGATCGTTTCCGCGACCGGCCAGGAAGCCACTTCAGCGATGTTCTTACTGCCGAGCTTTACGGCCAGGCTTTCGGCTTTGAGTCTCGATCCTTTACACTGGGCGCAGGCCGCCGTGCTCGACCGTGTCTCCGCCGGCTTCGAACCGGACTCCGGCCGGCCTGCGAATCCCAAGCCGGCGCACAATGGGCAGGCGCCTTGCGGGCTATTGAATGAAAATAAACGGGGCGTCACCTCGGGAAACGATACGCCGCAATCTGCGCAGGCGAACTTCAGGCTGAAGGTGATCTCCCTGCTCTTTTCCGATTCTGCATCAGGTAAAACCTCGATCGTGATGAATTGCTGCCCGAAGCGCGAAGCTACTTCGAGAGAGTCCGCTAGACGCTTCTCCACGCCCTCTCTCAAAACGAGGCGATCAACGATGAGATCGATCCGGCGCTTTTGGTTGTCGTCGAGTTCGATCTGTCCGGCAAGCTCGCGCATCTGACCGTCGATTTTAACCCGTGCAAAACCTTCTCGGGCTAGATCACCTAGAATTTCGCCCGTCCGGCCGTTGGTTCCCTTCGGTATTCGGGCCATCACAAAAATCCGCGTGCCGGCCGCAAACGCCATGAGCTGATCGACAATTTCGCCGATGCTCTGCGCAGAGATTTCTCTGCCGCACTGCAGGCAGACAGGCTGTCCGACCCGCGCGAATAGCAGCCTTAGGTAATCGTAGATCTCGGTGACGGTCCCGACTGTAGAGCGAGGAGTGAAGATGCCGGTTTTTTGCTGGATGGCAATGGCAGGCGAAAGCCCGTCAACGCCGTCCAGATCGGGTCTTTCCAGCTGTTGAAGAAACTGACGCGCATCGGCTGACAGCGACTCGACGTATCGGCGCTGCCCTTCAGCATAGAGCGTGTCGAAGGCGAGCGATGATTTTCCAGAGCCTGAAACCCCCGTAACGACGACGAAGCGGTCTCGCGGTATCTCGAGATCGATGCTCTTAAGGTTATGAACTCGCGCTCCTTTGATGACGATCTTTCCCGGCATTCCGCACTAGATGTCAAAGTCTTTTAGCTTGCCCTCGATGATGGCGCGATACTCTTGTAGCTTTTCAGGGCTCCGCGCCTCAAACCGCAGCACCAGGGCCGGTTGCGTATTGGAGGCGCGAATCAATCCCCAACCTTCGGCGAACTGAACTCGTACGCCGTCGATATCGATGATGTCGTAATGCTCGCGGAAAAACTCCTTCGCCTTCTCCGCGATGGCAAACTTTTGATCATCAGGCCAATCCACCCGAATCTCCGGTGTAGACACGGCCTTTGGCAAGTCGGACAGCAGAGCGGAGAGTGGCCGATCGGAGTTGGCCAGGATCTCCAGCAGGCGCAGAGACGCATAGATAGCATCGTCGTAGCCGAAGTAGCGCTCTTTAAAAAACATATGTCCGCTCATCTCACCGGCCAACAAAGCACCCGTCTCTTTCAGCTTGGCTTTGAGCAGTGAATGGCCGGCTTTCCACATGATCGGCTTTCCGCCGTTTTTGGCAATGTCGTCGTACAACCGCTGCGAGCATTTCACCTCTGAGATGATCACCGCGTCGGGGTTGCGCTTGAGCACGTCACGGGAAAACAGCACGAGGAGCTCATCGCCCCAGAGGATATTTCCCTTTTCGTCCACCGCGCCGATGCGATCGGCATCGCCATCGTAGGCGATACCCACGTCGGCCTTCTCCTGTCTGACTTTTTCGATCAGAAGTTCCAGATTCTCGGGAACCGTTGGATCCGGATGGTGAATTGGGAAGCTCCCATCCGGCGTGCAGGCAATCTCCCAAACCGTGCAGCCAATTTGGCGGAAAATCGGCGGGGCTACGGGTCCGCCAACGCCGCTGCCGGCGTCAATGACGACTTTCAGCGGCCGTTTCAATTTCGGGACATCGTCGAGCAGATATTTCTGATAGGGCGGCACGATCTCATACCGTTCGATCTTTCCGCCTGCTCGCTCGCGAAATTCGTTCCGTTCCATCTTGGCCCGGATCTGTTGGATCTGTTGGCCGTACAGAGTCTCCTTGCCGAGACAGATCTTAAAGCCGTTATACTCCGAAGGATTATGACTCGCGGTGACCTGAATGCCGCCGTCCGCCTCGAGGTGAAAAAGTGAAAAATAAAGTACCGGTGTCGGGCATACGCCGATGTCGTAAACCTGCAATCCCGCCGCTGCTAACCCCGCCATGACCGCTTCAGCGTAAGGACTCGAGGTGGCGCGACAATCTCGCCCGACGGTGACCCGTTTCCCGCTTGTTTCTTTGATAATCGTCCCATGGACCTTTCCGAGGAGCAACGCGAACCGCTCATCGAAATCCTTCTCCGCCAGTCCTCGAACGTCGTATTCCCGGAATATCGATGGATTCATGCCCGCCTCCGCTTCAAATGCTCCCTTGCTAATCTTGCCGCCAACAGAATCGCCTCTCTCATGCTGCCCTCGTCGGCCTTGCCGGCGCCGGCGATGTCGTAGGCGGTTCCATGGTCCACCGACGTTCGAATAAACGGCGGTCCCAACGTGAGTGCAACCCCGCCGTAGAAGTGGTGCAACTTCAGCGGTATCAGCCCCTGGTCGTGATACATGCAGACCACCGCGTCGTAGTCTCCCCGCACCGCTTGATGGAAAAGACTGTCGGCGGGAAACGGTCCATAGACGCCGATCCCTTTCCGCTTCGCCGCCTGCACGGCCGGCACGATAATGTTCTTTTCCTCGTCCCCGAAGATACCATCTTCGCCACCGTGTGGATTGAGCGCCGCGGTGACGATTCGCGGCTGTCGAATGCCGAAAAGCTGTCGCAGAGCACCATCAGTCAACTCAAGGGTCACCCGAATGCCTTCGCGCGTGAGAGTTTGAGGAACCTTCTTGAACCCGATATGGCCGGTGACCAATACAACACGCAGCTTTCCGCCGATGAGCATCATGCGGCACTCGGCCGTACGGCTGAGCTCTGCGAGAAGCTCCGTATGGCCGGGGTAATCGTAGCCGGCCTTCATCAAAATACTCTTGCTAATCGGCGCCGTGGCGATCGCATTGGCAACTTTGGACAACGCCAGCTTTGCGCCAACGACAATGTAACGATACGCGGCGTGCCCTCCTGCTTTGGTCGGCGCGCCGGGCCGCGACTCCTTTTCGGGCAAAGAAGAAAGCGAGCAGACGACGAAAGCGCGCTCCTTCTGAAGCAACGGCAAAAGCGGCTGGCCTGATCGCCAACAGACGATTTCGGGGAGATTTTGGTTCGCATCATGAGCGCGCTGGAGCACACCCCAGTCGCCCAGTATTAACGGATGGCACGCCTTTTTTATCAAGGGGTCGGCTAGCGCTTTTAAAATCACTTCCGGGCCGACGCCGGCAGGATCGCCCATGGTTACGGCAACGACGGGTTTACGCAACATGACGGGCGCAGCGGCAGAAATGTTTTTGAAAGATTATTCCTGCCCAATCGCGCCGAACCTTCTGAGATCTTTTACACTTTACTACCCGGTAGGTAGGCGTACCATGTCTCATCAGGTTCAGGTTGAGGTTTAGGCGGCCGGAAAGGGCTCGCCCCCGAAGGCAGGATCACAGTGTTGCCCCTTCTCCATCGTCCGTGAATAATGCGGGCTAGCGCTTGAAAGGATTCAAACTGTCAAAGAATCCGCCTGATCCGTCTGACGAGGAGTCGTTCTCGGCTGACTTATCGGCCGGAGTTGAGAGAACATCAGGGACCTCCTCCACATTCTCCGTCGTGAAGAGCGGAATACCGAATACGCTTACGATACTCCTGTCGCGCAACGGAC
>JBOHVS010000300.1:0-32652 GCA_050735975.1 Binatia bacterium | reverse complement strand
GATTATACCGGTTACACAGAAAGAAGCAAAGAATTTTCGGCCACGGATTTTTCTTCGTGAGAGAATCCTGCAGGGGTTAGGTCTTGCTTCTTGTATGAAGGTCTGTTCTACGAACTGGGGAACGTCTCCAACGGTTCGGCCGACGCTACATTTTGCGTGTCTCTGCCCGAGGGCTAGCATTAGCTGGCGTTAGCACATCAGTTTGGGTGGGAAGAATCACCCGCGTAAGCTTCACTCAACCGATTTTGGTTGAATCCGCAATCAGCGCTTGGATCTAAAATGCACTTCGCGATGCATCGCCTTGAGCGCAGTTCGCTCCTTATCTCCTTAACGAACTCCGAACTGCCGACCGCGATCGCTTCGGATCATCGATCATCTCGCCCGACCGGCTCGCGTGTAAGCGCTTCGCTTGCCCATTGATGTTGTGCTCGCTGAAAAATCTGGCACTCCCGCAAAGAAATCGGAAGGCAAACCATCAGGGGAATACCGAAGCCGTAAGGAAACGTCAACTGATTGATATCTGAAACACGAGCTAGCGGTCCGACATCTCTCAGCACAAATGATCCAACCGGTTGATGGTCGATGTACCAACGGTAATTAAGAAAACTGTTCCTGGAGCCCTTAGCGAACCGAAATACAAAATGAGCCTTCTTTGTTATTCGGCTCGCAAACCCTTTCAACAAAAATTGCGGTATATAGTGATGGCGCTGCGAAGCCATTTTAATTCCTATCGTTCGCGTTTGAGTTCGGGCGCTAAGTATAGCCGAGAATGGCGGACTCGATAAGATCAGCTACTTGGTGAGCACGGTACCCGGCAGCAGGCAGAATTAAGTCACTGGCTTCGCTCAGTTTTGGAAACCAAGCGAAAGGTCCACGTCTTATAGGCAGATGATGCTCCAAGGGGTCGGACCACGCTATGTCTAAGTATTGTCGCCATTTTTCTGCCAGGGGATAGTGTTATCCGGCATTAGCGCGTCGCTTTCACTGCCAAAATCATCCGCGTAAGCTTTCACTTTGTTCCCGCAGTGTGCGGCGGTATGTCTGAACAATGCGTCCAAGACTCGCTGGTACAATCCGACCTCGTGCAGGTGTCTCTCGAACGCAAGGTTCCGCTCGTGCGCCGTCTTGCCCGGCGCGATGGAGAGGCAGTTAAGGCAGTTCTCGTAGACACCCCAAAATGCCTGAAACGCTTCGGGAAGCAGGTCTTCGCCGCGCGCGAGATGGCTGAGGCCTCGTTCCAGATCGGCCTTAGCGAACTTCTGGTAGTCACGATTCATGAACGCCCCGGAAGACCGTGTGCTGTTCGTGGAGTCTACGGCTCGCCGATAAGCTGCGAGACGCCGAAGGCGGCCGGCGGCTTCATCGGCCCGTTAGGCGGCTCCTCTCTTTGAGCGGCAGGCATTGCTTCTCCGTCAAAACCGGTTCCGCGCGCAGGGTCTGTGTGAAACCTACGGCGCCGAAGCTGATCTCGCCGTCAGGCCAGTTCAGGCGGATCTTCCAACTGTAATAAGGGCGGTCGAGGTACACCTTCTGATTCGGGATCGGTTCACGCTCGACATTGCCGATCGACACCGGATGGAGCGAGACCTGAAAACCCGAGCGCCCCCAGTCGATGTCGATCTTCGGATCAGTGACCCCGTGGAAAACGAGGGTTGCCGGTGCCACCCGGAACTGTCCCCCTCCGCCGACGCCGCAGATCCACTCCACGATGAAATCGAGGTCAAGCGCGAGGTCGCTGGTCCAGTCCCCATCGTCCGGGTCGCCGACGCGGAGTTCGATGGCCCAGATGTGACAGTCGTGCCAAGTGAGGCGATCGAAGTCCGCTTCCGTGTAAGTCATGGCTTGTCCTTCTAACCTAACGCGAAGCCTGAGCAGGCGCGGCCCGCGAGCCTCGAGAGCGGGTCCGAAGATCTCTCTCAAGCCGCATGTTAGACTGTCCTCGGGCAATTTACCCGAAATTGGCGACGGCGACGGAGCGCCTGGCGGCGAGTTCCTTTCGGTGGCGCTTGATCCTCTCCAACTCGTGGAGAGTGACTGCTGTCAGGTAGCTTTCTCCACAATGCGGACAGGTAATCACAGGTACTCTCTCAATCACGAGCAGGTTGCCGCCACGGCCATAACTCCGCGTTATGCGACGCTTCCGGGCTCCTTCTTTACCGCAAATCTCGCAGATTATAGAATTTCGAACTGTCATGATTAGTTCCTATAGACTGTGATTATAACGAGACAGCCGGTAGGGCTCAACTTTCCAACGACACCGACAGTGCCGCCATCGAGGCCTCTGCCGTTTACGACATATTTCCATTCTCGTGTCTGGCGGTCCCGCTGGCGCTCAACAATCTCACCAGTCAGCACAGCGCTCTCCAAGTCGAAGACTGACAAACCGTCTTCGTCCATTTCCTCTTCAGCATGGAGCGTGACTACATAATCCAGGCCTCGGATTCTGTCGCGAAACCGCTGAAGGATGCGCTCGTGCATAGGTTTGCAGGTTCGGATATCACGACATACCGTTTTTCTTCAAGGCACAGACAGCGGGTCCTTGCTCTGCCAGTCTAACGCTGCGCTCAGCCGGCGCTTTTAGCGATCGGTCTGAAGTGAAAAGTTAGGACAAAAATCAGAACGTCTCCTTTTTCTTGCAGGTCAATCTTGCATGGATTGGCACCTACGGTCCCAGGCGCACTGAGTTGACAGAAAAGCCCTTCGACAACAAGAGGCCTCGGAGCCGCTGATTTCCGCCAGTGGAATCCGCATGCTTCCAGCCAACGACGACCGCAATCCAGCCTTCGTGCAGTCCCGAGCTTCGCTCGCAGATCGCTCTGGCCCAGCGTCCATCTCGGTCGAACCCTCCAGACTCTCCGTCTGCTTCCGACCATACTTTTCTCCACACACGATCCACCAGATCTTTCTTAGTTCTCGGCGCTGGTGGAGGATCGACGTTAGCTATCCACTCGTTCATCGTGGGCTGACCAGGGTTGCAGAGTCGTTGCAGCAAGCCATAAGCGAAGCTTTCTGGAACGTTATTAAGATCATCGACGCCATAGCGCTGTTTGAAATTTGCCTCCTGAAAACCGATTTCCAGCCAAAGTGGATCAGCGCCTGGAAACCGCTCCGCGTAGGCGTCCCCCTCCCACGCAAGCGCGAGCGACAGCTCATGGCAGTCTTCAGGCGTCAGAAAATCCCAACATGACCCGAGGCGCTCTTCAACCCAGGGCCGCCACTGAACGAACTTTTCAAAGACAGACTTCTCCCATTCGACTGCAACGAAGTGAGGCGCTGTCTGTTGCTTGGCAAGTTCCTTAAGGAACCTTTGCCGCGTCCCTGGATCGTAGTGAAAACCGCCATATATCCATATCGAGGGATTCATCGTCGGTTCTTAGTCATTAGTAATCCAGGGCCCTAAACGTGGTGTTATGCGATCCAGTCCGCGCACGGTTGATGGCACTCAACCCTTGGATTTCAAGACAGGGCTCACAATCTGAGGCCTCCTACCGCCTACCCAGGAACCTTCTGGTACGAAAAGATCGTCGGGCGACCGCCCGTATATAAATCGCTCGGTGCAGAATCCCGTAAGCCACCGCAGATTGCGGAACTCCTGTGCTCCGATGTGATGCACTCGGCGGTCGGGCAATCCATGAATGGAGTCGGCAACCATCAGCATGAGGTAAGGCGAGAGCGGCAAATAGACAATAACACCGGTGACGAGTAATCCCATGTTGCTCTTCAAACCGGCCAGGATCGGATTTTCCATCAGCACCGGACAATCTGAAGAGATGAACCGACTCCCGATTGGCGGCACCAGCAACCACCAGGAACGCTCTACGAGTGCGGGATAGTTCTTGGCGGTCTCCATGATCACTCCCGCGTGATCTGGCACGGGGTCAGAGGCCTGAACAGCCTCGAGCTCGCGCTGGAGTTCTGGTGCTGTCGTCTCCCCGATCGCCTTGAAGTGTTCCAGGACTTGTCGAGCCATTTCGGCAAGGTTCCGCCGTACCCGGGGGCCGCGAGTATACAACCTGATCAGAAAAATCGCGAGCGTGACACGATCCTCGTCGGTGTGGGCCTGCCAGTTGGAGGAGTCGGCGAGCCGAGCGATGGCCGGGGCAGCCAGATCCTCGATCTTGCCGAGTTGCGCCTCAAGCCAATCCGCGTCTGGGCCACCAGCACGGGGACGATAGAAGCCAGTCTCCGCCGCAACGTGTGGTACCGCCGCTATGTAGGCACGTTGGGCCGTGAGATCCTTGACCCACACTTGGTGAACTGACCTGTGGCGCTTCCGGCGCTTGAGCGCAAACCGCCGGAGCATGAATTGAGGTACATAGTGCTGTGTCTGCTTCATCACTCCTGGCCCTCAGATCCGGTCGTCGTTCGTAGTTCAACTAGTGAGTATATGGATCTGCGAATGACAATTTTTAAAGTTCATAGAGCACACAAGTTTTCCTCACTTTTCAAAGCCGTGTCAATCCTTTCTGGGAAGCGCTCCCACCTTCATATCCAGGTCTGCGAAATCCTATTATACCCGACCGGGACGGCGGACGATTGTCAGTCGGTCGAGTGGACTTTGGATCCCTCTCCCACGCCGGTTCAAAAGCCACAGACGTTGTAAGTGGTATTTTCATTTGCGCCGAACGAAGTTAGCCGGGCCGTATGCCCCGTTTGTAGGTGATGACATCCGGTAGTTTTTTGAGTAGAGTCTCGAAAAAGCGCTCGAAATGTCGCACGGATCAACGGGGCGCTCCTTTGGGTTACTTGGAGGTACTTCTTTTGGAAACTGCGGCGCGTGAATTTCAGATCATGGTGAAGACAGTCGGAGCTATCTGCAACCTGGACTGCCACTATTGCTACTACCTGAAAAAAGAAGAGCTTTACCCGAAGGGCTCTAATTTCCGCTTGAGCGATGAAACCCTCGAGCTCTACATCATCCAGCACATCCAGGCGACGCCCAAAGAAGTTGTCAGCTTTTCTTGGCACGGCGGCGAGCCGACCCTGCTCGGCCTCGACTTCTTCCGGAAAGCGGTCAAGCTTCAGAAGAAGCATATCCCCGACGGCAAGAAGATCATTAACGGTATTCAAACAAACGGCACCTTGATCGACGACGAGTGGTGCGAGTTTCTCGCCGAGGACAATTTCTATATCGGACTGAGCATCGACGGTCCCAAAGACCTGCACGATCATTATCGAGTGACCAAGGGACAAAAGCCGACCCATAAACAAGTCGTCCGGGCTTTTAATATGTTGAGGCGGCACAAGGTTCACGTCGACTTGCTGTGCGTGGTCCATGACGTCAATGTGAAGCATCCAATCGCCGTGTATCGCTATTTCAAAGAGATCGGCGGGCAGTATCTGCAGTTCCTTCCGTTGGTAGAACGCGCCGATAATCCCGAGCGCACCTTGGTCTCTCGTTCGGTGCCGGCGCCGGCCTACGGGGAATTTCTCTGCGCTATTTTCGATGAGTGGGTGCGCAACGATATCGGCAAGGTTTTCATTCAACTCTTCGACGAGTCGGTTCGGCCGTTCCTCGGCATGGAACACGCGCTCTGCATCTACCGCGAGACCTGTGGCGACGTGCCGGTGATCGAGCACAACGGCGATTTCTATTCCTGCGATCATTACGTCGAGCCCGGATACAAGCTCGGCAACATCTACGAACAGACCCTTGCGGAGATGATCGAGCATCCGGCGCAACGCGACTTCGGACAGAAGAAGTGGACCAGCCTGCCGCGCTACTGCCGCGAGTGCGAAGTCTTGAGCATGTGCAATGGCGGCTGCCCCAAGGATCGTTTCATCACGACGCCGGACGGGGAAGAGGGACTTAACTACTTATGTGCGGGCCTGAAGCGTTTCTTCACTCACAGCAAACCCTATTTGCAAAAGTTCGCCGAGTTGGTCGAGGCGGGGGAACCAACGGAAAAACTCATGCAGATCGTTCGCGCGGAGGACGCGAAAAGATCGGCCCCCCAGGTCGGTAGGAATGATCCCTGCACTTGCGGCAGTGGCAAGAAATACAAACGCTGCTGCGGCGGCGCCCGCCCCGCGATTTAGAGACAGATCGCTGAAAACGCTCCACAAATTTCGTTCTCACCACGAAGCGCGTCGAAGGACGCGAAGGCTTCAAATATTCGTGCTTTCGAACTTCGTGCTCTTCGCGACCTTCGTGGTGAAATTCTTTTTCCACTACATTGAGGCTTAGCCGCGCTGGGATCTTTGTGGTCAATCCGTCCCCAAGTCGTACTACAAAAGCCACGCCCACTCAGCCTTAACCTAAACCTGCTTCACAGCTTCTCTTCGTCCGGAACCGTATCCGTTACCAGGTCACGGATCAAAGGTCGCTTTGGAAGCGGTTCCACGGTCATCACGCCGGGGATCAGACGCGCGATGCACGTATATTCCACCTCTCCATTCACGAGGGCCATGCATGTCTTGCACGCGTTCGCGTTGATGCAGCTGTAGCGGACGGCGAGGGTGCTGTCGATATGCGCGCGAATCCAGCGGAGCGCATCGAGTACCGACATCCCGTCTTCATAAGGAACTTCGAACTCTTGATAGCGCGTCTTTTCACCCGGAGCGCCGCGCCGGACACGAAGAGTCGCTTTATTGAGATTTCTCTCAGTCATTGGCTGTCCTGGCTGAGAGCCTAACAGGCGGCGCCCAAGAAAAATTCAATTCGTTGTTGCTTAACGCAACGACTTGGTTTTTGTCGAAGGCGGGGTCGGTCTCGGGAAAATCTTCTCTTTGATGCGCGCCGCGACTTTCAGTCCTTGCCAGCGCAGACGCGACGACCGTCTCCGCGACGGTTAGCATCGCGCGCAGCTCAAACAGATCTTGAATGTCCAGATTGAACGCCTTTTGCTCACCGATCGGAAAATTAGGCAGCTCATTTTTTTGCATGCTTCTGATTCGCTCCAAGGCCGAAGCGAGTTTCTCGCCTGTGCGGAACGGTCCCGCCTTCTCCCACATAATCTGTTGAAGATCAGCCTGAAGAGCCACCGGCGGCAAAGATCCTTGAGCGGCTCCCGCGAGCCGAGCGCGCAATCGCTCCAGGGCGCGTCGCGCCATGCTGACGTCCCACGTTATCGAGTCCCGTTTCGCTCTTTCCGCCGCCGAGCTTCCTGCACGCTCGCCGAACACGAGCGCTTCGGTGACGGCGTTTCCCGACAAGCGGTTTGCGCCGTTGGCGCCGCCCACCGCTTCGCCGGCGGCGTAGAGCCCCTCGACGGTGGTTTCCATATTCGAGCCGACCCGGACACCGCCCATGTGATAGTGCGCCATCGGGCCCACCTCTACCGGGGTCTTCGTCAGATCGATACCGTTCGCCAGCAAGCGGTCGATGACCGGTCCGAATGCGGCTCGAAGCTCACGTTCCGGAAGGTGGCGAAAATCGAGATAAGCGCCGCCGTGCGGCGAGCCCCTTCCGGCTTCGACCTCTTTCAGAATGGAGTATGAGGCTAAATCACGAGTTGCGGTGTACTTGCCGAAGTCAGCGCCGCCGTAGCGATCAACAAACTCTTCGAAATCTCCATTGAGCAGTTTTCCGCCGAGCTTGTAACGGAATGGATCCCACATAATCGGATCCATACCGACCAGACGCGGGGCCAGATGGCCGATGGGAAAGAACTGTACGAACTCCATGTCGAGCAACTCCGCGCCGGCCCACAAAGCCAGTGCGTAGGCCTCCCCGGCCATATTCGCGGAAGCGCTGTTGCGCGCATAGAGCTTCGTGAGACCGCCGGCGGCGAGAATGACGGCTTTGGCATGAAAGGTCACAATTTCACCGGCGACGATATTGAAGCCGATCGCGCCCACCGCCCGTCCGTCGTGGACGAGCACCTCGATGACCGCCAAGTTGCTGATCCGCCGAATTGTCGGAACTTCGCTGACTTTCCGCCTAAGCGTCGCCGCGACGGCAGGGCCGGTATTGAGAAAATCGACGTAACAGCAGCGTCGCCGGCTATGCCCCGGCGCCATCTCCTGCTTGATGTGCCCTTTTTCTCGCGCCCAGCGCGTGCCCCATTGCTCCATTTCCAGAATGCGCTCCGGCCCCTCTTGGCACAAAAGAGCCGCGAGTTCCTCGTTGCAGAGACCTCGACCAGCTCTAAGGGTATCTTCGAGGTGCATCGCCCAGTCATCGGGCTCTTGCGCGCCAAGCGCCACGGCAACCGTCATCTGTGCCATGACTGTGGCGCCGCCACGGCCAACGAGACTCTTGTCGAGAAGGATGACAGATGCGCCTTTTCGGGCCGCGGCAATGGCCGCATACATGCCGGCGCCTCCGGCGCCGACGATCACAACATCGGTCGAAAAATGGGACATGTTGGAAACACTAATCCGGATTGACGCTAATCTTTCACGTCCGCCTTGCCGTTTTCTTGCAGTTCGCTCAAAGCCTTTCTGGCTGCTTCCTGCTCTGATTGTTTCTTGCTTCGGCCTTCACCCTTGCCAAGAACCTTGCCTCCCACTGAAATTGCCGTGATAAAACGCTTCGCATGGTCGGGGCCGGTTTCGGATACCAAACGATAGGTCGGGGGCGCATGAAAAAGCATCTGGCTTATCTCCTGCAACCGGGTTTTGTAATCCTGCAAGCCGAGCTTCTTTTCTTGAACGTCGTAAGCGAAAAATCGCTCCACGAGAGCGCGGGCAGGCTCGTAGCCGCCGTCGCGGTAAACACCGCCCAGCAATGCTTCGAAAGCGCCGGCGAGGATCGACTCCTTGCTTCTCCCGCCGCTGCGCTCTTCTCCTTTGCCAAGACGAAGAAGAGAGCCAAGATCGAGCGTGGAGGCTTTCTCAGCCAATACGGTCGAATTGACAAGAGCGGCGCGCATCCGCGAAAGATCGCCCTCCGTCCGGTCGGGATAACATCGCATCAGCAGATCGCTGATCGCTAGATCCAAGACGGCGTCGCCGAGGAACTCGAGGACTTCGTTGTGACCGTTGCCTTTATCGCGATTATAGGAAACGTGGGTGAGCGAACGCACAAGCAGGGAGGGATCCGCGAAGGCGTATCCCAACTCTTTCTGCAGGAGACGGAGCTGAGGATGATCCTTCAATGTCAACGGCTATAGATTGGCAACACTCCGGCTCGTCTCTTTGGCGTGAGGCGCGCGGCTTTCCACGACCCTCCCTATCAGAGATCCGCCTTCGAAAGCCTGGAGTTCAACGGTGACTTCGGAATTGATGAGATCGTTGCCGCCACAGACAGTTATCGGCAAATAGTTACGACTAAACCCCTTATGCCAGCCGGTCGATCTATCGACCTTCTCCTCGATCAAAACCGGCACCGTTCGGCCACTAAAGGGCAGGCAAAACTCTCTTTTTTTGTTCGCGCCGAGCTCGCGCATCCGCCGGGCCCGCGCCTTCTTCACAGCAGGGGCCACATGATTCGCCATCGTAGCGGCGAGTGTGTTGCGACGAACGGAAAACGGGAAGACGTGGAAGTACGTTAACGGCAGCGAAGCGAAAAATTCGATCGACCGCTCGAAGTCATCGTCGCTTTCACCCGGGAAGCCGACGATAATATCACTGCCCAAAGCCGCCTCCGGAAGTTTTTCACGGACTTTATAGGCAAGATCACGGTAATAGCCGGTTCCATAATTCCGCCGCATACGCCGCAGAATCTGATCGTCACCAGCCTGCGCGCAGATATGGAGATGAGGACAGACCACGTCCGATTGCGCCATTAGATCGAGCAGCCGGTCCGGCACCTCCCGCGGATCAAGCGAGCTTAGGCGAACGCGCGGAATCAACCGGCTCGCAGCGATCATTTCCAGCAAAACCGTCAACTCGGTCTTCGGCGTGAGGTCCTGCCCATAGCCGCCGAGATGAATGCCTGTCAAAACGATTTCCTTGAAGCCGGCATCCGCCAGAAGCCGCACCTGGTGCAGCACTTCTCGCGGCGCCACGCTGCGGCTCAAGCCGCGGGCGGTGGGGATAATGCAATAGGTGCAAGAATAGTTGCATCCTTCCTGGATCTTAAGGAAAGCCCGCGTATGCCCCGGCAGCGCCCGCGTTCCTAACACGGGAACGCCGCGCTCGCGCTTTACGTCACTCACGGCAACGATCGGTTCCGCGTTTCCGGCCGGCAATTCAATGAACCGAAGCAAATCATCCAAGCGATTCAGCCCCACCACGTAATCGACCCCGGACACGAGGGCCAGCTCTTGGGGATTGACCTGCGCATAACATCCCGTCACCAACACCTTGGCCTGAGGGCTTAAGCGCTTGGCTCGCCGCACGAGTTGCCGTGCTTCCCAATCCGCGCGGTCGGTTACCGTGCAGCTGTTGATGATGTAGCAATCGGCCGGCTCATCGAAGCGAACGAATAAATGCCTTTCTTGCAACCGGCTTTGAATCACGGCGGAATCATACTGGTTGACCTTGCAACCGAGAGTTGTGATGGCTACACGCATATCTTCGCTTCGCTCAGAATCTCAGATTTCAAATGTCAGATTTCAGATTTTCGCCATTTGAGATGTGCAATCTGAGATCGGGCGCGATTCTACATCCTGATCGTTCGCTCGATCCAGCCGCCGCCCAATAGCCGGTCTCCGCGATAAAAAACCGCCGCTTGTCCCGGGGTGACCGACGGATACGCGTCGTCGAAGTAAACCTCGCAACTGTCCCTCCGGAGCGCACGAATGGTGCATGGAATCGCGGGGGAACGGTAGCGAATCTGGACCTCGGCGGCGCTCTCTTCTCCGTCGGGCGACCCGATCCAGTTCACGCCTTGAGCGATGAGCCCATCGCAGCCGAGCTCGTCCTTCGTGCCGACTACGACCCGCCTCGAGCGTTCTTCAATCTCCAAGACATAGAGCGGCTGAGGCGCGGAAACGCCTAACCCTTTCCGCTGCCCGACCGTGAGGCCGTAAATTCCATCGTGCCGTCCCAAGACCGTTCCCGTCCGATCAACAATGTCACCGCCTCCGAGCTCATTCTCGCCAGCGTAGGATTCGACCAGCATTCTGTAATCACCGAAGCAGATGTCCTGGCTTTCAGGCTTCTCGGCCACCGGAAGTCCCATGCGGGCCGCCTGCTCGCGCACGTCTGTTTTCCGCATACCGCCGAGCGGAAACAGCGTATGGGCCAACTGATCCTGAGAAAGCGCAAAAAGAAAGTAGGTCTGGTCCTTTAACCGGTCCGCTCCTCGAAAAATCGAGCACTGTCGATTTCTGTCGCTTCGAGCAATCCTCGCATAATGACCCGTGGCAACATAATCGGCACCCTGCCTTTTAGCCCAATCGAGCAAAGCACCAAGCTTGAAATCGCGGTTGCAGGCAATGCACGGATTGGGTGTCCGGCCCCGCAGGTAGTCTCCCGCAAACGGCTTCACCACCGCCTCTACGAAATGAGACCGCAGATCCAGCAATGTGTGCGGGATATTCAGCATCGCCGCTACGTCTTTCGCCCCGCGATGATCGGAGCAGGTGCGCGGGCCGAGCTTAGCCCCCTCCCACATGCGCAGCGAGACTCCCTGAACGTCGTAGCCTTGTTCCACGAGCAAACCGGCCGCGACCGAGCTATCGACCCCGCCGCTCATGGCGACGACTACCTTCCTTTTTCGCATTCGCATTGCTTACGTCCGGGAGGAAAAGAAACAATCAAAACTTTGAGACCTTTGCGTTCTTTGTGGTTATCTCGTCTTCTTAACTCCCCGTGTTCTTCAACAACTCTCTTACTTTGTTCAGAACTTCGCTCTCTTCCGCGCTTTTTTCTTCCAACCCGCCCTGCCGCGCGCTCAGTTCATCGACGCGTTTTTCGAGCTTCTGGATGTAGTCTACCAACCCGCCGATCGCTTTCGCGATCGGGTCCGGCAACCGAGCGTGATCTAAATCGATAATGTGCGCATCGGCTTGGCGCCGGGCGGCTTCTCCTTCCACGACTCGTCCGGGAATGCCCACCACTGTCGAATGCGGTGGAACAGCGGTCACCACGACCGACCCGGAACCGATCCTGCTGTTGTGCCCGATGGTCACGGGCCCAAGCACGGTAGCGCCTGCGCCAACGACCACCCAGTCCTCGACGGTCGGATGACGCTTCTCCTTTCTCAGACTCGTGCCACCCAGGGTTACTCCTTGGTAGATCGTGACGTCGTTCGCGATCTCCGCGGTTTCGCCGATAACCACCCCCATACCGTGGTCGATAAAGAAACGGCGGCCGATCTTGGCTCCTGGATGGACCTCAATGCCGGTAAAAAAGCGGCCGAGGTTGCTGATGAAACGCCCAAGTCCCTTAAAACCGTATATCCAGGCCGCGTGCGCTACGCGATAGAAGAAAAGCGCGTGGAACCCTGGGTAGGTGAGAATAATCTCCCACACGTTACGAGCGGCCGGGTCTCGATCAAAAACGACCCGGATATCTTCTTTAAGAATTTCCCACATGATTCCAGAAATCTCAAAACAGATCGAGATTTAGGTTCAGGTTGAGTTTCGAACCTCGAATGTCGAACTGTTCTGAACTTAACCTCAGAAGCTGTGAAAAAATTAGCCGTTGCCCTTCGACGAGCTCAGAGCCTGTCCTGAGTTCATCGAAGGAACCAACGGCTAAGTACTTAAATTCCCATTGTGCTATACCGCTCGTGGTGAGCGAGTCTGCCCAGCGAAGTCGAAGGGAACCATGAAGCGGATTTTTTCACAGCCTCTCAGCCTTAGCTTAACCTACCTCAACCTGTCCGGTGTCGGGCGTCCTTATAAAGCTTATAGTCAATGCCGTCGCACAGGGCCTGCCAGCTCGCATCGATGACGTTGTGCGAAACTCCCACCGTGCCCCAGCGATCCTTCTTGTCACCGGACTCGATCAAGACCCGAACCGACGCCCCCGTTCCCTCGCCCGAAGAGAGCACCCGGACTTTGTAGTCGAGCAGTTCAACGTCGTTAAGCGATGGGTAGAATTTCGTCAATGCCCGGCGCAGCGCCTGGTCGAGCGCGTTCACGGGGCCGTTGCCCATTGCCGCGGCGTGTTCCATGACACCATCGACTTCGACCATGATGGTCGCCTCGGACAGCGGCGGCTCACCCTCCTTCCGCTTTTCGTCGATAACCCGGAACCCGATCAGCCGAAAGTTTTTTTTCTTTCTCCCCAAGGCGCCTTGGATCAAAAGCTCGAACGAGGCCTCGGCTCCTTCAAACTGGAACCCCTGGTCTTCCAACTGTTTCAGCGTCTCGATAATCTGGCGAGTCTCCGGCGTGCTCTTCTCCAGATCAATTCCGTACTCTTTGGTTTTCCATAAGATGTTGGACTGTCCGGCCAGCTCGGAAACCAAGACGCGCCGATGGTTCCCCACAAGCTCGGGATTGACGTGCTCGTAAGTCTCCGGATGCTTGAGCACGGCGGAAACGTGAATCCCCCCCTTGTGGGCAAACGCCGAATCGCCCACGAACGGCTGGTGCTGCCACGGCTGGCGGTTCGCGAGCTCTGAAATTAAGCGCGACACATCCCTCAGCTCGCTCAGATTCCCATCCGGGAGACAGCGGACGCCCATCTTGAGCGCCAGGTTGGGAATGATCGACACCAAGTTCGCGTTGCCGCATCGCTCCCCATAGCCATTGATCGTGCCCTGGACCTGGTTCACGCCTTCCGACACCGCCGCCAGCGAGTTCGCTACCCCACACTCGGAGTCGTTGTGGACGTGAATGCCGAGCGAAGTCTTCGCATGCCGCTTGACCTCGCGGATGATCTCAGTGATTTCATGCGGCAGCGTGCCCCCGTTGGTATCGCACAGAACCAGGATGTGGGCGCCTCCTTCCTCAGCCGCGCGAAGGGTCCTCAAAGCGTATTCGCGGTTCCTCTTGAAGCCATCGAAGAAGTGCTCAGCATCGTAGATCACCTCTTCGAAATGGCGCAGCAGGAACGCAAGGGAATCCGTAATCATCGCCAGATTTTCTCCGAGCGTTGTCTCGAGCGCCGCGGTTACGTGAAAATCCCACGATTTTCCGAAGATGGTCGCAACCGGGGTCGCGGCCTCGACCAAGGCCCGGAGGTTCGAGTCTGATTCCGGGGCGATTCCAGGCCGCCGCGTCGAGCCGAACGCAGCCACTTTGGCATGTTTTAGATGCGCATCCTGAATCTGCCGGAAAAAGCGGATGTCCTTCGGATTGCTCCCGGGCCAGCCGCCTTCGATGTAATGAATTCCGAGGGCGTCCAACCGCTGGGCAATGCGGATTTTGTCCTCCATCGAAAAGGCCACGCCTTCGCCCTGGCTGCCGTCACGAAGCGTTGTGTCGTAAATAGAAACATCCTTCATAGCTTCTCCTGATTTCCGATGAACGCTTCATGCAACACGCGAACCGCGAGTTCGGTGTATTTTGTCGCGATCACGACCGAGATTTTGATTTCCGACGTCGAGATCATCTCGATATTGATTCCTTCCCGGGCCAAAACTTCGAACATCTTTGCCGCCACGCCTGCGTGGGTCCGCATCCCGACCCCGACGACGGAGACCTTTGTCATATCGGTGTCGACCTTCACGCCCTTCGCCTGGATCACCGGCAGCGTCTTCTCGACGATCGACATGGCCTTTTTATAATCCGCCCTGGGCACGGTGAAAGTCAGATCGGTCGTGCCGTCTTCGCTGACGTTCTGAATAATCATATCCACGACGATGTGGGCGGCGGCTATCGGGCCGAAAATCGCCGCCGCGAGCCCCGGGCGATCCGGCACCCGAAGAAGCGTGATTTTCGCCTCGTTCTTATCGTAACTCACCCCCGAAACCAACACATCGTCCATGCTCCTGTCCTCCTCCGTCAGCCATGTGCCTTCCTGGTCGACGAACGTTGAACGCACGTGGACCGGCACAGAGAACTTTTTAGCGAATCCCACGGAACGGATCTCCAGAACTTTTGCTCCCGTGCTCGCTAACTCGATCATTTCGTCGTACGAAATTCGCGCCAGCTTCCGCGCATCCGGACAGATTGCCGGATCACTGGTAAAAACGCCCTCGACATCGGTGTAGATCTCGCAAGCATCGGCGTTCAGGAACGCCGCCAGCGCTACGGCACTGGTGTCCGAGCCTCCCCGCCCCAAGGTGGTGATATTGTCCTCCTCATCGACGCCTTGAAACCCCGCTATGACGACAACTTCGCCGCTCCGCAGCGCCTTGATTATCTTCGTCGAATCGATCTTGCGGATGCGCGCCTTACCGTAGGCGTTGTCTGTTTCGATCCTCACTTGGTGGCCCAAAAAGGATCGCGCCGGCTGCCCTAACTCCCTCAAGGCGAGACCCAGCAAAGCAACCGAAACCTGCTCGCCGGATGCCAGCAAGACATCCTTCTCGCGCTCGTCCGGGATCTCTGAAATTTCATGAGCCAGAGCCAGCAGGCGGTTTGTCTCGCCCGCCATTGCCGAGACCACGACAACCACATCGTTACCCGCTCGCCGCGTCGCGAGAACCTTATCCGCAACCCGTCTGATTCGCTCGACCGAGCCAACCGATGTTCCGCCGTATTTTTGCACCAGCAACGCCATATGCCATCATCAATTTTAGATTCTAGACTCTTTAATCCAAAATCCAAAATCTAAAATTGCTCAACCGTTAAACCCTTTAACCTTGCGTTCTCTTAAGGCCTCGATAATGGTTTCATACCGCTTGCCGCGCGCCGTAAATATCAGTTGCCGGGCTGTCCCATCGGCATAAGCCAATCTCAATTCCAAGTATTCGTCGAGTTCGTCCGCCGGGAGCTTTTCGAACCATTCGACCAGGCTAACGCCATCTGAATATAAGTATTCTCGAAGATTCAACCCTTCCAGCTCATGCCGGCTTCCAATCCGGTAAAGATCGATATGATAAACCGGTAGCCGGCCATGATATTCGTTAATCAAAGTAAAACTCGGGCTACGGATCCAAGCCTCTTTCTCTACCTCCAGGCCATCCGCTACCCCCCTAACAAAACAAGTCTTGCCTGCTCCCAACTCCCCGATCAGGCCGATAATTTCGCCCCCTTTCATGAGCTGACCCAGCCTCTTTCCCCACTTTTGGGTCTGTTGGGGGGAACGGGTGACGACTTCCCACGAATCCATCAGGAAAGCAACTCCATCACAACTAATATATTTTTAAGGAGAATTCGAGCCTGAGGAGTGACCGCGCTACCGGTGCAGTTCGCGATAAATCGTCGGGGCGACCCCCCGTGGTCGCCCGAAAACCGGGCAGGCACAGGGGCTTACCCCTTCATCTAACATCTTATCTAAATCAACTTGAGCCACCACTCGCCATCCTAAGGCTATGCATGCCGCCGGGCAAGCCTTCGATAATATCGCTTGCTATGAGGCCAATCTCCCCTTTTTCCGCCGCAGCGCGATCACCGACGAACCCGTGGAGATAGACCCCGAGTTTGACGGCATCTTCAGGGCAGAATCGTTGGCCCAATAGCGCTGCCAGGACTCCTGCGAGCACATCCCCCATGCCTCCGCTTGCCATGCCCGGATTGCCCGTCGGGTTAATAAAAACCTTTCCGGAAGCGGTTGCAATGACTGTCCTCGCGCCTTTCAGAACAACGTGGCATCGATGCTTCGAGGCGAAGGAACGCGCGCAACCAATTCGATCGCGATTTACGGCTGCGACTTCTTTGCCAACGAGCCGGGCCATCTCTCCGGGGTGAGGAGTCAGTACCGGCGGGGTTTTTGCGCTGCGCAGGCGATCGAGTTCAAGCGCCAGATTATTCAGCCCATCAGCATCGATCACCCAGGGCAAATCCAAATTACGTAACAACCAACGGAGAGCGCCCCGCGTCGAATCACTCACTCCCATGCCGGGACCAAAAAGCATGGCGTCTTTTCGCTCCAATAGTCCGCCCCACTCGTCGTCACTCAGCGATTCCATCTCTCCGGAGGCGTTTTCGTTTAGAGGTTCGGTCATAACTTCGACGAGCGAGCTTGCCAGGATATCGTTGAGCGAGCCCGGCGCCGCCAGTGTCACCAAACCGGCGCCGGCTCGCATGGCAGCGCGGCAGGCCAGGATCGCCGCGCCGGTCTTACCCCGTGAACCGGCCACCACCAGGAGGTGGCCATAGGTTCCCTTGTGTGTATCCGGCTGTCTGGCCGGCACCAGCCGTCTTACTTCCTCACGGCCCAAGAGTTCGGTTTTCGGCGCGACCTCCTCGGTTGCGCGGGGGTCGATGCCGATATCCGCAACGACAAGATCGCCGCAGTAATTGATGCCTGGATAAATCACTTGGCCTATTTTGGGGTAGCCGAGCGCAACCGTCATCTCCGCCTGGATGCATACGCCAAGCGGCGCTCCCGTGTCCGTATCGAGGCCCGAAGGAATATCGACGGCCACGATCGGTATGCCGGAAGCATTCATGAGAGTAATCGCGTCGGCGTAGAGGCCGCGCACTTCATTTTTCACTCCGGTGCCCAGAATGGCATCAACGAGCAGCCCTTTTCGACTCATTCGCTGGCTGAGAATTCCGAGACCATCGCCGGTTACTTCCGTAACTTTGCCCTTGAGCTTGGAATAGGCTCCAAGGTTGCGCGCCGCGTCAGGGGAAAGCTCGTCCCGCTTGGCCAATAGGGCCACTTCGCAAGGGATACGCTTCTTCGTGAGCGTACGCGCGATCACAAAACCGTCGCCGCCGTTGTTACCTTTGCCGGCTACGACCAGGACGCCCTTTTTCAGCGCCTGCCGGAACCGATCGAGAATGGCTTGGGTGACCGCCTCTCCGGCCTGCTCCATCAAAGTCAGGCTGGGAACGCCGTACTTTTGGATCGTCAACCGATCCAATTGGCGCATTTCCTCTGCGGTCACCACAATCATGGTTCAAGCCGTTCAAATCGTTGAACTCCTGGCAGCTTGCTGAAAAACGGCATTTGCAGGCTGCTCAAAAGGATCTCAGAGGCGAGGCCCGCCATTATCGCTAAGGGCAAAGGGCGAAGCGCAGAAGTCAGAGGTCTGAGGTCAGCCGTCAGAGATCGGAGATCCGGGCTCCCTTCCCCCTGCTCTTTGCTCCTTGCGCTTTGCGACTGCAATACGTTGGAGCAAGGCGATTGAACGCACCCTTCGACAAGGCTCAGGGCAATCGACATATGAGTCTTTTTCAGCAGCCTGCTATGAATTCCCTCTGGCCTGCTGGAGCAGCGCTTTCATTTCGCGCACCGCTTGCTCGATGCCCACGATAACGGCGCGGGCGATGATGCTGTGACCGATGTTCAATTCGACTATCTGAGAAATGCGTGCAACCGGAAGGACGTTGTCGTAATTGAGCCCGTGCCCGCCATGGACTTCCAGCCCCAGCCGATGCGCGACATCCGCGGCAGCGATTAAGGCTTCCAACTTTTTCCCCCGCTCGGCAGCCGGCGCATTACAGTAATTGCCGGTGTGGATCTCCACCGCGTGAGCGCCCAACTCTTTGCTTGTTTCGATCTGTCGATTGACCGGATCGATGAACAAGCTCACGTGAATGCCACGGTCCTGCAGGCGCTCAACGGCGTCACGGATTTTTGCCTTATAAGCCAGGACGTCGAGACCGCCCTCGGTCGTTAGTTCCTCTCTTCTCTCCGGCACTAAACAAGCGTCATCAGGACCGAACCGCTCGGCTAGAGCCACCATCGCCGGTGTTGCCGCCATTTCCAAGTTCAGCTTGGTTCGAAGCCGCTGCCGCAGCGATTCGACGTCACTTTCCTGGATGTGGCGCCGATCCTCCCGCAAGTGAACCGTGATACCTTCGGCGCCGGCTCTCTCGGCCAGCAAAGCGGCCTCTACCGGATCGGGAACATCGGTGCGGCGCGCTTGTCGTACTGTGGCAACGTGATCGACGTTGACGCCGAGTCGGATCATGTCTTTGCGCCTACCTCCGCGCGAATCTCCTCGGCAATGTCCTGCGCCATCTGTTTGAGCTTGCCTTCGTCTTCGCCCTCCAACATCACTCGCGCCAGCATTTCAGTCCCGGAATACCGCACGAGCGTGCGGCCGCGTCCGTTGAGCGCTCTTTCGACGGCGGATATCTTCGCGGCGACTTTCGGCATGGTTTCGAGATCCCTTTTTTCCTTCACCCGCACGTTGAGCAAGACCTGCGGCAGCCGCTTCATAATGCCTTTAAGCTCGCTGAGACGTTTTCCTCTTTCCACCATAAGCGCCAGAATTTGGAGACAGGTGATCGCGCCGTCCCCGGTCGTGTTATGATCGAGAAATATGATATGTCCGGATTGCTCACCGCCGAGGTTGTAGCCGCCCTCGAGCATTCGCTCTACAACGTAGCGATCGCCCACCTCGGTTCTGAGCAGTTGAATGCCCATTTCCTTCAGCGCGAGGTCGAGGCCGAGATTGCTCATCACCGTAGCGACGACTGCATTGCCTTTGAGAATTCCTTTTTCGCGCATGTCCTTGGCGCAGATTGCCAGAATCTGGTCGCCGTCCAAAATTTCGCCCGTTTCATCGACAAAAAGAGCCCGGTCCGCATCGCCATCGAGCGAGACCGCAAAATCCGCTTTTTCGTGCAGCAGAATATCTCGAGCGGTCTCCGGGTAAAGCGCCCCGCAGCGCCGGTTGATGTTTTCCCCATCGGGCTGCACACCGACCGAAATGACTTCCGCTCCTAATTCCGAAAGAACCTCGGGTACCACCCTGTAGGCGGCGCCGTGACCGCAATCCACGACGATGCGCAACCCTTCCAATGTTAGATGGCGCGGAAAGCTGTTCTTGAGAAAAACATTGTACCTGCCGATCGCGTCGGCAACGCGAAACGCTTTGCCGATTTCCGACGCGGTCGGCCGTGAGTTTTCAGTCTCGCCGCCGAAGATCATTTCTTCCATGCGCGCTTCGACTTCGTCGGGCAACTTGCAGCCGTCCCAGGAGAAGAATTTGATCCCATTATCTTGAAAAGGATTATGCGACGCTGAAATGACCACGCCGGCGTCGGCCCTCATGCTACGCGTCAAGAACGCAACCCCGGGAGTCGGCATAGGACCGACGAGGAGCACATCGGCCCCCATCGAGCAGATCCCCGAGGCAAGCGCGGTTTCCAGCATATAGCCGGAAAGACGGGTATCTTTACCGATCAAAATCTTGTAACGGTGCTCGTTCTTCCCGCCGAGCATCTTCGCCAAAGAAGGCGGCCGCACGCGCCCCTCGCACTCCCCCGGACGAGCTTGCGGATCGTGCAGGACCTGCGCAATGGCACGGCCTATTTTAAGCGCCATCTCAGAGGTCATGGGATCCTGATTGGCAATACCTCTCACGCCGTCGGTGCCGAACAGTTGACGTTTGGGGGGCGTCTTCTTTGATTGTGATTCAGCCATGGCAGTCAACTCCTAACGTGTCCTATCCTAAGATCCGGTCTCGGTGATCCGCACCTGAAACTGCTCCGGTTTTTGCTCCAACAACTCAACCTCGGGCGGAAGGTTTACAGTCAGGGGGACGGTATGTTCTCCGACCGGGAGGCCCTTGAGATTCAGATACACGCGGTTGGAGTTCACCTCGAGGGGCCCGAGAACGCGCTTCGGACCGAACAAGCGCAAATAAACCGACCGCGGGGTGACGCTGTAGCGTCCCGAAAAGTCCCTTGCGCTGACGGCGATGCGGTTGAACTCTCGACTGATTTGCTCCTGTTCCAGCGTTACCGACACCTCGATCTGTTCCGGAGTAAACGAAAGCGGCATGCCCTCGCTGGAGAGTCTGACCTTGCGCTTGATCGTGCCCTCTTTCTCGTTCAAATCGAACGGCACGGTTTCTACCCGCGCCAACTTTCTGACGTCGTCCGCGGGGCCTTGCACCAAAACGTTCTCCGGCTCAACTTGCATGTCGGCTATCGCATAACCGAATGGCGGCTTACTGGAAAATTGGACGGAAACCGGCAGCATCCGTTTAACCAGGGGTTCCAGCCTCAACTGAATGACCGGTGGAGTGATGCGAGCCACCGTAACGCCGCGCGGGATGTGAAAAGATCCCTGGTGCAATTGATAGATCGCGGAACCTGGTTTGGCGGCGTTTAGATCCAATGACAACTTCATATCGTCCGGATCCAAAGTCGATACAAGAGTGCGGGGACCCATGAGCCGGAGAACGACATAATCAACGCGATTGTCCGTCACCATGAGATCCGTAGGGATATTACGAAACTCCACCGGGACTTCAATCGCCCGCTCGATATCTCGATGTCCCGAGAGCCACAGACCTACCGCGATTACGACGGCGAGAAATTTAAGCCCCAGGTTGCTACCGGCCAGAGCGACCAGCTGTTCCCAGAAATTCCACAGCCGATTCATTAGCCCACCAACTCGCGCAGGGCGTTAAGAAGCCCGGTTCCGTCGATATTTTCGGTTATATTTCCACCCACTACCAGCGCGGCCGTGCCTTGCTGTTCGGAAACGACGATCGCCACGGCATCGGTCTCCTCTGTCACTCCGATGGCGGCGCGATGGCGCGTACCCCACGTATGTCTCAAGTTAGGATTGGCACTGAGCGGCAGAAGACAGCGAACGGCCGTAACCCTGCCTTTTTGAATCACCAGGGCTCCATCGTGAATGGGCGAATGGGGCAAGAACACGCTTTCGATCAGCTCGCGGCTTACCCGGGCGTCCAATCGGGTGCCGATCTCCATATACTCGTTCAATCCCACCTCGCGCTCTAACACAATCAGCGCGCCCACCCGCTTTCCAGCCAAGGCCACGACCGCCTGGGCCACTTCATCTACGATATCTTCGCGCCGTTGCACCATTCGCTCGGCGGCGCCGAACAGGGGAGCGGTGCCCACCTGCGTAAGGGCGCGGCGAATATCGCTCTGAAAAATAACGATGATGACCAGGATGATCGATCCGAGAAAGTTGTCGAGGATCCAGTTGAGGGTAAACAACCCGAGAGCGCGAGAGATGGCATACGCGACCAGAACGACCGCCAGGCCGATGATCATCTGCATAGCCCGGCTTCCACGCACTATCTGGAGAAGGCGGTAGACAAGAAACGTGATGATGCCGATGTCGACACCGTCCTGCCAGCGCAGCTGACCGATCACCTCTCCCATGGATGTCGTCCCTAAAATTCCGCTCCGTACCGAATCGCGTCGGCAATGCGAATCGCCCGCTGCGTTTCTTTGACATCGTGCGCCCGAATGATGTTGGCGCCAGCCATAACTGCGGCGACAGCCGCCGCCAGGCTACCCTCCAGCCGGTCGGCCGCATCGAGATTCAAAACCTTGCCGATAAAGGCCTTGCGCGAAGCGCCGACAAGGAGCGATTGCCCTAAAGAGGTGAAGGATGATAGGTGCCGCATGAGAGTGAGATTGTGTCGGAGGGTTTTTCCAAAACCAATGCCCGGGTCAATAATGATTTTTTCGGACTCAATGCCCGCCTCGGCTGCGCGGCTCAGTTGACCGACGAGAAACTCTCGCACCTCACCCACGACGTCATCGTATCGGGGCTCCACTTGCATGGTTCGGGGCGTGCCTTGCATATGCATGAGCACCACCGGAACCTTTTCGCTGGCAACCAACCCGGCCATCTCGTGGTCAAAACGAAGGGCGCTTATATCGTTGACGATATCCGCCCCCGCGTCTAAAGCCGCCCGCGCAACCTGAGCTTTGTAGGTGTCGATGGATATGGCGGTGGACACCGCTTTGCGCAGCCCGCGGATGACGGGGAGAACGCGCTCGAGCTCCTCTTTGACCGATACCGGCTGAGATCCAGGGCGTGTCGATTCCCCGCCGATGTCGATAATCTCCGCGCCCGCCCCGACGAGCGCCAGGCCATCCGCAACAGCGCTGTCTGGATCCGTTCCCCTGCCGCCGTCGTAAAACGAATCCGGAGTCACATTCAGAATACCCATCAGAACGGTTCGCCTCTCCATGTCAATCCGCCCATGGCGTGTCAGGAGAGTCGTGCCGTTCTTCGAGTTTAGCGCCTGTGCGCCGCCGGGATGCGCATCGGAAAGGTTCAGTTCTCGATTAGACATGAATGATCATGTTCCAAAAAATGAATCCATGCCCATCATCTTGAGTCCGAGCTGAAATGGAAGCACCGGTTTTGCGAGAGTATTCGCCCTCAAGAACAAACCAGCTGGAGTGGAGATTTGGAGGGCCGGAAGGCCCTGCCGAGGGTAGACCTAAGCAACGGCCGTTGCGGTGGTCGGGTTCAGCGGGTCTCCGCCATTGCTGCCAAACTCCCGAACGATGGAGTCGATCTCTAAGCCGTCCAGGACCTCTTTTTCGAGCAGACTTTCGGCAACCTTATGAAGCAGGCGCAGATTGCTCTTCAGCAGCTCTTTGGCCCGTTCATAGCTCTCTTGGATAATACGCCTCACTTCGGTATCTATCTCTATCGCCGTACTCTCCGAGTAGTCCTGAGTCTGGGTAAAATCCCGCCCCAAAAAGATCTCTTCCTGTTTCTTGCCAAAAGTCATCGGGCCCAGTTTTTCGCTCATACCCCATTCGCAGACCATGCGGTGAGCAAGCTCCGTGGCCTTTTCGATGTCGTTGCCTGCTCCGGTCGTCATGTGGTTGAGCACCAGCTCTTCGGCCACACGCCCGCCAAAAAGGATTGTGAGATTGTTGAGCAGATAGTCCTTGGGGTAGGTATGCTTCTCGTCCATCGGCAGCTGTTGTGTGAGTCCCAGAGCCATGCCGCGCGGGATAATGGTAACTTTGTGAATCGGATCGGCCCCCGGCAGCAGCTTCGCCACCAGCGCATGGCCGGCTTCGTGATAGGCCGTGATGCGCTTCTCTTCGTCGCTGATAATCATGCTGCGGCGCTCGGCGCCCATCATGACTTTGTCCTTGGCAAGCTCGAAATCGCCCATATCGACTTTTTCCTTGTTGCTGCGGGCGGCCAGAAGAGCCGCTTCGTTAACAAGGTTTTCCAGGTCCGCTCCGGCAAAACCAGGCGTGGCGCGGGCCAAGACCCCGACATCAACGTCAGCCGCCAACGGCACCTTGCGCGTGTGAACCTGTAAGATTCCCTCTCGCCCTTTCACATCCGGCCTTGGCACCACCACTCGCCTGTCGAACCGTCCGGGCCGGAGCAGCGCTGGATCCAGAACATCGGGCCGGTTGGTAGCCGCGATAAGAATGACTCCTTCATTCGCTTCAAACCCGTCCATCTCGACCAGAAGCTGGTTCAATGTTTGTTCGCGTTCGTCATGGCCGCCACCCAGGCCAGCGCCACGATGGCGACCTACCGCATCGATTTCATCGATGAAGACAATGCAGGGGGCGTTCTTCTTCCCCTGCACAAACAAGTCCCGCACTCGGGACGCGCCGACGCCGACGAACATTTCGACGAAATCGGAGCCGCTGATACTGAAGAACGGAACGCCCGCTTCGCCCGCAATAGCCCGGGCGAGCAGGGTCTTGCCCGTTCCCGGGGGCCCGACCAGGAGACATCCTTTTGGAATTCGTCCGCCGAGTTTAGTAAATTTCTTTGGATCCTTGAGGAAGGCGATGATCTCTTGAAGGTCGTCTTTGGCTTCATCGACCCCCGCGACATCGCTGAACGTCACGCGATGCTGATTCTCGGTGAGGAGCTTGGCGCGGCTCTTTCCAAAAGACATCGCCTTGCCGCCCCCCACCTGCATCTGGCGCATGAAGAAGATCCACACACCGATAAGCAGCAGCATCGGGAACCAGTTGAGCAGCAAAACCATGTACCAAGGAGATTCATCCTCAGGTTTGGCTGCGATTTTAACGTTCCTGGCCCTGAGACTTTTCACAAGTTCGGGATCGTTCGGCGCAAACGTCCGAAAGCGCTCACCGTTCTTGTACTTTCCCTGGATATTATGCCCCTGAATGATGACTTCCTGCACCTCTCCGCGTTCCACGGAGCCCATGAACTCGCTAAAGACGATTTCAGGGTCGCGGCCTGTCTGCTTACTAAAAACGCTGAAAATGCCCAAAAGAACGAGCAGTAAGACCAGCCAGAGGGCAGCTTGTTTTGCTGATTGACTCAACTATTTCCTCCTACTGAAAAACAGAAAAAATTCTAACATACACAGGGAGTTCGATCAACATAGCGACTTCCTTAATTACCTTAAAAAGGGACCGCTGTGAAGCGCAGGATGTCCGTCGTTTGCGGGCCAACCTTCCCGATTTCGCTCCGTCCATATCCGGGTATCCAGAGAACCTCTCGACCGATCGAAAGAAGCGGCAGGGTCGACCGAACCCGCAGAGGGACCTTCTTGTCAATAAAAAGCTCCTTCACTTTTTTATGGCCGGCCATTCCCAACGGCTGGAACAGATCGCCGCGGCGGAAGTTCCGCACCGTCAGCCTACCGGGCAAACTCGCCCCATCAAACACGGCTTCCATGAGATTATCAGGCCACTCGGTCAGAGGCGGAAAAACCCGAGCGCTACGGATCAACACACCTGCCTCGGGGATCTTCAAGTCAACGCGCGGATCAAACTCGTAACTGTAACAGAGTAACTTCAGATTCCGCGGGCGCCTCTCGAGCCTAATCCATTCGTATTCCCGGACCAACTCCCATCCGCCTGGAATCGAAAAACGGCTCTGCGACTTCTTCAGCTTAATCAACCCTAGTAATTCTTCAATATGGTCAAAATCAATTCCGCGCAAGTGGCCCCTGGTCTCTTCAATCCAGCTGCGAAGCATCAATCGTTGCATCGCTTCTTCCTGTTCAAGAAAGCGCCGGCGATCGAGCCCTGGACTCGTGCGTAACTGGTGAAGCTTCTCCCTAGCCATTCGGGCGAGTAACAACTGCTCGCTACGAATCAACTCAGCTTGTTGGCTCAGTCTAGCCGGTAAAGAGGGATCTATTCTCTCTGTGAGCTGAGGAATTAGACGCAAGCGAATCCAGTTTCGCAGCAGGCTCGCGTCCTCGTTGCTGCGATCTAAGCGGTATTGGAGATTCTTGTCGCTCAAATACTCGAGAACGTCCGTCTTCGAAATTCCAAGCAAAGGGCGAACGAGCACAATCTTTCCCGAGGGGCCATCGTTCTCAGCGCTTAGCCGGCAGGTGGGTGACATCCCGCCCAACCCTTTCATGCCGCATCCGCGTAACAGCCACATGAGCACTGTCTCGGCCTGATCATCTCGAGTGTGCGCGACGGCAATTTTGCCAAGGTTCCGATCCCGCGCCACAGTCGCCAAAAACCGGTAACGCTGGTCGCGCGCGAGCGCTTCGAGATTGCCTTTTCCCGCTGCCGATTTGATTCGCGGCACGTCAATCTCTTTGACGTGAAAAGGCAGCCTGATGGTCGCTGCCAAATCGTGAACAAACTCGGAATCCTTCCGCGCCTCTTCGCCCCTGATGCCATGCTGCAGGTGCGCCACTTCCAAACGCAGCCCCAGCTCATCACGGAGTTCGCACAGAACACAAAGCAAAGCAACCGAATCCGGTCCGCCGGAGACAGCGACCAAAATGCCGTCGTCCTTTGACAGCAGCCCTTGCCTTTCGATGAATTCCGTTACCTTCGTTAAAAAATCCATCTTGACACGAGGATTTTGCTTACTTTTTACATTGGAATCAATAAATTTAGAGTAAAGAACCTCGGGCGTTGTTCCATTCGTGCGCCGATGACTCGCCCAGATCGATCGCTGGGCTGGTAGCTCTACGGAAACACCTCTATTTTCTCCTGTGTTATCGAAATCAGCTTCAATCCAGACAATCTTCTGGATGATGATGCGCTATGGAGAGCTCGCGAGGGAAGGACGAAGCGCGAAGGGCCAGACTAATCCTCAGCGAGGTTTTTTTCCGCCTCGGACCAATGTGAGCTTCGAACGCTTCCTGCTCTTTTGCTCTTCCAAAAGGCACTCCCAGTCAATTAGAGTGAGATAATCCTCTGCAGGGCTTGACTCGCAGTCATAGTGACGCATGAATTTGGCAAAACTCCCGAATCTCTTTTCGTAGTGTTTGATTTTTTTCTGAATCTCCTTAGGCGAAAGAGAGGAATAGTCCAGCTCCTTCTCGCCTTCGCTTCCTTTTATGGCCAATATCCTGCTCATCGGGTAAACTCCTTTATCTGCGGCAAGATCGTTTCAATTATCCTTTTCAGCTCCTCTTCACCCTGACTCGAATCCTTGAATCGAGTGGCAAGCTTCAGATGAAAATGAGGTGATGCTATCTTCCTGCCCCGTTTTATCTCATGACTGTCATAGCGGACTTCATCATACCAGCCGTTGGCTCTCCTGTAAAAATGGATCTTGTACTCAATAACGGCGCCGGACGCCTTGTCCCTCACGGCAACGTTCAAACATTTCCAGTCTTTGTTGTCCGGTCCCTCCGGCATCCCGCGAGTATCTCAAATCCACGGATAAGCGGCAAACAGCGCTAACGACCCTTGATTCGCGCCGTTATATGTTCACTTTGCCCGCGTAGCCCGTCATCTCGACATAGCCGGAACCGCCGATGGTTTTTTTTCGGGCGATCCCACCGATTCGCACCGCCCCCTCCCAATAAGTCACGCGCGTGCTCCTGCTAGTTATTAGCTCTTGATTGGGAAACTCGGGCACGACTTCCAATTCTATCTCTTCAGCCGGAACGGTAACTTTCCATTTCATCGGGTAATCGGCGCCGCTTTTGGGACTCTTCCATCTCTCGAGGATTTCGACTCGAAATTCATTCAGCGAAAGGTGGCGTGTCGTACCGTCCGTTCGAACGAGCGTGCCGCTCGAATAAGGATCCACGGTTCCATCTTTCCTTCGGATCAGATAGAGCATCAGTTCGGTGTTGTCATCCAGTTGGATGCTGAACCAGTCCCATCCCACCTGGTCGTCGCGCAGCTGGTTGCTGCCGAACTCATGGTCCATCCAGCTCGTGCCGTAGATCTTCTCCGTTTTGCCGTTGATCGTGATCTCACCTTCGGTGTGCATTCTCGTCAGCGAATAATAGTATGAAGCCCGCCCTTCGCCTGCTCCCTTCCGGCTGAGCCCATCCTCTCCGTGCAAAACGGGGGGTTTCACTGAAACCAGACGAAGACGGAGAGCTTTTGTGCCGTCCTGCACCCGAATCACGTGCCGCTCCCCGTCCCCCTGTCCTTCCACTTTCCAGTCCTCGTTCCAGACCAGATAACGATCCGTGGCGGCTCCGGCTCTATCACCATAGCCACGGTTGATTCGCTCCTTAAAGAAGAACTTTTTGCTGTTGATGTCGGACAACGCGAAATGCGCCATATACAGATCCGTGAATAGCGGCGGCTCTTTGCTGTCCTTCTGCCGGTCACGCACGCCAAAGCGAAAAAACGTTACTTGATAGCCATAGCGCCGGCCGGTTTCGGTTTGCAGATGGCCCGTGTAGTACCACCATTCAGTCCTGAAATCCGGATGTGAGTAGTGATCGGCAGGAAATACGAGTTTCCTGCCGGGCAACGCAAGTTTGTAGGTAAAGCCGGAAGAGAAAAGAAAGCAGCTGATCAGGCCGAGAACAAGGACACCCTCTCCCTTCCCTCTCCCGTGAAGGGAGAGGGTTGGAATCAGGGGACAAAGAGAACCTAGAGCGAGCGGAAAGAAATTTTTTAATTTTCCGGTCGACGCGGTGATTTGCAGACCCATTTTGAGTAGTGTTATAGGAACGATATGGAAAAACAATACACGCGTGAAAAACTGCTCACAACAGCACAGGAATTGAATAAGAAGTTGGGGTCTTCGAACCTTTGCATCGTCGATACCAGGCCGGCCGAACAGTTCGCGGCAGGGCACCTTCCGGGCGCAGTCCATTTCGATCTGTTCGGCCTGAGTTTGGTCGACACCAGCGAAGCCCCGCTTAGCGCGTTTATGCACATGATTCACCACGTGCTTGAGTTGCGCGGCGTCAACGAGAGCAAAGAAGTCGTATTCTATGAAGAGAATTCCGGTATGCGCGCCGCCCGCGGTGTCTGGTTTTTGGAATACTTTGGTCACCCGAACGCGCGCATGCTCGACGGCGGCATGAGCGCTTGGAGACAAGCGGGGCACCCGGTAACGACCGAAGCCGTCCCGCCGAAAAACTCTCCTTTCGAGACTTCGATTCGCCGGGACGTGCTGGCGACGGCAGACGACGTGCTCAACTCTCTTAATAAAGCGAACGTAAAGATCCTCGATACCCGCAGCGTCGGCGAATATCGCGGCACCCACGTCCGCGCTGCGCGTAGCGGCGCGATTCCCGGCGCCGTTCACATCGAATGGACCGAGAACCTCGACGCCGGCGGTAAGTTCAAATCAGACGCGGCACTGAAGACCATGTACGAGAAAGCCGGCATCACTCCGGATAGAGAAGTGATATCTTATTGCCAGGGAGGGTATCGCTCCGCGCACAGCTACGTCGCCCTCAGGCTGATCGGCTTCCCCAGCATCCGCAACTATATCGGCTCCTGGAAGGAGTGGGGCGATCGCGCCGATCTGCCGATAGAGAAGCCGGGGGAGCACAAGTGAATCTGCTCGAAAGCGTGCCGGGGCTTTTGCAGGCCATTGGCTCATGATTGATCAGGCTCAGCACGAATGTCGGGATTTGTGATTTAATGCATTTCGCTGTCATTCCGAACGAATGTGAGGAATCTAATCCGAGAGATTTCTCCCTACGGTCGAAATGACAGAGGGAAGGCGGTCGAAATGACGGTTATCCCCCGCCACAAGACAAGACTGTGTTTCTACGGTCGGATAGCCGGAGAATCGAGGGAACCTCACGGCCTGGTTCACGAGAGGCCTGGTGGCTCCGAAATCTCCCAATAGTAGAGAAGGTGAGTATCTCCCGCCTCGTCTCGATAAGCCTCGGTTATCTTCGGCGTCCAATCACCCATATCGAAAGTATAAGAGACGACGCGAGCACCTGGCTTGAGCTGATTCAAAAGAAGCGGCTTCACCGCTTCGTTCCCATCCTGCGAGAGATAGAGCGTCACGATGGTAGCCGGTGAAAGATCGGCGCTCATGAAATCTTGTTGGCGGATTTCCACAAGATCTTCGACTCCCGCTTTCCGCGCGTTTTCACGCGCAAGCTTGACAAGGCCCGGATCGATTTCGAAGCCCACCGCTTTCACGCCATATTTCTTCGCGGCCGTGATAACAACTCTTCCATCACCCGAGCCGAGATCGTAGACGACGTCGCCTTGCCTGACGCCTGCCAGCGCCAACATGCGTTCGACGACCTCTCTAGGCGTCGGATCGAACGGCGCTAACTGGCCCGGGGACCGCAAGCGCGAATCGGCAAAGGCCGGAGGCTGCTCTATCCATCGGCTACCGGGAGCTACGTGGGTGGTCACACTCGTACCTAAGAACCGAGGCACTTCAATGATCACGATCCCTCTCGGTTTATGAAAATGGCGGTGGCGATGCGGGAAAAAGCGGCGATGAGGGTGGGTTCTCTTGACACTCAACGAGGGCGCACGTCCGACCGATCGTGAGATCACCGCTCGACCGCTTCGATGTCGGGGATGTGACCGATGGAACTGTTGAATGACGACCTGCGGTTGGCTGCCGATGACGTGACCACGTTGCACTCCTTGAACGGAAGAGCTTCGCGGGGCAAGGCCTTGCGCTCCACCTCGCGCAACTCCCATCCCTCCGCTCCGGGGCACCTGTCCATAAACAAAGGTGGTTGCGAGAAGTAATGTGATCAGAGTGAAAACTGCAACCCTGGACTTCATTGAGTTTCCTCGATTGATAATAAAAATACGCTGGAGCGTAAGTCAACCCTTCGCTGTAAGTCCCCGCCCGGCAGGTGATCGTGCCGGATCATTTGCGCGGCCGGGTGATGAGCATATACGCGCTGGACCGGGGATTGATGCCGGCTGGAGCTCTCATGGCCGGGATCAGCGCCCATTGGGTCGGGCTCCCTGCTCTTTGCTCCTTTGCGCTTTGCGATTGCAGTACGTTGGAGCGAGGCGATTGAGCGCACCCTTCGACAAGGCTCAGGACAATCGACATATGAATCTTTTTCAGCAGCCGGCTAATAAGTAGTCTAGTCCTGAAATAAGCGCCAAGTGAACGCGAGTGTTCCCCACAAGTTCATGGCGATCTCTTCATGGTTCGTAAGCACTCATTAAAACGCATTTCCATAACAAAGGGGCTTCAGTCAAGCATCAGAGGATGAGGTGCTGAGGTTGCGAGCTGATTTTGGACGCACTTCTCCTTTGACACTTCCCGAAGCAGAGATTTTTCTGCGAGCGATCCTCCTTTTAGGTCTGCAGCCGAGCATGAGCGGTGAGGATGTCGGGCAAAAACCGATGCGATCCGGCAAGCCGCACCACCAAACTCCGCCCCTCCTTCAAAACCTTGGCAGCGATATAGACAAAATGGCGTCGAAACCGCTTCCACTCCCAGCGCACTACCTCGCTGGGCAAAGCGACCTGGGCGATCCATTTGCCGAGATTCCAAGCCAGCCGGGCGATCTGCAACCATGCCGAGTTGCCCATAAACTCCGCCACCGGCATGCGCCACCCGGCGATCCCTTGGCCAAACTGCTCAATGACGTTTTCCTGGTCACAGCGTTGATAGGTGATATCGACGACTTGGCCAGGCGTGTAAGAGCGGGGCAAGTTGGTGAACACCAGCCGGTAACGGAAATGGGTAAAGAGCGCCCCCTGCCCATCGGTCTCTTCGATCAAAACCCGCCGCACGATCATCCGGCATGCAGAGTTAAGCCCATGGGGCTGATAGTCTATTTCGCTCACCCACTGCTTTACCGTGCGCAGAGTGCGATACCTGCGCTCAGCCGCTTTCTGGCGACGGTGGTTCGGTGTGCGCCCGCGGCGAGAAGGCCCGCTTCGCTTCGCGCGCTCAGCTCGAGGCACAAAAGGCTTCCAGTTCTCCTCCGCAATCGCCCCCACCAATGCCGCGCGCTTGGAATAGAGCCGAGCCGCAATGGCAAAGTACGCTCCCTCATCCATGGCTGTGTTGAAAATGTCAGAGCGGTCAAAATCGGTATCCCCGCGCACAATGGCGTTTCGGAAATGGCGCCTGACCTGCGGCAACACCTCTCTAAGAGCCTTTGCGGCCGCATCCGAAGGCCGGGCACTGCCCGGCTGATTGACCACCTTAAGGCACTCCCCGCTGCCGCCAAGCGAAATCACCAGCGGCTGATACGACCAACGCCCATTGTAGCTAAAGTCGGCTCCTTCTTTCTGTACCCCATACAGAGACTTGATATGCCCGTCGAGATCCACCAGCGCAAACTCGTGCTTTTTTCTCCGACGACGTACCTGGCGAGGCAGCTTCGACCACACCGCCTCCTGAATCTCATCAGTCACTCCCGAGAGCCGCTCGACATCTTGCGCTGTCCTAAAGCGACGCAGAAAATCCCCGGCCGTGGTCGGGTCTGGAATCCGACACGCTCCCACCAGCCGCCTAACCGCCTCGCTCCCTTGCAAGGCCGCCTGATCCTCCAAACACGTGCCGTCGGCATACAGCGTGTAAGCCAGCGCCAACACGTGATCCGACTCATGGTAGGGCGCATGACGCTTGAACAACACCACTGCCTGGTCCACCCGCTGCGCAACGCCAAACCGTCTGACAAACTGCTGCGCCAGGACCAAACCTCCATAATGCGTGATCTCGCCTCGTGGATCGCTCTCGAGATGGAGCAAGGGGTGACGCATCACTCGCCCTTCGGTCTTAGGCCACGCAAGCTCTTCAGGTTCTACGCTCGTACCCGAATTGACGTGACTTGCGCGTTCAAATGCGATAGATACTTTCACTTGAAGCCCTCTGTTTTTTGGGGTTACGTTGCTGTCTTGCAACTCTTCGTATACCTCATTTCAGAGGGCTTTTCCCGTTTTAATTCTATTTTCGCATTTCAATTGTTCGCCAAGCGCTTATTTCAGG
>JBOHVS010000299.1:0-13344 GCA_050735975.1 Binatia bacterium | reverse complement strand
ATTGGGCCCACCGCTTCTATTTTGCCTTGAACGATATGAAGCTTGGCCTTCCCCAGAAGCCTCTCTCTATTCTCTGCTATGGTGGAGCGATCGTCGGAACGATCGCCACTGTCTGGGTCCTGCTACTCCTCTAGCCCGCATTATTCATACTGTTACAGTTCAGGTTAAGGTTGAGATCTCTCCCTCGACTTCGGGTTGTGTCTTCTTCGACATTTGGGCCCCTCCCTTTCACTTAACCTTAGCCTTGACCTCAACCTTTTTAGTCGAGTTCAGTGGAGCCCCGAATGCTGTTTTCTCTTCGCGAGCATGCGCAGGCTCGCCTGGCAGAGATCGTTATCCGCCAAAATCTCCTGTCTTTTTTCTCCCGATTCCGTTTCATAGTCAACTACCAACGAGCGCTCCTGGCGGCGAATCTTCAGAAGGTAAACTCCTTTGTTATTGATGTAGCCGCCGGCGGTTCGAAGAAGCTCGGAAAGGCTGCTCGGATCGGCCGTTCCATTGGGGTCGGTTCTCTGCGCTCGCCATTCTTGCTCCAGTCGAACCACCTCTTCCGGGCTGTAGTGCAAGTCCAGGGTCTTCGCCATGGCGTAAAGCAGCTTGGTATCGATTGCCTCATCGCGAGATCCGTCCGGCGCCCCGGCCCAGATATATCGGACCGTATTTTCTCCGGACGGGCCGGTATCGCCGCGGCGGCGCGGCTGATCCGTAAGCACTTGGACCAAGTAACTTTTGCCATCCGGATCGATTTCAAAACGCTCTACCCGTAAGATTTCCAGAGCTTGACCGAGCGCTCTCAGATCGCTTGCGTAGTCGGGTGTGGCCATCGTTATGGATCCTCGTTCTGCCCTCGTTCTGCCCTTCTCCGTTGATTTAGACTCCGCAGTCGACGTTCGATACTCGGTTGAATCTAAAGGCTCAACCTGCCCCAACCAGCATGAGCCATCGAGCTCTATGGTTTCCTGGGTTTGTCGGGCGGAAGAGACATTAAGACCTGCGCAAACGAAAAGCGTTGCCGCTCGATAAGGTTTCCGGCTCGGAAGGTCGGTTGAGGTTTGAGCCCGCCGAATTCGCCGCTTCCTCCCCTTCCTCCTCGACCTTCAACCCCGCCAGCTTGATCTTCAAGCGCAGGTTGTTCGCGCTGTCGGCGTTGACCAGGGCTTGTTGAACGGTAATTTTTCCTTCCTTGTACATTTGGAACAACGCGTGATCGAAAGTCTGGCAGCCTTCCTGAATCCCCTGCTCCATTCCTTCCTTCAGCGTATCCACGTGACCCCGCTTGATCAGCTCTTTAATGCGCGGCGTATCGAGAAGAATCTCCAGCGCCACCACCCGCTTGCCGTTCACGGAGGGAATCAGACGTTGCGAAATGATCGAGCGCAGATTCAACGAAAGCTGAAGATAGATTTGCGCGTGGCGCTCGGGAGAAAAGAAATTCATGATCCGTTCGATCGCCTGGTTAGCGTTGTTGGAATGCAGGGTTCCGAGACACAAGTGGCCCGTCTCGGCGAACGTAATCGCCGCTTCCATGGTTTCCGTGTCACGGATCTCGCCGATAAGGATGACATCCGGCGCCTGCCGCAAGGTATTCTTGAGCGCGGCCTGGAACGAATGGGTATCGAACCCTACTTCTCTTTGCGTGATGATGGATTTCTTATGCCTGTGCACGAACTCGATCGGGTCCTCTATCGTAATGATATGACCGTTTTCGGTGGCGTTGCGATGGTCCACCATGGCAGCGAGGGTCGTCGATTTGCCGGAGCCGGTGGCGCCGACGACCAGCGCCAATCCCCGCTTGCTCATGGCAATTTCCCCGAGGATCCTGGGTATCCCGAGCTCGTCCAGAGAGTCGACTTCGGCTTTGACCCTGCGTATCACGATGGCGACGGAGCCGCGCTGGCGTAAAACGTTCACCCGGAAGCGGCTGACTCCCGGAAGCGAGACGGCAAAGTTCAGCTCCAACTTCTCTTCAAACTCCTTGGCCTGCCAGTCGGCCATCATGGACCTGGCGAGAGTCTCGAGGGTCTCCGGAGTGAATGATCGATCCCCCACAGGCTTGATTTTTCCATCGATCCGGTACATCGAAGGTCGCGCCACGGTGAGATAGAGGTCCGAAGCCTCGGTTTCGACCATGTTCTTCAAAAACTGTTCGACTTCCGCTGACTGTTTCATCCGAGCATTTTCCTGCGATCAGATTCGGCCGACGGCCCCGCCTGCGGCCGAAGGGCCGAAGAGATTGGGAGTCATGCTTTTCGATTGCGCCTCTTCTTTGCTAACGACGCCGCGGGCAACCAGATTTTGCAGCGCCATGTCCATGGTCTGCATGCCGTCCTTCTGGCTCACCTGCATGGTTCCGGGAACCTGGTGGATCTTACCTTCGCGAATGAGGTTTCGTATGGCAGTGGTTCCGGTCATGATTTCCAATGCGGCGACCCGCCCACCGCCTTTCTTCTTGAGTAAGGTCTGCGTTAGGACGGCCTCGATGGACTCCGCGAACTGAGCGCGTATCTGCGCCTGCTGGCTGGGAGGAAAGACGTCGATGATGCGGTCAACGGTTTTCGGCGCGCTCGAGGTATGCAGGGTGCCAAAAACGAGGTGGCCGGTCTCTGCCGCCGTGAGCGCCAGCTGTATCGTCTCCAAGTCGCGCATTTCGCCGACAAGAATAATGTCCGGGTCCTCGCGCAGCGCGGCCCTGAGCGCGTTGGCGAACGAATGAGTGTGAGGCCCGAGTTCCCTTTGGTTGACAAGGCATTTTTTGGACTTATGGACGAACTCGATCGGGTCTTCGACGGTGAGAATGTGTCCTTCAAAACTCTCGTTCAAATGATCGATCATCGCCGCCAGAGTAGTCGACTTACCGGAGCCGGTAGGTCCGGTTACCAGAACCAACCCCTTTTCCTTATCGCAGAGCTGTTTCAAGATCGGCGGCATTCCCAACTCTTCGATGGTCTGAACCTTGGTGGGGATCGTCCGGAAGACGGCGCCCTCCCCCTTGCGCTGGAGAAAAACGTTTACGCGAAACCTTGCGATGGCGCCCATCTCAAAGGAGAAATCGCACTCATGGCTCTCCTCGAACGCCTTGCGTTGCGAATCGTTCATAATGTCATAAACCAGAGCGTGAACGTCTTCCTTGGTAAGGGCTGGATGCTCAAGTTTTTTTAGATCGCCATTAACCCTCAGCATAGGGGGCTCCCCGGAACTCAAATGGCAGTCCGAGGCGCCTTGCTCGACACCAAAGGCTAGCAGTTGGGTGATATCCATAGAAAATAATCTCCCGGCCGGGTTTGAATCTTGCTATTTTAATGCATGAAAACGGCTGCTGTAAAGCAGATTTCAAAATGTCTTTTAGAGGTTGCATGCGCCGCGGAATGCTTTATGCACTCTGATAATTAACGACTTATTGCCCGAAACTGGCTCCGCTCTCGATCAACTTTCGCGCGAATTGTTGCCTTTTAGTGTAAATGCAGGTACTTGTGCGGTAACTTCTCCCAATTTTCTTTCGCAATGATGCTAACTGACAGAGTTGCCGTCGTTACCGGGGGTGGAACCGGGATCGGTAAAGCTATTGCCATTAATTTTGCCAAAAGCGGTGCGCGACTCGCGATCGCCTCCCGGAATCCCTCTCATCTCGAAGCTGCCGCGCAGGAGTTCAAGGCAACTGCTATCGGGAAGCAGCTGATGTCCGTTCAAATGGACGTGCGTAGTAAACCAGAGATCACGCGGGGCATAGCCGAAGTGGTCGCGAAATGGGGCGCCGTCCACATTTTGGTGAACAATGCGGGCGTTTCGGGTCTCAGCCTCATCGACGATCCGGACGACTCCCGATGGTACGACATCCTGGATACCAATCTGAACGGGATGTACTTGATCACCAAAGAGGTACTAAAATACATGCCCTGCAACGCCGGTGGCCGTATCATCAATATCTCATCGGTCCTTGGAAAATTCGGGGTGCCTGGTTATACCGCCTACTGCACGGCCAAGCATGGAATGATCGGCTTTACCCGCGCCCTCGCGTTGGAAGTGGTCAATCGCGGCATTACCGTCAACACAGTTTGCCCGGGCTGGGTCGATACCGACATGGCGGCACAGGGTATTAACGAAACTGCCGCCTTACAGCGGATCACACCGGAACAGTTTAAGGCACAAGCGGTTTCGGCAGTGCCGATCAAGAGGTTCTTGGCGGCCGATGAGATTGCCGAGCTTGTCTGCTATCTCGCCTCCGACCAGGCCGGAGGCATCACCGGCCAGGCAATCAATATCTGTGGCGGCCAGACGATGGTGTGATTGCAAAAAGGGCGCGGCTGTCTCGCCCATTTCTCGGAATGCAAGCTTCCTTTGATCCCAGAGATCTACACCGGTTCAACTCAACGCCGTGAACACCCAGACTATTAAAGTTCGCAATCCGGCGACCTTGGAGAAGATCACCGAAGTAACGGTGGCGACATCGGTGGATGTAGCGGACGCAGTCGGGCGCGCTCGCCAGGCGCAAAAGGATTGGCAAACCACGAGCTTCGCAGAAAGAGCAACATTTCTCTATCGCTTGCGTGATCTGTTACTGGACGAGCAAGAAAAGTTAGCCGACATTCTGACTTCGGAAACCGGCAGACCCAGAGCGGAGGCGTTTGGCAACGAACTCTTCTATCTATGCGACGTGATCGCCTTTTGGGCCAAAAGGGCTCCCCGCTATTTAAAAGCGCGAAAGATCCGGCCGCACCTCTTAAAAGCCAAGAAGGTCATGTCTACTTACTCCCCGATCGGGGTTATCGGCATTATCAGCCCTTGGAATTTTCCGTTGGTGCTGCCTCTCGGAGAGTCGCTGCCTGCGCTCATGGCGGGCAACGCCGTAGTGATCAAACCATCCGAATTGACTCCCCTCTCGGCGTTGTTTGGCGCGGAGCTCGCAGTCAAAGCCGGTTTCCCAAAAGACCTTTTGCAAGTGGTGGTCGGCCGCGGCGAAACCGGCGAAGCGCTCGTCGACCGCGTGGACATGATCTCCTTCACCGGCAGCGTCGAAACCGGCAGGCGCGTGATGCGCCGCGCCGCCGAGCGATTGATTCCGGTTTCGTTGGAGCTTGGCGGCAAGGACCCGATGATCGTTTTGAAAGACGCCGATATCGAGCGCGCCGCCGGCGCTTGCGTTTGGGGAGCCTTGATGAACGCAGGCCAGGCGTGCACCTCCATTGAGCGGGTGTACGTCGAAGCCCCGGTGTACGGGCAGTTCGTGGACAAGGTTCTGGCCAAGGTCCGCGCGGTTCGCCAGGGACCGAGCGATGAAGAAGTAGAAGTCGGCAGTATGACTTCGGAAATGCAACTCAATAAGATCGAGGCCCAAATCGCTGAGGCGGTCGCCACGGGGGCCAAGCTGCTCATCGGGGGCCAGCGTAATCCCAATTTTCACGGTCTCTATTACGAACCCACGGTCTTGGTTGATGTGAACCAAACGATGAAGGTCATGACGGAAGAGACTTTCGGACCGATTATCCCGATTATGAAGGTGAAAGATGCCGAAGAGGCTCTCAAGCTTGCCAACGAGTCCCGCTACGGTTTGGGCGGCAGCGTTTTTACACGCGACAAAAGAACCGGATGGGACTTGGCTCAAAGGATCCAGGGCGGCTCAGTTTGCGTAAACGACAGCCTGGTCAATTTCATTATCCCGGACGCGCCCATGGGGGGGACAAAGGAGAGCGGTTTCGGCTATCGGCATGGAGCGGAAGGTATCCGCAAATTCTGCCGCCAGAAAACGATTGTCATCGACCGCTTCGGCTTGAAAGAAGAATTTCCCTGGTTTCCCGCCAGCAACAAAAAGACCGAGCGGATGCGCTTTCTGCTCAACTTCCTGTGCCGCTCAGGATGGGGCAATAAGATAGGCGCCCTAAGGCGATTCGTCGCGCGCTGAGCTGGCTTGCACTCTGCAGGCGATTCGTCTAAGTAGGGCTGATATCGCCGTTTTCAAATAATCCACAGGAGAAGTTTTATGGCTAAAGATCTGCAGAGTTTCATCGACCAGGAGGGGGCAAAAAGAGAAGGCTCCGTCATTCGGGTAAAGGATCGCATCGACGCGAACAGTTACGAAACCGTTGCATACTTGAAACATCTTGACATGCGCAATGAACAGAAGATGGTTCTGTTTGAAAATGTTCCGGCATTGAACGGCCAGAAGTCTGAATTTCCGCTTTTCTACAATCCCTGGGTAACGCGACAGTATGTCGCGGATTCGCTCGGCATAGGAGACATCAAATCCGGCATGGAAGTCAGCTTGGAAGTCGCTAGACGAGAACTACAGCGAGGCACGGTGGAAGTCATTCCGCCGGAAAGGGCGCCGGTGAAAGAGGTTGTTCTCACGGGCGACAAAGCGGATTTAAGAAAGCTGCCGATGCCGATGCACCAGAAGGATGACGCCGGCGCCTATTTCACGATGGCCTGCGCCATGAAGGGGCTTAACAGGGACTTCTACGACATCACGTTTACCAAAAACAAGTACTATAACCCGCGCCGCATGAGCTTCTCGGCCCACAAGCATCACCATCTGGAAGCCATGACATGCGAGTACGAAGCGCAGAATCAGCGCGCCCCGGTGATCGTTATCCTGGGCCACCACCCGGCCTTTTACCTCTCGAGTTGCTGCATGACTCCGTATGGCAATGATGACTATCTAACCGCTTCCGCGTTCCTGGGCGAACCGCTGCGGCTGACCCCCTCAACGACCTGGGGTGATAAGTTTCTCGTACCCGCGGACGCGGAAGTCATCATCGAAGGAGAAATTCCGCCCAACGTGCGGGATACGCAGAATCCCTTTGGCGAGATTCTTGGCTATTACCAGGTTGAAATGAAAGTGCCGGTGATAGAGGTGACCGCTATTACCTACCGGAGGAACGCAATCGTCGAGGACTTCTGGCCGGGGCACATGGACCATTGGAACCTCGGCAGCATTCCCAAAGAGGGAAGCGTTTACAACGTTATCAAGAAGAATATTCCCGGCATTAAAGCGATTCACCTGCCGCCTTCGGGTTGTGGCCGGTGCATCTGCTATATTTCGATCAAAAAAGAATTCGAGAACGAGCCCAACAAAGCGGGCATGCAGGCTTTCGTGGAAATGCCCAATCTGAAACTCGCCGTCATCGTCGATGACGACATCGACGTGTTCAATGAGCGTGAAGTGATGTGGGCCGTTGCTACGCGAGTGCACTGGGACAAGGACATCGAGATCATCCGTGAGGTGCAAAGCTTCCGCGGCTGGCTCGGCGACGCCGTGGCGATCATCGACGCCACCATTCCCATGAAAGAGGACTGGCCGAAGCGTAACGAAATCCACCCGGAAGCGTTCGAACGAATGGCGAAATTCTTCAAGTAATCTCGGCAAAGAAATACCGCGAAAAAGCACATTTCACCACGAAGGTCACGAAGAGCACGAAGCAGAAACTTAAATATCGATTTCCGAAACCTTCGTGTCCTTCGTGCGCTTCGTGGTGAGATCGGGTTTATTGTCGATTCGGTAACTTGCATTAAAGCCACGGAGAATGCGGGCAAGCCCAGCAAGCTTTCAAGTAGTAGGAAGAGCATAAAAATGGCGGATAAGATCAGATTTATCTACAAGGCCACCTGAACCACGTGCCGCAAAGCAAGAAGTTTCTTGCAAGGGAAGAAAGTCGATTTGGAGGAAAGAGAATACGGCAAAAATCCTTTGACCGAAGGGGAACTTAAGGAAATTATCGGCGACGGACCGATCGAGGCTTTTCTCAACACGCGCACGCCGCTTTATCGGGAAAAGAATATGAAAAATGATCCTCCGTCTAAGGAGGAGGCGATTCGTCTCATGTTGAAGGACCCGAATCTGCTCAGACGACCCGTGATTATCAAAGGCAAGAAAAAGCTGACGGGCTTCAATGAAGCGGACGTGAAAGCGCTGCTATAGACCCCGTAGGGGAGCCGTTCGAGATTCGAAGTTTAACGTTCCGAGCCTGATCTGGCGATGCCACAGCGACTAATTCCGGGCCTTAAACTCTATAACCAGGGCAAGGTCAGAGATATTTACAATCTCGGGGAGCGTTTACTGCTCGTCGCCTCCGACCGCATTTCGGCATTCGATGTCATCCTCCCAACCGAGATTCCCGATAAGGGCAAGATTCTGACAGCGCTTTCCGCTCACTGGTTTAGCGTGATGGGGGACATTGTCCCTCATCATATGATCAGCATCGACGCCAGCGACTTTCCGCCAGCCTGCCAACCGTACGAGAACGAACTTGAAGGTCGGAGCATGCTGGTGAAAAAGAGCACGCCCGCTCTCGTCGAGTGCGTCGTGCGCGGTTTTCTCGTTGGCTCCGGATGGAAAGAGTATCAAAAAACGGGCAAAGTCTGCGGCATCAAACTACCCGCCGGGCTGGTGGAAGCGGCTCGGCTGGATGAGCCGATATTCACCCCTTCCACCAAAGCACCCATAGGCGCGCACGACATCAACATCACGTTCGATGCTATGATCGAGCGAGTCGGAGCCGAACCGGCTGCAAAGATGCGGGACGCGAGTCTCGCCATCTACCGCCGCGCCCGGGAGATGGCGGAAACGAAAGGCATCATCATCGCCGACACCAAGATGGAGTACGGCATCGAGAACGACGACATTCTGCTGATCGATGAACTGCTGACGCCGGACTCGTCGCGGTTCTGGCCGTCGGATAGATACGCGCCCGGAAAAACACCGGATAGCTTTGATAAGCAGTTCGTGCGCGACTACCTGATCAACCTTCCATGGGACATGAAATCACCGCCTCCGGTCCTGCCTGCGGAAATCGTGCAAAAGACCCGGGAGAAGTACGCCGAAGCCTTGCGCCGGCTGACGGCGTAGTTGGCTTTCGCTTAATGCCTTCAAAGACGCTGACTTGAGATGCTTGGAAGCGTCGTCTTGACAGCACCTTTATCCTTCAGCCGACCTCATCAGTTTCCGCAGCACCGTTCGGATCAGTTTCCCGGCCTTATCCGGATCATAATTGTGCGGAATATGGAGGAACCCAAAACCAGTTCCTAAGCCGTTACGTTGTATGTGATCCAACATCACATACATGGAGTAGTTACAGACGTATTCTCCGGCATTCTTGGAGCGATGCGCTTGCCGGGCGAGCTTGAGCGCAAGGGTGGTCGCCAACCACCTCGCTCTACTTTTGAAAATCGGCTTTGCGGAATGCCGTTTGTTTGAGCGTCGCCGATTCGACGCCCGAGCTTCTATCTCGATTCGCCGCCGCGTGCTTTGCCCCAAACCAATGACAACATCCGGCCGGTGTCTCTTTAGCGCTCCGACAAACTGCCCTCGATCAAATCGCACCGGGAACACCAACTTCCTTAATCCCGGCTGTCTCGGCATTGCCTTAATGATCTTCGCGGTTATGTTCTCGCGGAATTGCTTATAGGGGCCGAAACCGTAGAGAAGAATGCGCATAGTTGTCGAGGAGGCATTAACGTTCGACGTTTGAGGAGGTTCGAGACTAAAACGCGACTGGCCGCGCGGGGCGGCCAGTCAGAGGAGAGGAAGCGCTTTTAAAGCTCCCGTTCACCCTTCGACGGGCTGCTCAGAGTCTGTCCTGAGCTTGACGAAGGAGCGAACGGAAGAGTCCCTGAAGATCGCTGAGCGTTTTCCGTTCATGCTGAGCGCGTCGAAGCATGGGCTGTTTCAACAGCCCTTGAGCATGGATCTCCGTTTTATTCTTTGTTCGACGCGCGCATCGTTGCGGTGGACGAATCAGAGCCTTCCGATCCGACCTCGCGGTACAGCTTACCGCCCGCCCGTTTGAATTCTTCCGCCTTCTCGTGCATGCCGGCCGCCAGCGCGTCTCCTTCTTCAATGCCTTTTTGCGCCGCATAGTCGCGAACATCCTGGGTGATCTTCATCGAACAGAAATGCGGGCCGCACATGGAGCAGAAGTGGGCTATCTTGGCTCCCTGGGCCGGAAGTGTTTCATCATGAAAGGCGCGGGCGGTTTCCGGATCGAGACTCAGGTTGAACTGGTCCTCCCATCGAAACTCGAAACGGGCTTGACTCAAAGAGTCGTCGCGCATCTGCGCGCCCGGATGCCCCTTGGCAAGATCGGCCGCGTGGGCGGCGATCTTGTAAGCGATGACGCCGTCTTTGACGTCTTTTTTGTCCGGGAGACCGAGATGCTCCTTGGGCGTCACGTAGCATAGCATCGCGGTGCCGTACCAGCCGATCATGGCCGCTCCGATCGCGCTGGTAATATGATCGTACCCCGGGGCGATATCGGTCGTCAGCGGACCGAGCGTATAGAAAGGAGCTTCGTGGCAACACTCGAGCTGCTTGGTCATATTTTCGTGAATGAGGTGCATCGGCACGTGTCCCGGCCCTTCGATCATGACCTGGACATCGTGGCGCCACGCGATTTTCGTGAGTTCGCCGAGAGTTTCCAGCTCGCCAAACTGCGCCTCGTCATTGGCATCCGCGATGCATCCTGGACGGAGCCCATCCCCGAGGGAGAACGAAACATCGTAGGCCTTCATGATTTCGCAGATCTCTTCAAAGCGGGTATAGAGAAAATTCTCTTTATGGTGCGCGAGACACCATTTCGCCAGGATGGAGCCGCCGCGCGAGACGATGCCGGTCACCCGTTTCGCGGTCAGCGGCACATAGCGCAGCAAAACGCCGGCGTGAATCGTAAAGTACGAAACGCCCTGCTCGGCTTGTTCGATCAGCGTATCGCGGTAGATCTCCCAGGTTAACTCTTCGGCTTTGCCGCCAACCTTCTCCAAGGCTTGATAAATCGGCACCGTGCCAATGGGCACGGGAGAATTACGCAAAATCCACTCGCGCGTTTCGTGAATATTGTCGCCCGTGGACAGATCCATCACTGTATCGGAGCCCCAGCGCGCCGCCCAGATCATCTTCTCGACTTCTTCTTCAACGGAAGAAGCGACGGCGGAGTTGCCGATATTGGCGTGGATCTTCACCAGGAAGTTGCGCCCGATAATCATCGGCTCGCTTTCCGGGTGGTTAATGTTTGCCGGGATAATTGCCCTGCCCCGCGCGACCTCGTCGCGCACAAATTCCGGCGTCACGAATTTAGGGATAGCCGCGCCAAAGCTGTTTCCCGCATGAGTCCGCGATCCCCCGCTGGCGCCGTTATCCCAGGCTTTCTCACGCCCCAGATTTTCGCGGATGGCGATATACTCCATTTCCGGCGTCACAATGCCTTTCCTGGCATAGTGCATCTGCGACACATTGCAGCCTGGTTTCGCGCGCAGCACCGGACGTCGGGAGGCGTCAGGGAACCGCTCGGTCTGCGAGCCGTCCTTGCCGTCAACGGGTTGATAGCTTGGTGCCTTCCGTTCCTCGACGTCGCCGCGAGCGCGAATCCATTCTAAACGTAGCGGTCTCAGCCCCTTGCGGATGTCGGTCTCGACAGTTGGATCGGTATAGGGACCGGAGGTGTCATAAATCATCACTGGAGCATGATGATCGCGATGGCCGTTGCCGGCGTGACCATCCTCGGCGCTTAAAACGACCGCTCGCATGGCCACGCTGACATCGGGATATTGGTGACTATGAACGAAGACTTTGTGGGACGCGGGTAAAGGTTGCGTCGTAATTCCATTTGTCGTTGAGCCATTTTGATTACTGGAGTTCGACATACGGTTTCTCCTTTTGCATCACGCTCGTGTTGTTCAAACCCGCCGGTATGGCTTTACGTATTCTTCGTAGAGCCCTTCTTTCCCCTTTTCCGCCAAGTCGCGCGACCGCTGCATCAACACTTCCTTATCCTCGACGAACTCCTTGCGGCTAAAGCCCAGATTCCCCGGGTGGGTGCCGGAGTCCATGCGGACGGCGTCGCAAGGACACGCCTCCACGCAAAAACCGCAGTAAATGCAGCGCAGCGTATCGATTTCATAGCGCACTGGAAATTTCTCAACCGGGTTCTCGGGATATTCGCCCGCCTGAATGTAGATGCATTCCGCCGGGCACGCCGTAGCGCAGAGGAAGCACGCAGTGCACGCGACCGAGCCGTCATCCTTCAACGTCAACCGGTGCCGGCCCCGGAAAGTGTCGGGGTATGGCGCCCGTTGGTCAGGATACTGGACTGTGACGGATGCTTGCTTGTCGCGGGCCAGCCCGAGCCGGTGCAACGTGTGAACGAAAAGATTGCGCCAAAAGCGATACCCCGTAACCGTGAGCCCACGGATGACCTCCGGAAAATACAATCGCTCCCAGAGGTTCATTTCTTCGATGCGTTTCATCCGGCTATTCCTGAGCTAAGCTACGGACATGGCAATTTGGTCGCCAAATCGAGCGGTTCCACACGTTTCGATAAAATTAACCTTATCGACCATGGTTGGGGATGTCAAGGAATCGAATAGAACCCTGCCGATCGATACGGAGGTATCACCGCCGAGCCGCTGAGCACGCCGAGATTAGAACCTTAACCCTCCGCGAACTCCCTATTACTATGCTTAAAAGTTTGCGCCTGCGCAAATTTTCTAACGCAGTAGTTGTAAGCTGCTGAATCAACGAGATAATGCCGACTCACCACGAAGCGCACGAAGGCCACGAAGATTTAGATATTTTTAACTTCTGAACTTCGTGCTCTTCGCGAACTTCGTGGTGAAGTCCTGTTCCTATTTGGTTGCGGCTCAGCCGCGCTGTGCCTCTGCGGTGAAAACGCCTTGCCCGGCTATGACCGAGCGATTACTCGGAGTCATACCGGAGGAGTGAGAAAACATCGTAGGGCTTGAGTTTTTCCCGTCCCTTGAGAAACGATAGCTCGATAACAAAGGCACACTCGACGACCGTTCCGCCAAGTTTGGAGACCAATTGCGCGGTGGCGGCGGCGGTGCCTCCCGTGGCGATCAAGTCGTCGGCAATCACCACCCGCGCTTTTGCCGGTATGGCGTCAATATGAATCTCCAGCGTGTCGATCCCGTACTCAAGCTGGTAGCTTGCGCTATGAGTTTCGTAGGGCAATTTGCCCGGTTTTCGCACGATGCAAAATCCCGCGCCAAGTTTATAGGCCAGCGCCGCTCCGACGATAAAACCTCGGGACTCGATACCCAGAACGGTATCCACGCGTTCTCCGCGATAACGGTCGGCCAGCAGATCAATGGTTTTGCCAAACAGCGGCCCGTTGCCGAGGAGCGGCGTAATGTCTCTAAATACAATACCGGGCTTGGGAAAATTGGGGATGTCTCGAATCGCGCTGCGGATCGCGGCAAGCTCTTTTTCCATCGCACCTGAGGTACCACAAATAGGCCGCAGCAGGCAAGCAAAGATGGTTATGTTTAGGGATGTTCACCGCAAAGACGCTGAGGGCACGGAGAGGGAAAAGGATTTTCACCACAGAGGACACGAAGAGC
>JBOHVS010000298.1:0-26449 GCA_050735975.1 Binatia bacterium | reverse complement strand
ATCAAAATCCAGACGAGATCGACGAAGTGCCAATACAGACCCGCGATCTCTACATGCTTTGCCTCGTAGCGACCCCTCGATACTGCAGCCAGAACGCAGGAGTTATAGATTACGCCGCCGGTCACGTGCATGCCGTGGAAACCGGTGAGCACGAAGAAGGTCGTGGCAAACAAATCTTTGGAAAACGAGAGATTGTGGTGCGGCAGCGTTTCCGTAATCAAGTGGGTCCATTCGTAAGCCTGCAGACCAAGAAAGATCAGCCCGCCCAGGATCGTGAACCCCATAAATTTTTTGAACTTCGCCTTGTCGTCATGCTGAACGGCGGAAAGCGCCTTGACCATGGTGACACTGCTGACAATCAGAAGAAAAGTCATCAGCGCCGTCAGGTTGATCCCGAGAATCTCGGAGGGCACCGGCCAGCTTGAGCTGGCATGACGAAGAATACCATAACCGACGATCAAGCAGCCAAACGACATGGCATCGCCGGCGAGAAACAACCACATCCCCAGTTTGCCCCAGTTCTCCGGGGTCAGCGGGGATTCTTGAGGCTCCACCCCCGCATGCATCGCGACTGCATCGCTCATCTTCCACTCTCCTTTTGATTCCAAGCTAAATGATCAACACCCGCAGCGCCGTCGATTTCCTCTCGTTTTGCCGCGGCGCGCCGGTAGCTGTAAACAAGCCAGCCGGCGACGGAGCCAGCGACAAGATAAGGCGCCGCCATGAGGAAAAGCACGCTCCAATTGTAGGCGCCGGCACTCGGATCGTTGGCGGATCCAGTCACGCAAACGGAACAGGCGACAGCCAAGGACGTAGTTACGACCGGTCCGGCCCAGGCAGCCAATAATCCAAGCAGTATACGGAGTTTCATTTTCTCAAGTAGGCGAAAATTATCGCAACAGTCCTCAACAGTCAACGTAACGATCTCAATACAGGTAAACCAAAACGTAGAGTATTGGCCATAAAGCGACGACGAAGGTCCAATACATGCCGCAGGTCACCACGCCGGTATGGTGATTCTTCGAAAATCGACCCTGTTTCGAGTGTACCAATACGACGAAAAGCCATATGAGAGCGCCAAAAACGTGCAGCCCGTGAAATCCAATGAGTGTGTAGAACAAACCGCCGTAAACACTGCTTGAAAGCGTGAGGCCAAAATGGATAAGCCGGAGCCATTCATAGCCTTGGACGGCCAGAAAGGTCCCGCCGAGAGCCGCCGTCAGCGCCAAGTAACGGATTAGTCTCCCGGCATCGCCGCGCCGCACGGCTTTGAGACTCAGCTGCATCGTCAATGCGCTGAAAACAAGGATGGCCGTATTAACGCCCGTGATGCCTATAGGGAGCCGCGGCTGAAACGGCGGTGGCCAGATCGAGCTGCCCAAACGAAAAACCAAGAACGCGCCGATCAGCCCGGCAAAAAACATCGCTTCGGCACCCAAGAACATCAGCACTGCAAGCCGGGCGTTGCTAACAACCGGCGCGGTCCATTGAACCGGCGGTGCCGGCGGATCGCCGCCGCCGAAGCCGGGACGCTTCCGTTCGACTACCGGTTCCGGCTCATCCAAGCGTCTTGCGGTCGAGCTTTTCGCCATAACGAACAGTTGGTTCAGTACACGATAATGAAAGCGATGATTGCGCTGATGTAAAGCACCGTCAACACCGCCAGGGCAATCCCAAATAGACGCGTTTTCCTGAGTTTATCTTTAGTTCCCAAACGTTCGATCACGGCTGGATTCATAATGGCACGCGGTCCAATGCCATGACAAGCAACAGCACCGGAAGGTAAATTAACGATGCCAACAACAATTTTCGCGCCCGCGGCAAGGTCGACTCCATTGCCAGCCTCACGCCGCTAGCCAAAAATCCTAGTCCAAGCAGGAAAGCCACAACAAAATAAACCGGCCCAGCGAGGCCGACAAGCGTCGGCAGCAGACTGACTGCCAGCAATGCGGCGCAGTGCGAGATGATCTGCCGGTTCGTGCTCTCCCCATCCGGTTCGATAACGGGAAGGAACTGGATTCCTGCCTTGGCATAGTCTTCCCGGTAAAGCCGCGCAATGGCGAGCGTGTGAGGCACTTGCCAGAGAAACATGATGGCGAATAAGACCCATGCATCGACCTCGAGGCTGCCTCTCGCGGCCACCCAGCCGATGACGGGCGGGAGGGCCCCCGGTACGGCGCCGACCAGCACGCAGAGAGAACTTCTGCGCTTCATTGGAGTGTAGAAAAGCAGGTAGCTCAGTGTAATCAAAGCAGTGACCCATGCGCTCATGAAGTTAACCGCGAGAGTGAGGTAAGCAAGCCCCGCGACGGCGATGAGAACGCCAAACCAGAAGGCCTCGCGCGGCATGACCCGCCCATCGGGCAATGGACGGTGGCGCGTCCGTTCCATCATCGCATCGGTATCGCGTTCGAGAAACTGATTGAGCGCCAAGGTGCCGGCGGCAGCCAGCGCGGTGCCGAAAAGCATCTGCAGCAGTCTCACATAGTCGGGAACTCGCTCGGAGCCGACGTAAAACCCCACGAACGCGGTTACCAAAACCATTAAAACGATCCGCGGCTTGGCCAGCTCGGCATAGTCGGCCACGCGGCGCAACGCGCCGGTCATGGTAACATCTACGGTTCCGGTATTAGAACTCATACTGCTCCGTTAACATTTCTTTCTTCCTAAGAGACGTTCCTGAGGCGGAAAGACGAAAAGACCTTAGGGTCAGCAACAGTCCGGTCACGAGCATCAGCGCGCCAACGACCAAATGGGTCGTTGTCAGGAAAACCAGGGCGTCAACAGGCATTCTCAACATAGTCGTAAATTTGCCGAAGTACGAGGCTGGTCCCAGGATCAATTGCATGAACAACAAAACTCCGAGTGTGAGCGCGGGCCGGACCAGCTTCGGCTGTTCCGAGTGAGACCGCATGATTCGTACCACGAGCAGGACGACGTGCAGCGCCACTAACGCCGCCAAAAACAGATGAGCATCCAATCGGCCGCCGGTGTGACGAAGCACGGCGCCGAAGATTCCTTGCACGTAAATGAGCCCCGTTGTGATTGCGCAGAGGCGCCATAGGCGACCGCCGGCAATCGGCTTGGCCGGCGGTTTCTCGTTCCACGCGGCTGAAGTAAAGATCGCAAGGCTAACGATCAAAGCGAAAAAAGCTTGCGCAAAGCAGGCATGAACGATCGCCAGGGTAGGCTGCAGCAACACGACCCGAAGCCCGCCCAGCACCCCTTGAACAATGACCAATCCCAACGCAGCGATTCCGAGCCAGCGAAGCCAATTGCGCTGCTCTCTAATCCAGAAAGCAACAGCCACGAAAATGGTGAGCAAACCGACCCCAGAGGCAACCAGGCGATGGCTGTGCTCGTAGAAAATCGCGCCGGCCATTTTCGACCATGGATAAAGGAACATGTTATAGCCGAAAGTCGTCGGCCAGTCGGGCACCGCCAGGCCCGCGCCTTTGCTGGTGACGAGACCGCCGATAAAAAGCAAAGGGAACGTCGCGCAGGCGGTCACGACAGCCAGTCGATGGGGCCATTTCGAAGGAAAATGAGTTGCAGAGTTACAGGGTTGCAGGGTTAAAGGATCGACAGATTTCCGCTCTTGATCCAGCGATCCCTTGATCCCTTCAACTCTTAAACCATCTTCTATCTTCATCTAACTTACTTAGTGGGCTCGCGCCGCGGCCCCGGTTCCGAGGTTTTTGTCCTGCGGCAACCAGTCCTCCTTGACCTCAGGCGAACTGTACTCGTACGGCCCGCGGTACACCACCGGCTGCGCCTCGAAGTTGCCATGCGGCGGCGGCGAAGGCGGGATCCACTCCAGAGTGTTGGCTTGCCAGGGATTTCGCTCGGCCTTTTTGCCGGCAAAGAGGCTCCAGATGAAGTTGAACAGGAAGAAAATCTGGCTGGCACCGAGAATCAGCGCGCTGGTCGTGATGAAAACATTCCAGTCCTGCATCGGCTGGATAAATTCATACTGCATCGGATTGTAAATCCGCCGCATATGGCCGCCGACGCCCAGAAAATGCATCGGGAAGAAGGTCAAGTTAAAAAAGATATAGGTCAGGACGAAATGAATCTTACCCAGCCCCTCGTTCATCATCCGTCCAAACATCTTCGGGAACCAGTAATAAACCGACGCAAACAGCGCGAAGATGATGCCGGCTACGACATAATGAAAATGAGCGACGATGTAATACGTGTCATGGATGAAGATGTCCACCGGGGTGGATGCCATGAAGATCCCGCTCAATCCGCCGATCAAGAAATTCGACACAAACCCCAACGCAAAGAGCATCGGCGCAGTCAAGCGAATGCTGCCACCCCAAAGAGTGCCGAGCCAGTTGAAAACCTTGATCGCTGACGGGACGGCGATGACCATTGTCGTCATCATGAAAGCCGTCCCGAGCAGCGGATTCATGCCGCTGATAAACATGTGATGGCCCCAAACAATCCAGGAGAGAAAAGCGATCGCGATCATGGAAAATGCCATCGCATGATAGCCGAAGATCGGCTTGCGCGAGAAAGTCGATAGCAATTCAGAAGTCACTCCCATTGCGGGAAGGACGAGGACATAAACTTCCGGATGGCCGAAAAACCAGAACATATGCTGCCACAGAAGAGGCTCGCCGCCCCCCTCCGGGAGAAAGAAACTGGTCCCGAGCATTCGGTCAAAGAGCAACATAGCGAGTGCCGCAGTCAGCACCGGCAATGCCAGGAGCAAAAGAATAGCCGTGACGAAGAGTGACCAGACCGTCAGCGGCATGCGAAAGTAAGTCATGCCGGGGGCCCGCATGTTCACGATCGTCGTAATATAGTTGATCGATCCCATCAGAGAAGAGGCACCGAGGATAATGAGACTAATAATCCAAAGATGTTGACCCCACTCGACGCCGGTGTATTGAGCTTTGGCCGAGAGCGTCGCGTAGCCGGTCCAGCCCGACGCAGCCGGACCGCCGGGAACGAAAAAGCTGGCAAGCATCACCACCCCGGAGACCGCACCGACCCAGAACGAGAGCATATTCAACTTCGGAAAGGCCATGTCGCGCGTGCCGATCATCAACGGGATCAGAAAATTACCGAAGCAGCCGACCATGATCGGCATAACGACAAAAAAGATCATGATCGTTGCATGCATCGTAAAGACCGCGTTATAGGTTTGCGGCGGAATGATGCCGCCATACATATAGGGCTCGGGAATCCAATTGAGCCCGGGAACGGCGGTTTCGGGCCATGCTAATTGCCACCGGATCATCATCGCCAGCAGTCCGCCTATGATCAACATCAAAAGCCCCATGAAGAGGAACTGCCGGCCGATCATCTTGTGATCGGTCGAGAAAACATAAGTGCGCCAGAAGCCGAGTTCTTCGTGGTGAATATGGGCGGCATGTGCTGCGCCAGCCGCTGCTGTATCGCTCATCGTCTAAGATCCTCCGTGATTGCGCTGCGGATAATTCCGGTAAGATATGGTCCGAGTTACTGTGGCTTAGGCGCCAAATTCTCTGTCGCCCATTGGACATACTCTTCGGCAGTATGGACAAACAGCCATCCCTTCATGCCGGAGTGGCCGAAGCCGCAGAGTTCGGCGCAAGGCAACTCATACTTTCCAGGCTTCGTCGCTTCGAACCAGCCAAGAACGGTTCTCCCGGGGACAGCGTCTTGCTTAAAGCGCAGATTGGGAATGAAGAAACTGTGAATAACGTCGCTGGCGGTTAGATGGACGCGGACAACCTTGTTGACGGGCACGTGCACATCGTTGTCGAATTTAACGTCGTCTTGGGTTCCTAATTTGCCGTCCCGTCCGGGATAGGCGACTTCCCAGTTGAACTGCTTGGCTGTGATTTGAACTTCGAAGTCAGTGGCGGGCGCTTCTCCCTTGACCTTGGCCCAAGTGGTCACGCTCATAAAAGAAAGAACGATCAGGATAACCGCTGGAACGATCGTCCAGATGATTTCCAGGGTTGTGTTTCCGTGGCTGTAAATAGCGCGCCGGCCTTCTCTTTCCCGGTACATCACCAAAAAGACGATCATCAACACGGTGACTATAATAAATGTAGCGGCGGTAATGTAGTAAATCAGATAGAATAGAGAGTCGATCTCTCCACCATACGTAGACACATCTTCTGGAAGCCAGCGCAGCATCTAGCGAACCATCCTTGTTTTTTTTGGAAGTGACGAAGAAAACCAAACTCTTGCTAACACAGCTACTATGCCTTTTCAAGGGGGAAACCCGCATGTTTGCAAAGGTTTTAACCCGATGATAAGCACAGAGCTGCGGCCGTTCCGATCCATGATTTCCTGGCATACGCTTAGCTTACTATTGCACATTATCGCGCTTGCTCTTTGGTTAGGGGGTATCGCCTTTTTTCTGATCGTTTTCGGGCCGGCGGTCCACCAATTAAATCCTGGGATTGGAATTAAAGTCTTGAACCACGGTAGGATCGCGTTCGAGGCGGTTTCTTGGGCAGCGATCGGACTCTTACTCGTAACGGGGATCGTCGCCCTAATCTTACAGAGCCAGATGACAGGTGCCGGCCTCGGGCGGTATTACGTAGTGATCCTGTCGATCAAGCTTCTACTGTTCTTCGCGATGCTCGTACACCACTTTCTACAGGTGTTCAAATACGGCCCAAAAATTGACGCGTTAACTCCTCAAACGGCCGCTGGAAGCTCCGTCTGGCCCGAGCCGCTCCGGGGGCACTGGGAAAAGTGGTTTATGCTTTTGAAGATCAACGCGACTCTCGGGCCGATCGTAACGTTCTTGGGTCTCGCCTTAGTTAAGAGCTAAACGGAGCCCGTCTGCTTCGTCAGGCTGTGTGAAAACTCGCCGATCACCCTTGACTTCGACTTGATTCACCGATTGTTCGGCAGTATAGCGGTAAGCGGGAATCGAGATTAACTTCCGGCCGAAAGGAGATTTCAATGAACCTACGCTACTATTTCAGGCTCCTAAGCTTGTTTTTGGGTTTCATCTTGCTCGCGGCCGCGCCTGTCTCCGCGGCGCAAATCAACGTCGTCTGGACCAGCGAAGTCGGCCAGTTCGCGCCCCTGTGGGTCACGAAGGAAGCAAAGCTGTTCGAAAAGTATGGCAACCAGGTTCAACTCATATTCATCCAGGGAGCGACATCGGCGGCCGCAGCGCTCATTTCCGGGGACGCCCAGGTCGGTATGTTTTCTCCGCAAGTCGTGATCACCACAACCATGACCGGGTTGGATCTCACGATGTTCGGCCGCCTCGGCAACACCATGGACAACCGCATCTTCGGCAGGAAGGGAATTAAAAGCATCAAGGAGGTCAAAAGCATCGCCATCAGCCGGTTTGGCAGTAATGCCGATTTCGCCGCACGCTATCTGCTTCAGCGCGAAGGACTTCGACCGGATACTGACGTCGCTTTGCTCCAGGTTGGTAACCAGTCAAACCGGATTGCCGCCGTTGAAACCAAAAACGCAGACGCCGCCATCCTAACCCCACCCATGACGCTGCAGGCGAGAAAACTGGGTTATCCGCTGCTGATCGACTCCTCGAAACTCGGAATTCCTTACTCCAGTCTTTTCTTTGTGGCGCGAAAATCTTACCTTACAAAGAACCGGCCTGACATGGTGAACTTTACCAAAGCGATGATCGAAGGGATTCATCTCTATAGGCGTAATAAGGAGTTTAGCCTCAAAGTGTTGGCCAAGTATATGAAAGTGCAAGACCGCGAAGTTCTCGAGGAGAATTTTCGCGAGTATGATTTCCCCTTGAAACCGTATCCGGACAAAGAATATTTCGCCCTTCCCATTCAAGAAGTGGGGAAAAAAGACCCGAAAGTGCTCAAGGAAAACCCGGAGCGCTTTATCGATTCATCGTTCGTCAAGGAGCTCGATGCCAGCGGTTTCATCGACAAACTAATGCAAGAATACAAACTCAAGTAAGACGAACCCACGTCATCTCTGTGGGCGAAGAATTCGGCTGAATGAACGTGTGCCCGGCGCTAGAGGAGGTTTTATGGCATCGACGGCACGAGGAGCGACCTTACTAGGGCCAGATAAGCTCGAAATTCGCGAATATCCGATTCCTGATATTCCGGCGGATGGCGGCTTGGTCGAAGTCGAGATGGCCGGCGTCTGCGGATCGGACGTCAAATACTACCACGGTAAGATCCGGCTCCCGCTGCCGCTTATTCTCGGCCACGAGATTCTCGGCCGCGTGGTAAAGCTCGGACGCGATGCGGCTTCCATTCATCAAATCAAAGAGGGCGATCGGATCATTCTGAAGGGGGCGTTGGGCTGCGGCCGCTGCGCCGATTGCCGCCGCGGCGGAGCGCGTTTCTGCAAGAAACGGACAAGCTACGGCGGCCGGACTCCCTGCGACAAGCCGCCGCATCTCTTCGGCGGTTTTGCCGATTACGTCTACTTGGCGCCGGACGTACTCGCTACGAAAGTGAGCGACGCGCTACCCGCCGAAGCCGCCGTTCTCGTCGGGGCGGTTATGGCCAACGGATACCAGTGGGCCGTTCGCAGGGGCGGAGTCAAAATGGGCGATTACGTTCTGATACAGGGTCCCGGCCAGCAGGGGCTCTCGAACGCCTTTGCAGCGCGTCACGCGGGCGCGGCAAAGGTGTTTATCACCGGTATCGGCCGCGACCTTAAACGTTTGGAGCTGGCGAAAAAGTTCGGCGCGCATCGAGCCATCAATGTCGACCAAGAAGACGTCCTGGAAGTCATCCGCAAAGAGACGGACGGCGAAATGTGCGATGTCGTCGTGGATGTCTCGGGCAATCCCAAGGCGATCCAGACGTCCATCGACTGCCTGAGGCGCCAGGGGACTATGGTGCTGGCGGGATTGACCGGAGATGCCACCGTCACGCCGATACTGATGGACAAACTTGTCTGGGGGGAGATTAAAATCCAGGGCTGTTTTACCGCCGACAACGATGCCACTGAAGCCTCGCTTCGCTTGCTGGAGGAAACGAAGTTCCCGGTTCAAGACATGGTGAGCCACATCTTCCCGCTCGAAGAGATCGAGCGCTGTATCAAAGCCGTGGGCGGCGAGATCCCCGAACTATTCCCGACCAAGGCGCTCATCAAACCGCATTGAGGAACTTGCGTGATCAACGGACTGAAAGACAGGGTTGTTATCGTGACCGGCGGCGGCCACGGCATCGGCGAGGCATATTGCTTGGGCTTTGGAAGGGCGGGATCACGCGTTGTCGTCGCCGATATCGATCGGACCGCAGCGGAAAAGGTAGCCGCGCGCATCGTCAACGAAACAGGCTTACAGGCTCTTGCCGTTCACGTCGATGTCGCCGATGAGAAATCGACGAAAGAAATGGCTGCGGCCACCCTGCAGCGCTTTAGCGGGATCGATGTGCTGATCAACAATGCCGCTATTTTCGCGACGATTCCCATGAACCGCGGACGAATCGAGGAGATTACGCCCGAAGAGTGGGACCGGTTGATGGCCGTTAATCTTAAGGGCGTCTTTTTTTGCACTCGCGCCGTACTGTCGACCATGCGCGAGCAAAAATCAGGAAAGATCATCAATATCGCTTCCGGAACGGTCTTCAAAGGCAGTCCCGGGCGGATTCATTACGTGACCTCCAAAGCCGGGGTCATCGGATTCACCCGCACACTGGCGCGCGAAGTGGGCGAAGACAACATCCAGGTCAACGTTCTGGCGCCGGGCAACACACTCTCCGAGGAGAACCCGAGCGAAGAGACGCTTCGCTTTCGGCAGTCATCGATCGGCAACCGCTCCCTGAAGCGCGTTCAAGTGCCGCAGGACCTCGTCGGCGCCATGCTCTTTTTGGCTTCGCCCCTCAGCGACTTTATGACCGGCCAGACCGTGAACGTCGACGGCGGCATTTCGTTCTTATAGTGGGCTCACCAATGTACGACTCTCAAGAGAACTCTCCGTTCGCCCTTCGACTAACTCAGGACGAACGGAAAACCGTTTGAATCCATCGAGTCTCTTCCGTTCATGCTGAGCTCGTCGAAGCATGAAGACCGCTTTTCAAGAGTCAAAGAAAAAATATTGAAATTGAAGTCATTAAACAGGAGAGAATCTGATGAATGTGAACTACTCCATTATCGATGCCGACGGACACGTGATGGAAAAGGACACCGAGCTGCGGGAATTTCTTGAAGGGCGATATAGCGAAGGTCCTCACTTCCAGACCTACAGCTACTTTCCCTCGCTTGACGGCTGGAACCGTGGTTTTGGCGTTCCGGGGAAAGTTCACGAAACGCCGGCATCGAAATGGCTTGAATTTCTCGACGAGCTCGGCGTTCACACAACCGTGCTTTATCCGACCGGAGGATTAGCGCTCGGCCTGGTTCAGAACCCGGAGTGGGCTTGCGTCATCTCGCGCGCCTATAATTCCTGGGTTGCTGAACGTTTCAGCAAACAGAGTTCTCGGCTCAAAGCGGTCGCGCTATTGCCGGTTCACGAACCCGCTGAAGCAGCGAAGGAACTCGAACGGGCCAAAGGGCTCGGACTCGTGGCCGGCCTCATGCCCGCGGTTACTGTCCTGCACAAAGGCTACGGCCATACCGACTTCGACCCCATCTATGAAGCGGCGGAGAGGTTGGATATGCCGCTCGCGGTTCATGGCGCTCCCAGCCGCAACATGGGGTTCGACTTTTTCAATAAGTTCCTCCATGTCCATACATTGGAACATCCTTTTGCGATCTTGATCCAGTTCACTCACATGATTTTCGAAGGTGTTTTCGCGCGCTTCCCGAAACTAAGAGTTGCATTTTTAGAAGCAGGCTCCGGCTGGCTTCCTTATATGATGGATCGAATGGACGAAGAATTTGAAAAGCCGTACCGCTTCCAGGCGCCTTTTCTCAAGAAGAAGCCCAGCGAATACATTCGTTCCGGGCGGGTTTGGGCCACCTGCGAGGTCGAAGAGCAGGCGCTCACCCAGGTGCTGAAGCAGTTCAATCCGCGCTGCCTCATGTGGCCGTCGGATTACCCGCATGAACGGTTGCCGGATATGTTCAAACGAGATATCCCGGAGTTTCTGGAACGGCAAGACATCAGCGATGAGAGCAAAAAAATGATCTTGCACGACAATCCAATTGACTTTTACCGGCTCAAAATCTGATAGCAGCTTGCTGAAAGATCCTATTTACAGGCTGCTCAAAAAGATCTCAGAGGCGAGGCGCGCATTCCGAGCAGGTCGGAAGGCTAAGGCCGAGGTTGAGCTTAACCTTAACCTGAACCTCAACCTGCTTAAGCGGCGAGGCGATTGAGTGCAACGAAGCATATGAGTCTTTTTCAGCAGCCTGCTGATCAGCTAAAACGGAGGTAACCAAATGCGACTCAAGGACAAAGTTGTTATCGTCACCGGCGGCGGTGTCGGCATCGGCAAAGCCTACGCGATGGGCGTGGCTAAAGAAGGCGCAAAAGTGGTCGCCGCCGATATTCAGGAGGCCGAAGCCAAAAAAGTCGCCGCGGATATCAACCAAGCCGGAGGCGAAGCTATCGCGGTCGCCGTCGATGTCACCTCCCCGGATAGGACCCAGGCAATGGCCGACGCTACCCTGAAGCAATACGGCCGCATCGATGTTCTCGTCAATAACGCGGGTCTTTACTCGGCGCTCAAAAAGAAAAATTTTATGGAGATCGATCCCGAAGAGTGGGATCGCGTAATGGCGGTCAATTTGAAAGGCTTGTTCCTGTGCGTCAAAGCGGTTTACCCGGCAATGAAGCAGCAGGGCAAAGGGAAAATTATTAACATCTCATCGGGCACGGCGCTCAGCGGATCGCCTTTGTTTCTGCACTATGTTTCATCCAAAGCGGGCGTAATCGGCTTTACCCGCGCCCTTGCGCGCGAAGTGGGCAGTGACAACATCTCGGTCAATTCGATCATGCCGGGCCTCACCATCTCTGGCTCGAATCAAGAAGGCGTGATGACCCCGGAGCAACTCGCCGACCGCAGAAAACGGCGCTGCATCCAGCGGGATCAATACCCTCAGGACTTGGTCGGCACGGTTATATTTCTCTCTTCGGACGACAGCGACTTCATGACCGGCCAGTCGATCAGTGTGGATGGCGGCATGAACATGCATTAACAGACAGAGACAGAGATTGGAGACAGAGACCCCCCGCTTCCCCTCTCTGTCTACTATCTCGTCTCTCTGTCTCTGTCTCTATCTTTGATCTGTTACTCGAAGGTCATACTGGTGAAGGTAACCGCCGAGCCGGTTTCGCGAGTGAAGGCTTGGCTGTATTTCAAATTCCTCCCGCGGCTGCCGTCCAGCAAATGAATTAGAGAGTAGAGCGGCGAGAACCCGCAGATTCTTCTGCGATCCTCGTTTTTTGCGACTTCGTTAAAAAGACCCGCTGCATCGAGAGCCGCAAGCCGCTCGATCAGAAGCTGGTCCTCGTCACCGACCCACTTGAGAAAATCGCTTGTGACTTCTTCGCGGTCGCCGAATTGCCTGCCGACGTGCGCCAGATCCACCCCCGCAATCAAACAGATCTGCCGCGTCTCGCCTGAGATCAAATCTTGCAGAACCTTGATAAACGTCGCCACAGGCGGATGTTGCTCCGGTAAGATCCGGCTCTGGATCATAGGTTGAAAAGAAGAAACCAAGATAGGAACGATCTTGAAAGGCTTTTCCGCTTCGCCTCTGAGTTCCGCCCGTCGTTGAGCTATGTACTTTAGAAACATGACTTGAAACTCGATCGAGTGTTCGCCCCTGTGCAGGTACTCGTCGTCGAAAAGATCTTCCCGGCACTTTCCGTGAAGATTCACAACAAACTCTCGGTCGGTCTCCACGGGTCCCAAAGGGGTTTCGAAGTCCTTTGATGTCAAGATAAACGGTTGCTTACCCCCACAGTGCGAGGTGCCGAGCAGCACGTATAAATCCGCGCCCTTGCTTTCGGCGAGAGGCTTATACGCCCAAGCGTAAACCGGCCCGCCCCGATGGAAATCGATGTGCGGCGCGACAATCGCCTTGGGGACAGGAGCATCGATTTCCGGGGCCGGGAAACCAGGACCGTCGGGCGCGACGAAATATCCGTCGAGCTGGGTCTTTAATTCATCAGGACCGTCCTTATAAACAGCGCCGGCATGAGCGGCGGCGCGGGTTGGCAACCTGCGAAATTCTTCGATCACGCTTCGTTGGTAATTGAGAAAGCGCTCGCTTAGTAGATAATAGTGCTGATCGAGCATCTGGACCAGGTTCTTAAGTTCGTCGCTGATAAGTAGCGTGCCGAATTGCCGGCAATACGCTTCCTGAATATCGACAAACGAATGCTGGCCGTCGAAGTGCGAGACGATGAAGTAACCCACAGGTGAAATGCCTATCCCTGGGGCGAGGTTGAGTGGATCTTTCAGGTAGATGAGAGTTTTTCCGGCCTGTTGTACGGGAAAAGCCTCAATCGGGCGTAATCGAGGTCGATCGATCATGGCTGTCGGTGAGCGGTGATGTGAAATTGTTTTCGGATTGGGTGATCACGGGGACGCGCGTTTCCAAGCTGACGATTGCCCGACTAGTCTAGACTAGCAGGGTTGCTGAAAAACTCCGATCGCAGGCCGCTGAAAAAGATCTCAGAGGCGAGGCGCCTGTCTGCCGTGTCGGCACAGGCAGGCGCGAATCTATCGCTAAGGGCTAAGCATAGCGCAGAGGGTAGAAGTCGGAGGTCAGACGTCAGAGATTGGACTTCGCTGACTCCGTGCTCTTCGCTCTTTGCTCTTGGCTCCCTGCTCCATGCGCTTTGCTCCTTGCGCTTTGCGAGTTCGTACGTTGGAGCGAGGCGATTGAGCGCAACGAAGCATATGAGTCGTTTTCAGCAGCCTGCTAGCCGATTCCCAGCTTTTGTTTCGCCTCTTCACTGATCCTGCTCGGATCCCACGGCGGATCCCAAACCAGATCGACCGTAGCATCGATAACGCCCTCCAAAGCGAGAATTTTTTGTCGCGCATCGGCCGCGATCATAGAGCCCATACCGCAACCCGGCGCAGTGAGAGTCATCTTGACAGCTACTTTCTCGTCTTCCACCTGGACATCATAAACCAGACCTAAATCGACGATGTTCACGGGTATTTCCGGGTCATAACATTCTTGAAGCGCTTCATAGATCTGCTCTTTCGTCACCATACTTAACTCCTTTTGATGGCTGAAACGACTGACGCACGCAAAAATAACGGAACAGTACTCTTTTCAGCGACCCCTCTCCTTTGTCCTCTCCCCCGACAACGGGGGAGAGGGAAGGTGAGGAGCTAGCTCGATACGATTTTCAAACCCTGCGCCCGTTGAGCCCTCTCAGAGGCAATCGATAGTTGACCGGCCAGCTTTGCGGCAATCGCCAAAAAGCTCTTGCTGACCTCTGAATTCGGCTCTTGGATTAGAATGGGCGTTCCCTTGTCGCCTCCCTCGCACAACGATGAAGTGAGGGGGATTTCTCCGAGATAAGGAATGTTAAAGCGCTCGGCGGCGCGGCGAGCCCCCCCGCGCGAGAAGATCTCGTGATTTTTGCCACAGCCATCGCAGATAAAATAACTCATGTTTTCAACGATACCCACAATCGGGATCATTACTTTATCGAACATGCTCTTGGCCCGAACTACGTCCGCGAGCGCAACTTTTTGTGGCGTGGCCACGAGCACGGCGCCGCTCACCTTGAGCTGTTGCGAGAAGGTGATCTGCACATCGCCCGTCCCCGGCGGCATGTCGACGACCAGATAATCCAGTTCGCCCCAGTGCACATCCGCCATCAGCTGATGCAACGCCTTGCCCAGCATCGGGCCGCGCCAGATAACCGCTTGATCGGCGTCGAGAAAGAATCCAATCGACATCACCGGCACGCCATGGGCAACAGTCGGAGCGATCTTGTACCCGCCATTGACCTCGACTTTGTTGGGCTCGCCTTGCGCGCCCATCATCATCGGGATGGAAGGTCCGTAGATATCCGCGTCGAGCAGACCGGTGGCGGCGCCGTGCATCTTTAATGCAATTGCAAGGTTCGCTGCCACCGTTGATTTCCCCACGCCGCCTTTTCCCGCTGCGACAAGGACCACGTTCTTCACGGACGGCAGCAAGTCCGTCTGTCCTGCGCCAGCCTTACTCCCCCGGACTTGAGCGCCGAAGTTAATCTGCAGCCCGGCGATACCCGGTATTTCCGCCAGCGCGCGCTTGCAGTCGGTCTCAATAGTTTCGCGCAACGGACAGGCGGGCGTCGTCAGTTCGACGGTAAAGGCCACGTTTCCGTTGGCTACGGCAAGTTCCTTCACCATTCCGAGACTTACGATATCGCGGTGGATCTCCGGGTCTTGGACCTTTTTCAACGCTTCCAATATTTGTTCTCGAGTGATCGTGTTCACGACATTCCTTCCCTTAAAAAACTATAGACTTCTAAGGTCTACGATGTCAACACAGGCAAATTCATGATACCTCGCCGCGCAACCGAGCCCCACGTGGGAACACATAAAATGGCAGTGCTTTTGTTTGTAACGGGAAATGGCCGGAATCCTTGCTGGCAAACGATCGTTTTGGTAGAATTGCGGCTATTCATAAGTAAACGTCCCCAGTAATAAGTAAGGAGGTATCATGAAAAAAACGGCTCTTACGCTACTTACGGCCTTAATCGTAACGGCCACGGTCGGCTGCTCCGGCGGATCATTAACGACCCGCGAAAAAGGCGCGGGAATTGGCGCGCTTGGCGGTGCTGCGGCCGGAGGAATTATCGGCGCAGCCGTGGGTCATCCTGGAGCTGGCGCGGCGATCGGCGGCGTGCTTGGCTTAGGAACAGGCGCCCTTGTCGGTGATCAACTCCAAGGACAGGATAACCGACAAGTAGACCAACAACGGCAGATCGATGCCAACCAAGCAGAACTAGATCGTCAAAGGATGGAGCTCGAAAGGCTTAGAAAGCAGGGTGAGTACTGATCACCGCCACAGATTAAAGGAGCTGGCAAGTATGAGAAACCGAACCTTACGTATCATGCTCGTGGTTCTTCTTTTTGCCGCCCTGGCGGGCTGTTCGGGTACGCTAACGACCAGAGAGAAAGGCGGTCTAATCGGGGCTGGATTGGGCGCCGGCGCAGGCGCCATAATCGGTAGCACCGTTGGGCATGCCGCCGTAGGCGCTCTTGTCGGAGGCCCGGTAGGGCTAATTGCCGGGGCGCTCGTAGGCGACCATTTGATGGGTCGGGAAGAACAGCAGACTGACCAGCAGAGGACAATCGATATAAACAAAGCCGAGATCGAACGTCTAAGGAAAGAGAATGAACGGTTAAAACAGCAGCGGGGTGAATGGTAACTTAACCGTCAAGTTTCGGAGGTTGATATGGAAAAACGTTCGAGGCTCGTAACTCTCGGGGTTTTATTGTTGGGATTTGGCCTGGTTAGCGCGAGCTGCTCGCGTCCCTTGACAACCCGTGAAAAAGGCGCCGGCATCGGCGCGCTCGGTGGAGCGGCCGCCGGAGGCATCATCGGCTCCGCCGTAGGTCATCCAGGAGCCGGCGCTGCCATTGGCGGCGCGCTTGGATTAGGAACGGGCGCACTCGTCGGCGATCAACTCCAGGGTCAGGAGCTGAAACAGGCCGAACAGCAAAAAGCTCTTGACCAACAACGAGCCGAAATTGCTAAGAATCAGGCGTTAATTGACGAGCTGAAGCGGCGTAATATTGAAGCCCGCGAAACCAGCCGCGGGGTCATGGTGAATCTGCCAAGCGTCGATTTCCAGTTTGACAGCGCCGATCTAACCGCCGATGGACGCGGCCGTATCAATCAGATTGCCAGTATCGTCAACCGCGACGCGCCGAATCGTAGAATAGTCGTCGAAGGACATGCAAGCCGCGAGAGTGCCGCCCAAGAGGATTACAACCAGCGGCTCTCGGAAAGGCGAGCGCAAACCGTCGCCGACTCTTTGGAACGGCAAGGCGTAAACGGCAGCCACATTTCCGCCAGAGGGCTTGGAACCCGTTCTCCTATCGCTAGTAATGAGAGCGAGGAGGGCCGCCGCCAGAACCGGCGGGTCGAGGTGATCATCGAGAATTAGATGCGCCGAATGTCGGCTCGGTGCCCGCGAATAGACGCGCGATGTTGCTCCGATGACGCAGGATGATCATTACGGCAAGGAGCGCGCTCATGATGATCATGGCCGGGGGATGGTCAAACAGCCAGAGCACAAATGGAGCGGCTGCGGCGCCGATAATTGAGCTAAGGGACACAATCCGAGTAGTCAAAATCACCACGCAAAACAAGGCAATCAGGCAGACGGTGGCCAAAGGCGCGAGTCCGAGAACAACTCCGAAAGCCGTCGCGACCCCTTTCCCTCCCTTGAATTTTAAAAACACCGGATAAAGATGACCCAGGAACGCTGCCACACCGACAAGCGCCGTCCCGGCCTGGTCCAACTCCAAGTGCACTGCCAGGACGGCAGGGATAAATCCTTTGGCGGAATCCGCCAGCAGCGTCCAGATCCCCTGTCGTTTGCCAAGCACCCTGGCTACGTTCGTCGCCCCCACGTTTCCGCTACCCGCTTTCCGCACGTCGACTCCGGCGAAATAGCCCAGTAGGTAACCCGCCGGCACGGAGCCAAGGAAATAAGCGAATATAATCAGTAAGCCCACTTTCATGGGAAGCTCTGCGAGGAGAGTACCGGGACTTTAAAATGTTAGTTTTCTGCTGCGCCTGCGATCGCGACGGAGATAGAAATTGCCGCCGCAAATCCAGCCGATGATAAAGAAAGAGATCGCGATTCCAACCCAGAGCGCCAGCTTGTCCTCGCGTCCTTCGAGCATCTGAATAAGAGAAGACGGTTTAACGGAAGGAGCAGCCTCTTCATCGGGCGTTACAGCAATCGCCGAAGCCTTTGCCGGCGATGCCCGTGCTGGGGACGCGAGTTTCCGCTCCGGCGCCGCCGAAACGCCCGGCGCTTCCGCAAGAGCGACCATGAATGCCGCACCTTCTGCTCGATACTTTTGAGGGAAAAAGGATAAACAAAGGAAAATAATGAAAAGAAAAGCGCGCCTCGGGTCGGACATCGGCTCAATTTATCATAGGGCGAGCAATGCTCTCAATCTTTTTCTCAAGCCGGAGCGAACTGGGGCTCGACAGTAAAGTAAAAGGGAGGGCTATCAGCAAACGAATTTAAGTCAAATCGAACAAATTAAAAGCCCCGCACCTTTACATGAGGGATGCGGGGCTTTGATTAAACGAATCGTCACGGCGGTTAGTTATTTTTTTACATAAAAATCCGGATTCATGCGACTATAGGTTCCAGACTTGGCGAGCTCCTCCTCGAACATTTTTCTGATACTCGGATCCTCATCGTAGTACTCGATCTGATTACCGCCCGCCTTAACATCCTTGTCCACCTTGGTGATATCGCCGAATCCTTCTCCCAGGCTGTATTTAATTCCACCTAAACGCGGCGGGAGGTAACGGGCCGGAGTCGCGCCCGTGTTAAAGTGCTGGTGAAACATCATCGCCGGCGGGGTGAAGACGCTTCCATCCTGCCAATCATAGCGCTTGATCGGCTCGCCTTCCCGCCAGAAAAGAGAAAAACCTTTCCCTTTGATGATGATGACGTTGAAGCCTGGCCCGTGACGGTGGGCTTTCTTGTAGGTCCCCACGGGAAACTCTGAAATATGCGCGGCCATCGATCCGTTGGCCAACTCCAGCATTACGTTCGTCCCGCCTCCGCCGCGCTCTTTCCACTCTTCAAGCTTGAAATTCCGCGCATCGGCGATGAAGTTCGTGTCCCAAACGCGACCGGGATACGCCTTTCCCTTGCCGCTGAAATACTCGGGCTCGCCATCGAAGCGATCGGTAAAATCACACGAGGTGTTGAAAATAAAATCCGCATTGTGAAAAAGGTTAAAGACAATCGGCATGCTATTGACGGAGAATAACCGGGCAGTGTCATCCCCCTGGCCATTGAAGTGCTGGTACCAGGCATTGAGCGGCAGTGCGAAAACGCTCCCTTCCTGCCACTCGAAGGTTTGCTTCGCGCCTTTATCGTTCCAAATGGTCGTTGCTCCTCTGCCCCTGAGAACGTAGATCATGTCTTCGTAGAGATGTCTCTGAGGATTCAGGCTCTTCCCTGCGGGAATCTCGCAAACGTAGGCGCCCGTCGCCCCTTCGGCGCCTTCCATGTTGATGAAGGCTCCGTTGCCGCCGGTTCTATCCCACTGTTTTACATCCAACTTTTTTAAATCCTGGACAAAAAAGGTTTTCAAAATGGGGATACCCTGTCCGAGCTGCCATTTCTCGTAATAAGGGATATTATCCATGACATTGTCGCTTTGCATCGCGGGTTTAGCCATATTCCCCTCCAATCTCACTCTTGTGGGTTCCATACCGTAACGACAGCGCAAAAGCAAGGCAGGTTGGCTGATGGTAGTGGTTCAATTTCGCCCAAGATCCCTCACGGAGCTTGGCCTGAGACTCTTCGCTGCGCTCAGAGTGACAGTCGAAGGATTCGGGATGACAAATCCTTAAGGTGTCATTCCGAGCGGCAGACTGTGTGAAATCACCACGAACGGTGCGGTTTGATTAGAAATTGAGTACTTATTCGTTCGCCCTGAGCGCCGTCGAAGGGCTCCGAAAGAGTTTTCACAGTCTGGCGGAGCGAGTAATCTTTCTTGATGTTAACAGTAGGCTCGATTGCAACTGAACCACTACCGGCAACTCCCCAAAGCGGCAAAGTTTTACGTTGTCTTTCGGCTATTTCCCGCCTTCGAGCATTGACAACAAGGAAGAAACTCTACTAAATGACAGGGAAAATACGCAATCATCAGCTAGCGTCGCTCGCTTTCTCTCACCTGCGCGCCGGCAGCTGACCGCGTCCAAATCAAGGAGAACAGCTTTGGCGACACCGATTACTGCCCCGATGGTTGGTAAAGTTTTGAAACTCGAGAAAAATGTTGGGGATCGCGTGGAAGAGGATGAAGTCGTAATCGTCATGGAAGCGATGAAGATGGAGATTCCCGTCGTCGCACCCGCCGCCGGAGTGCTCAAGGAGTTGAAAGTCTCGGCGGGTCAAGCCGTTGAAGCTGATCAAGTGCTTGGTGAGATCGAGTAATCCCCCGCTTCGTAATACACGCCCTGTCTTTAAGGAGAGTGAATGGATACCTGGACGTTCGGTTGGACGCTGGCGTTGATCGGCATGACCGGAACGATGCTGGTCTTGTGGTGTCTGAGTCTACTCATCTTGTTGCTCAAAAAACTTTTCCCTTACCAACCCGAGCAGCCGCCTTCTCAGAAGAGCTAGCAGTAAGTCATGGAATCTGCGATTGTTTCCGGCTTTCAGGGTCTTTTGCTTGGGATCACGAATCTCCAGGCGGGCCATGTGATCATGATTCTGATCGGCTCGCTACTCCTTTACCTGGGAATCAGCAAGGGATACGAGCCGCTGCTGCTGCTGCCCATCGGCTTCGGCGCCATTCTAGTTAACATACCGCTGGCGGGCTTGATGAATGAGGACGGCTTTCTGCGGTATTTCTATGATAATGGCATTTTGACCGAGATATTTCCCGTTTTGATTTTTCTCGGCATCGGCGCCATGACTGACTTTCAACCGCTACTCGAGAACCCGAAAATCATCCTGCTCGGCGCCGCGGGCCAGTTCGGGATTTTTTTAACCCTGCTTCTAGCTCTGGCGGTAGGATTCGATAAACTGGATGCGGTCGCGGTGGCCATCATCGGCGCCTGCGACGGCCCAACTGCCATTTATGTCAGCTCCAAATATGCGCCGCATCTTCTCGGCGCCGTTTCGGTTGCCGCTTACTCTTATATGTCCCTTGTGCCGCTTATCCAGCCGCCGATCATGCGCTTGCTTACGACCGACAAAGAGAGAAAAATTGTCATGGGGGCGGTTAGACAACCGGTCTCGAAAACCACTAAGATTCTCTTTCCCATTGTGGTTACCATATTTGCTTCAATCCTGGCGCCGATCGGCACACCCCTAATCGGCACCGTCATGCTGGGCAACCTCATGAAAGAGAGCGGTGTTGTAGAGCGGCTAAAAAAAGCTTCGGAAAATGAGATTGCCAACATCGTTACCCTGCTTTTGGGTCTGGCGATCGGCGCTACAATGGAGGCCGACAAATTTCTCCGCGCCCAGACGCTCTTGGTCTTGGGGCTTGGACTGGTTGCTATCGGCCTGGACACGGTCGTCGGGGTCTTATTCGGCAAACTGATGTGCCTGCTCACCGGTGGCAAGATTAACCCTCTTATCGGCGCAGCCGGGATCTCAGCCTTTCCGATGGCCGCGCGGGTGGCTCAAACCGAAGGGCAAAAATACAACAAAAAGAACTATCTTCTCATGCATGCGATGAGCGCTAACGCCGGTGGCCAGATCGGTTCCGTCATCGCCGCAGCCGTCATGCTTTCAGTTCTCACGGGAATGGGTATCGTCGGTGGCTAGCTGGCGCGGCCGTTTATGTACGCGCGTCAGAAACGTGTCATAAGTCAATGTATTTCACAGACGCCAGACAAGTCTTGACCGCTCGAAAGAACTCGGCGCCCGAGATGAATTTCTCTAAAAACAATTACGCTGACGAATAATGGCGCAATCCAGAGAAGATCTCGAGAAAAAACTTGCCGGTTTGGAAAAAACCGCAGGGGAGGGCGATCTCAGGGCGGCTGCCAAACAGCGGGCCGAAGGTAAGCTCACCGCCCGCGAACGGGTCGACAGGCTCTTGGACTCTGGGAGTTTCGTCGAAGAGTTCATGCTCGCGGAAACGCAGTGTGTAGACTTCGGAATGGCGGAGAAGCGGCTACCGTCCGACGGAGTGGTCACGGGCTTCGGCAAAATCGACGCCAGGCCGGTCTACGTTTTTTCTCAGGACCGCGCTATCTTCGCGGGCACCGTCGGCAGCGCACACGCTGAAAAGATCGCCTATGTCATACAGACGGCGCGCAAGTTGGGAGTTCCTCTTATCGGTCTCAATGATTCGGCAGGCGCCCGTATTCAAGAGGGCCTTTCGGTCACGACTGCTATAGGGAAAATCTTTTTTGAAAACAGCATCGCCTCGGGGGTCATTCCGCAGATCTCGGCGATCATGGGTCCGTGTATCGGCGTCGGCTCATATTCGCCCGCGTTGACGGACTTTATCCTGATGGTGCAGAGCACGAGCCAGATGTTTATCACCGGACCCGCGATCATCAAAGAAGTTCTCGGCGAGACGGTTACGATGGAAGAACTGGGTGGAGCTAAACTCCATTCGGAAGTTTCCGGCGTCGCGGACCTGATCGCGAAAAGCGATGAAGAATGCCTTGCGACCATCCGGCGTTTGCTCGGATTCCTGCCGTCAAACTTCGAATCGGCCCCGCCGCGAAAAGCAACGACCGACGATCCGGCTCGACTCTTAGACGGCCTGGTAAAGATCGTTCCCGACGATATGCGCCGCGCCTACAACATCCTTCAGGTGATCAAAACTATCGTCGATGACGGCGATTTTCTCGAGCTGAAAGCCAAATTCGCCCGCAATCTAGCAATCGGTTTCGGGCGTCTCGACGGTCATCCGGTGGGCTTTGTTGCCAACCAGCCGATGTTTCTCGCCGGCAGTCTCGATGTCGATGCGTCGGATAAGGCCGCGCGATTCATTCGCTTCTGTGACGCCTTCAACATCCCGATCATAACACTGATGGATGTCCCCGGTTTTTTCCCGGGAAAGCAGCAGGAGGAGAAAGGTATCATCCGTCACGGCGCCAAGATGCTCTACGCCTATGCCGAAGCCACCGTGCCCAAAATCACCATCGTCCTGCGCAAAGGCTACGGCGGCGCCAAGCAGGCTTTGTGCACCCGCGAAATGGGCGCGGATCAACTTTTTGTCTGGCCGGGCGTGGAACTTGCGGTTATGGGTGGTGGCGGAGCGGTGAACGTGCTTTATAAGCGAGAAATCGAACGGTCGCCGGATCCGGAGAAGACTCGAAAAGAAAAGATTGCGGAATTCACGGAACGATTTAGCGGTCCCTTTGAAGCGCTTTCCAAACAATTCGCCCAAGCGGCGATCAGGCCGCATGAAACCCGTAAGCGGCTGATTCAGTCGTTAGAGATCCTGCGTGGGAAAAAGGAAGAGAGACCCAGAAAAAAACACGGCATCATGCCGGTGTGAGCCACGTTACGTTTTTACCGGCAGGGAAAATGAGAACGTGGAGCCCTTTCCTTCCTCGGTCTTAACCCAAATCTTTCCGCCGTGGGCTTCGACGATCATCTTACAAATGACAAGGCCGAGACCGGTTCCTTTGTGAGTTGAGCGCTTGACATTCCCGCCCTGTCGATATTTTTCAAAAATTTGACCAACCTCGTCAGCGGCTATGCCCTCTCCGTCGTCTCGGACCCACACGTGAATCAGGGCCGGAGCCGCGAGCGTCGCTCCCACCTCAATGCCTCCTCCTTCGCCGGTGAATTTGATGGCATTAGCGATCAGGTTGCTCAGGACCTGGTCCAACCGTCGTGGATCGGCGTCGATTGGAGGGATAGAGGGATCGATGACCCCTTTGATGGAGATCCTTTTGTCCATCGCGAGAACCCGGTAGGTCTCGATGCTCTTTTGAATCAGTCCTGCGAGATTCACCCGCTCCCTGTTCACATCAACATAGCCGGATTCGAGTTTGGAAACGTCAAGAAAGTCGCTCACAAGATCCACAAGGCTGCGACCGCTGGCTTGAATCCTGGAAAGCCATTTTTTTTGCTCATCATTCACGCTGCCGAACATCCCGTCGATCATGACCTCCGCCACTCCCATGATGTTCATGAGCGGAGAGCGCAAGTCATGGGCGATCATTGCCGAGAAGTCCGCCTGCAGCTTGTTCGCCTTTTCGAGTTCGCCCGCTTGCCTTTTGGTCTCCTCATAAAGCCGGGCCCTTTGGGCAGCAATCCCAACCTGGTTGCCGATAGTCACCAGTAAGTTCACTTCTTCCTGTCTATACCCGCGCGGCGTTCGACTCGCCAGCTGGAGAATTCCCAAGAACTCACCCTCCGCCCGGATGGGAACTTCGACAAACGATTCGACCCGCTCCTTTTTCATTGTCCTCAACCCTGGACACGTCTGCACATGTTCTTCAATGCATGCCTGCTTGAAAAGCAGATCTCTAAAACGAGACGACTGCGCCGCGTCCGCTGTTCGGGAGATACGCCGGTGGCTCAGAACATTTTCCGGGTCTCGGTAGCCTTGGGCTACTACCACCTCCAGCGTGTCGCCGGTCGAGTCGAGCAAGCGAATATTCCCGAGATCGAACGAGCCGATGAACATGGCCTGTTCCAGCGTCCGCTCGAGAACGAGTTTCAGGTTCAGAGAGCCTATGATAGTCTCACTGATTTTTCTTAGAATCAGCAGCTCTCTGTTGCGCTCTTTGAGAGTTTCCTCGGCCCTGTGTCGCTGGATGGCATAACGCAAGGCGCGGACGAGCAAATGGCCGTCCACCTGTCCTTTGTTCAAATAATCTTGAGCTCCCCCCTCCACCGCCTTGACCGCCGCGTCTTCATCGTTGAGTCCGGTCAGAACGACAATGGGAACACCGGGAGAGTGGCCGCGCACGCGGCCAATGGTATCGAGTCCGTGGGCGTCTGGAAGCGAAAGGTCCAAGAGGATCACATCAAGCCCTCCTTTGGCCAGCTTATCCAGCGCCGTCGAAAGCCGCTCAGCGCGCTCGATCTCGATCGTCGTCTCGGACAACGCTTCTTGAATCAATAAAACGTCATCATCGCTGTCTTCGACGAGCAGCACCCGCATCTCTTTTACCTCTGACGGGAAGGAACCCGGGCTACCAGCGCCCAATAAAGGGCAAATTGCCTGACTACGTCTCTGAATTTATCGAAGTCCATCGGCTTGGTGATAAACGAGCAGGCGCCTTTAGCGTACGATTTCACAATATCGGCCTCACTGTCGCTTGTGGTAAGCATGACGACGGGAATGTGTATGAGAGCGGGATCCGTTTTGATTTCATTGAGCACTTCGAAACCGTTCTTTTTTGGCATGTTGATGTCGAGAAGAATGAGTCCCGGCATTCGCGCGTTCTGGTACTTACCCTGGCGCCGGAGATAAGCCATGGCCTCTTCTCCATCTTTCACCACGTGCATCAAATTGACGAGCTTGGCGTCGGCCAGCGCCTCCCGTTCGAGCAGAATATCGTCTTCATTATCCTCGACGAGCAGGATCTCCATGGGTTCAGTGTTCATTCGTTTTGCCTCCTTGCAGATCTTCGCTGTGCCCGAACGTAATGATAAACTCCGAGCCGCCCCCTTCGCGCCGCTCTACCCAAGCGCTGCCGCCGTGCCGCTCGGCAATTTGCCGCACGATTGCAAGTCCCGCTCCCGTCCCCTCGACCTCGCGCCCTACCGCCCGCTGAAAAAGTTGAAAGATGCGTTCCCCGTGCTCCGGCGCCACTCCCGGCCCGCGGTCGCGGACCGCAATGCCGCCGGTGATGGATCCCGGACCCTGCGGCCGATAAGGCGCTATCTCAATATCGGGCGGCTCGCCGCTGCGGTTAAACTTGAGGGCGTTTGCGATGAGGTTATAAACCGCTTGCGTGGCCCACGTCTTGTCCACCCTCAGTCCATGGAAGTCCTTCGCCACTCGAATTTGCGCGTTGGTGGCGCTGATCTTTCCTTCGAGCCGTCGCAAGGCTTCGAGCACGATACTTTCGCCGTCGACCTCCTCACTAGGCGCCGCTATCCGCTGCGACCGCGACAGCGTCAGGATGTCGTCAAGCAGGCGATTCAATCTTTGAGCGCCCTGAATAACGCGCCGTAAAAAGTCTTGGCCTTTGTCATCGAGGTTTTCCCTGTACCGGTCATTCACTATCCGCGAGAAATTCTCGATCGCGCGCAGCGGTTCTCGAAGATCGTGAGAAGTGACGTAGAGGAGCGTTTCGAGATCGCGGTTCTTGGCCGCGATTTCCGCCTTTGCCCGCCCGCGCTCGGCGATTTCCTGCTCCAGCCCGCTATTCAAGCGCGATAGCTCTTCCTTCTGGCGCGCCATCACTTCCAGCAATTCATCCTTTGCCTTGTTTGACCTCTCCAACTCAACTGCTTGCCTTTTGATCTCGTCCAAGAGCCTGGCGTTTTCCAAAGCAGCGCCGCTGCCATTCGCCAACTGTTGGAGCAGGTCGATCTCTTCTTGAGTGAAGCTCCGCGGCTCATAGCTCAGCGCCCTCAGCACGCCAATCACGTCTCCGCCTCTCGAGAAGATCGGAACGCCTGCAAAAGCTCGCAACCCCAATTTCTTCATTGTATTTCCCATTGGGAGATCAGTGCTTGACAAATCGGGGATCACGAGAGGCTGGCGATGCTCTTGGATCCACCCTGCCGGACCTCGGCCTGTTCCAGAACGACCCGACGTGAGCAGGTTCGGCTCAATTCCCGCAATGCCTGTGAGCTTCCATTGCCCTTCAATTAAGACCCTTACGTCCGATATATCGACCCTCAATATCTCCCTTATTTTTTCCGTTAGCTTTTTGAGCAGCGGGTCGATATTGAGCCGGATGACATCTTCGTTGAGCT
>JBOHVS010000297.1:0-7128 GCA_050735975.1 Binatia bacterium | reverse complement strand
GCTCAGGGATTCCGAGCGGTTCATCGGCGCCAATGTCACCGTTCCTCACAAAGTCAGGATCATGGAATTTCTGGATGAGCTTGACGCGGGCGCAAAGCGGATCGGAGCGGTCAACACGATCGTCCGGACTCCCGGAGGCCAGCTGATTGGCTACAATACCGACGGCGAGGGTTTCATCGCGAGCCTTCAAGAAACGAGTTTCATAGAATCACTGGAGGGAATCGATGTCTTGCTCTTAGGCGCGGGAGGCTCGGCACGCGCCGTCGCTTTTCACACCGCCGATCTTTTGGATCGCGGACAACTCGTCATCTGCAACCGAACACTCGAGCATGCCGAGTCCCTGGCGGCAGAAATCCGCGCGGCCGGTCGCCAGGCGAGAGCAATCGCAGAAGACGAAATATCGACATGGGCCCCCAGAGCCGGTTTGATCATCAACAACACAACCAAAGGTCAAGGAGGCATACGCAAGCTTGCGGGCGGCAGGATCACTAATCTGGAACCCTACTCCGCCCTGTCGCCCGCCCACCCGCCGGTATTCGCGGAGCGTGACTTCCAACAAAAATGGCCGGAAGCGGCGCAAGCCGATATCGATGCCAACAACCGCGCATCCATGAGCCTCGCTGAATCAACCCCGCGATCGGCGGGCTTTTATGATCTGATATATCATCCCGAAGAAACCGTGTTCCTCCGCCACGGCAGATTGACCGGTCATAGAACCATGAATGGAAAAGGAATGATCGTCCATCAGGCCGCGATCGCTTTCACGAAACACATCTGTAAGATTGAGCTTCAGAAACTGGGGAAAGACCATCCACAACTGCACCGCCAGTTGGTAGAAGTCATGTACAAAGCGTGGAACAGCTAGCTTATGGTTTATCGCATAGCTTATGGCCATAGAGCGAGCAATGCGAGCGCGCCAATCAGTGCTTGTGCGCGCCACCGCTCAATGATGCCAAATAACTGCTCAAGTCGGCGAGCTGCCTGACGGTCAGCACGTCCGTATAATCCGGCATCTTCGACTTTTCGTCCTCGCCTACATAGCCCCGCTCCTTGGCATCGTCATCGATGACTGCGTTCGGATTGACGATTGATTCGGCGAAGAAATCGATCGAGTGCATACCAGCCATTGTGCGACAGCTCCGGTCCGACGCCCTTGTCGGTCGGCGATATGTCTGGAAATGTTTGACCTTTAACTTCGTGACACTTGTAGCATTCCAATTCCGCAAAGATCTTTCTTTCCTCTTCCGGGTTGCCCTTAGGTAAGTAAACTGCCAATCCTTGGGTGTCCCGTGCTACTCCCCATGCCCCGCGCTGCTCTGATGGTCGTCCTTACAACCGCAGGAGACGATCATCAGGACCGTCATTATCCAGATAGTAAACCGCCTGATTTCATCTCTGACTACTTCCCCGGCCTGCGATTGTTTGACCACTAACTTAACGCTTGGCGCGATCGGATTCAGTAGCTCAGCCTGGCGCAGTTCAAACGGTTCAAACCGTTCGATCGCTTCGCTCCGTTCAAATAGATCTTTAACGGCTGACAGCAGCACTGCGTTAGCAAGCGCGACCTAACTGCGACCGCGCGCCTATCGTGCGCTTAGGCGTGGAAACTCTTCGGGTCGTCACCGGCGATTTTAGACTTTAGTGTTTGCCATGACCGTTACGTTTTGTTGCGGAACTTGGACGACTGCCGGCGTTAACCGTGAGCTTCCTCACGTCAATCCCATCTCGCCGAAGTTCCTCATCGTTTGCTTTCAGGGCGACCGTGCCGGCCGGATGTTTATACCAGCCCGGATCCTCATCGTAACTCTTCAACTCGTCGCGGACCTTAAGAATTGTAAATAGGCCCCCCATCGAGATGTAATCGCCGAAAGGTCCAGGAGTGCCCTTCATTGCAATAGTATTCTGCGGGTAGGGCATCACCTCGGCCATTCTTCCCATATCCATTCCTGTATGACCCATTGTCATATATGCAGGCAGAAGAGGTCTGAGCTTCTCCTCCAGTCCCTCTGGGTTGATGCCCACCATATTAGGAAACTCGTGCCCCATCTGGTTCATAATATGATGCGTCATGTGACAGTGGAGGGGCCAGTCTCCGGGAGCATCGGTGATGAATTCGACATTACGTGATTGCCCCACAGCCACCAGCACCGTTGTTTCCGGCCACTGGGCCGAAAGAGGAATATCCTCACCATCAGTCGCCGTAACCCGGAAGTGATGCCCATGCAGGTGCATCGGGTGGTGATCCGTCGCGCCCAGGTTACCGAACCGAATTCTAACTTTGTCTCCGGTCTTGCAGACCAAGGGCGCTGTCGAAGGAAACACTTTGCCGTTGATCGTAAGAACGTTGAAGTCGTTCATTTCCAACGTATTCGGACGGGAAGTGCCCGCCGGGATATCCCATTCGCTGATCATAAGCGAGAAGTCGCGATCAACGTAATATTCAGGCCTCGGATTTCTCGGATGGATGATAAAATTGCCGATCAGCCCCATTCCCATCTGCGTCATCTCATCGTGATGCGAGTGAAACATCTGGGTTCCGTACTGCCGCAGGATGAACTCGTATTTGACCGTTTCACCGGCTTTTATATACGGCTGTGTGAGCCCGCCAACGCCGTCCATGCCATTGGGGAGGTTGAATCCGTGCCAGTGCACCGATGTCGCGGCAGGTAAACGGTTGGTCACGTAAATCCGCACCCGCTCGCCTTCAACAGCTTCTATTACAGTGCTGTTTACCCGACCGTTGTATCCCCAGCACTTCGCGCGCAAGCCGGAGTCGAATGCATGATCCACTTCCTCCGCGATCAGATGGAAAACCTTGACGTCATCCACAATCTTGAAAGGTAGTGCTGCCCCGTTCGGAACTACTACCGGTTTGTAACCTTTTCCGGGGAGAACCGGCACCAACGGTTGCACGTCAACCGGCCCTCCGCTGTAGGTCTTTTCCCAGTAAGGACGAAGCCCTCCGCTCGGAGGATTGTATCCCCTGAATGGTTTATAAGCGGCACCCGAGCCGTCTTGATTTGTTGCGTGTGCCTGCCGTCTCGACAAACTAATGCCGGCGATTGTCGCAGCACCCAGACCCAGTATTTGCCGTCTGGATATTTTGTTACTCATTGTGATTGCTCCCTAATTGGCTTTGGGTTAATGCCCTTCTATGTCATTCATTTTCATCTGCCCGCTCGTCCGCGCTTGCCGCGGCCGGTTGGAACTCGGTAGGCGGCCACTCAGAATCTGCCCAATGTCTCCCCTTGCCAGCCAGTACTCACGAAGCGCCTCTATATACGCAACGCCCGTCTCGATTTGCTGCTCGCGGGCGCGTAAAAGTTGAAACGGACCGAGCTGCATCGCGTTATATTGCAATTGGCTCTCGTTAACGATGCGCTCCCGCAGCGGGAGCAGGATGTCTCGGTAGTACAACGCGCGATCGCGCGCCCCTTCCATTCGATCCCGAGCGGCGCGAGCCGTAGAGCGAATCCGCACGGCCAGCGCGTAATATTCCTGCTGCGACCGCCGTAACTCCGCCACGGCGCGGCCGATCCGACCTTGACCGTGATCAAACAAGGGAATGGGAAACTCCAATGTGGGCCCGACTTCCCAGGAACCTTCCTCCCGTTCTCCGAGCGAGCCAGCGTGCATTTCCGGAATCAGCGCTGTCCACCTGTTGAGTCCCAGTTGATTGCCCGCAAGCAGGATGCGTTGCCGCGCATTCAAAAGATCCACGCTCCGAGCGAGCGCAACACCTTCGAGGTCCTCCGTCTGTATCGGCTGCTCCGGAATCTCGGGTAAGCGCTGATCCGTTTGCCACTGCGTTTGCTTTCCCCATAATCCCATTAGGATGTTTAACTCTTCCCGGCTCTGGCGGACCGCCACCTCATCCGATCTGAGAGCCAACTTGCCCGCTTCCACCAGCGCCCTTTCTCTTGCAAACTCGAGGTCCGTGATGTTTCCCGCTTCATGGACTCTCCTGGCTACTTCCAATGACGCTCCGAGTGCCTGCACTATCGTTTGCCGTAGCTCCAGCAACTGCTCGTTTGCCTGGTGTAAGTAAAATGCCGTTCGAACCCGCGCTGCGAAATCCAGCACGGAACCGGTGACTCGAGTTTTCGCCTCCTCAAAACGGGCGGCTGCGACTCGCTTACGGAGAGGCAAATAGAAAACATCGAGAAAATTCATAGCCGCACTGAGCTCCAGGTCCGGCTTGCCGCCGCCGGAGGCCGGAAACAACACAGCCGCGTCAAAGATCGGATTTTTGAGGAGTCCCCCTTGGACCAAATCGGCCTGGGCGACGCCCAGCTCAGAGTAGAGTGCCTGGAGGTCGCGATTGTTCAGTAAAGCGACCTGCACTGCTTCATCCACACCTAATTTGTTGTTCAATAAGGAACTAACCTTCTCCGCGGCTTCTTTATCCAGATCGGTCCCGTTGTTCCAAAAAAGCTTGAGTGCGCTGCGCTCCTCGACCGCAACTCTGACCTCATCGAATCCCGCATTGATCGCCACCGACGTGCAACCGCCGACAAACAAAAACATAGCGGCCAAAACTCCTGTCGCGTTTCCCAAGGTCATCGCCTCATCTCCCTCCGTCGAACAACAGGTGACATCTCACTTGTTCACCTTTTCGATCTGAATGATGGTTTTCTTCTGCGGGTCAATCGTGAAACGAACCTGGTCACCTGATTTGAGCCCCTCAAGAAGCGACGTCGGCTCTATTCGATAGCCCATTGTCATCGCCTCCATGAACCCGTTAATCTTTCCATGCTCGACGACAATCTGGCCGGCGCTCGGAACGGTTGCGACCACTTTTCCTTCCCCCTCGACCGGCCTCTTCGCCTCCGCTGTACCGGGCTGATGATGCTCGTCATGTGGCTGTTGCCCGGCGACCCTATTCGTGGAGACAGGCGCCGGCGAAGGCATGTCGGCCCGCGTGTATGCGAGCGTTTTTGAATTAGAATACCCTGGCGCGGCCATTGCGTCCGGATTCGCCGGATGATTTATACTTACCGGGCGCAATTGATACGTGGCGCAACCTGTTAAGAGTATAGAAAATGACGCTACCAAATGACCTTTGTATTTCATTTTTAACTCCTTGAACGGCTCTAGTTCTTAAGTTTCTCAATCCGAGTAATCACGCGTGTGCCGGTATCGATCGTGAATTGAACCTGGTCTCCGGCCTTCACAGCTTTGAGCAGGGACGGCGAGCTAACTCCGTAACCCATGGTCATAGCATCCATGAATCCCTGGATTTCCTCGTGAGCCAAGACGATCTCGCCTCTCTCCGGAAACAAAGCGATCACCTTACCTTCCCCGCTCACTGTCTTCGGAGCCCCTTTCGGCCTGAGTGACGCCACGTACGCCGAGACATCGATCAGCTCCTGGACTGTCATTTTTTCGGTGAAGTTCGTCATAGGTGACTTGCCGTCCGGCTCACGATACGACTTGGGAACCACCGCATTCGGATTCATGATCGATTCAGCGAAGAATTCCGCCGGGTGCATCGGGCCCATTTGGCTCAGCTCCGGCGCGCTTTCCACCGGAGGGGGGAACCCTTCGCCGCGAACTTCATGGCAGTAATAACACTCAAATTTCTGGAAGACCGCCCGTCCCTTATCCGGATCGCCCTTCGGCATCGTGAATCGCCATCCCTTCGAATGATGGTTTTCGGCCGCATGCGTGGCGACAGTCGATTTTGTAGGGCTACCTTTGGCTACGTGCTTCGTAGCGAAAGACGGACATGGAGAAATAAATAAGCTGACAACAACCCAGAAAACTGCCAGGAACACCTGCACCACCATAAGCAACCTCTATTGATGCGGCTAAGGCGAGCCGCCTTTCGTGCGCCCGCCGTTCACGATCGTGAACTTCAACCTGCTAAAAGGGCTAGGAATGTGCGAAAGAACGCGGCGGTTCTAGATGCGCAAAACGGAGAGGAAAAGGCGTGACGGAATACTCGGTGAGTGAGCAAGACCGGGGGGACCGTGAATCAGACGATCGGTCTCACCCTGCATCATACGGGAATCCAGCTCGGCCGCCGTCGCAGCTACGATTGGTTCTTGCCGAACATGCATTCGTGCCGAAAAGGTTGCGGTTGGAATAAACTCATCTAAAGTGGGACAGTGAATGGAGGAATCGTCGGAGTGTTCGTGGGAGGTCGCTGAATGATGATCATGGTTGTGCGCTCGTGGCGCAACACCTCGATGCGGCGACAAAGACACTTCTTTACAGCTTGCCCAAGCCGAAGCAACGCCGGCGAACAACACCAATAAACACGAAGCAACGAGGATCAACCGTTTCATTTGGCAACCGCAATCACTTTGCCTCGTGGTAAACACGTTTTCAAGAGGTCGTTCTCATCTTGGCCCCTGACATAGTCTTAGCCAACATCGCTACACCGATAACCATCAAGGCGATGCTAAACCACTGTGCTTCGGTAAGACCCAAGGCTATCTCTGGATTGATGCGCCAGAACTCTACTACAAACCGTGCAAGCCCCGATAAAAGTAAGTACAACCAGGCTATCGTGCCGTTAGGCAATCCCTTTGTCCTGAGCGCCCAGAGAATGGCGAAGATAAGCAGCGACTGGAGAAATTCATAGATCGGTGTCGGATGAACCCGGACCCCCGGCGGATAGGGCACGCCGGTCAGAGGATGCACCCAGCCGATGATGGCATTCGTATAAGCAACGCCCCACGGCAGGTCCGTCACTGTGCCCCAGTCGCCGTCTCCGGCCACATGGCAGCCAAGACGCCCGACACCGTAGCCGATGGCGAGAGCCGGAGCCGCTATGTCGGCGCCGACAAGCCACGGCATTTTGTTCTTTTTCACTACCCACGATACCGCGGCCGCGCCGCCGATTAACCCGCCGTACCAGGTGAAACCGGCGCCGGTAAAAATGTAATCCATGGGCGAGCGCAGGAAGTTGTCCCACTCTCCGATTATAAACAGCATCCTTGCGCCGACGAGCCCGCCGATGGCCGCCGCAAATATCATTGTCGAGGCGAGTTCCGGGTCATAACCGCGTTGTTTTAGATCCAGATGGACCACCAAGGCCGCCGACAGCGCAGCCAGGGCCATTAGAGCGCCAAAACTATAAACGGTCAGGGGACCTATTTGGAAAAGAATAGGATACATCTA
>JBOHVS010000296.1:0-8356 GCA_050735975.1 Binatia bacterium | reverse complement strand
GACACTGACGCGTTTCCTAAGACAGATCTAATTCTCAAGCGGGCACTTAAGCTTCATCCTGATCTTAATTTGGACCCCATCAAACCCTGGAGATCGTATGCGGCGATTTACCTCTGGAAAGAATTCGCGCAAACACTCTCCAGGAGAAAGAAGGAGAAACGAAGATGCCTCTCTTCTACAAGGAGATGAAATCGCCGGTAGGCAAACTCAAATTGGTCGCAAGCTCCAAAGCTCTTGTCGCCGTTCTCTGGGAGCAGGAACGCCCGAACCGAGTGAAACTCGATACAATGAATCTCGATCCGCGTCACCCGATCCTGATCGAGGCTGAGCGACAGCTCTCGGAGTATTTCGCAGGCAAAAGAATCCAGTTTGATCTTCCTCTTCAGCCAGACGGGACCGAATTCCAGAAAAAGGTCTGGCAAGCCTTGAGGGAAATACCATTCGGAAAGACCAAGAGTTACCTGGATTTGGCAAAGGCCGTCGGCTCGCCCGAGGCTTCCAGGGCTGTCGGATCCGCCAACGGCAAGAATCCGCTCTCTATTGTCGTGCCTTGTCATCGTGTTGTCGCTGCGGACGGAGCGCTTATCGGATTTGCCGGCGGCCTTGAAACGAAGGCGACGCTCTTAGCTCTCGAAGCAAGACCGATGAAAAGCCAAAGGGCACTTTAATGGGGACGCCGGAGACATTTCGCGAGCAGGAAATCGACTGGGAACGAGTACGCTCCCATCTCGACGAACGCGGATTTGCGGTAATACCCGGCGTTCTCATGGAGGGGACCTGTGACGAGATAGCCGCTCTTTATGCAGATGACCATCGCTTTCGCACTCGGATCGAAATGTCCCGCTATTCCTTCGGCCAGGGCGAATATAAATACTTCAATTTTCCACTACCGCCATTAATACAGCGGATTCGATCTTCCATTTATCCTTGTCTTGTACCGCTCGCGAACGAATGGCTCGGTCGATTGGGGAGCAATAAGCCCTGGTATCCTGAAAAGCTCGCGGACTTCATCCAGCAATGTCATCGTGCAGGCCAGATGCGCCCAACTCCTCTGCTCCTGAAGTACGGCCCGGGGGATTTTAATTGCCTGCATCAGGATTTGTACGGCGAAATCGCCTTTCCTTTTCAAGTCACTTTCTTCCTGAGCCAGCGAGGAAGAGATTTTGAAGGCGGCGAATTTGTGCTCGCCGAACAGCGGCCTAGAAAGCAATCTCGCGTCGAAGTGCTCTCTCCGAACCAGGGAGATGCAGTGATCTTCTCAGTTCATCACCGTCCTGTTCTGGGCACGCACGGCTACTGTCGAGCGCACCTTCGTCACGGAGTCAGTACCATTCGCTCGGGTGACCGATACACCTTAGGAGTTATTTTCCACGATGCGAAGTAAGGCCGGCTTTCGTCATTGACCAACGAGTTTAATCGTCGTGGTCAGGATGCACTGCGGCGCGGTGGGATTTCTTTTCCGTCCGGTGGCGCTTATCGGCGAGCAGCTTGAGCTTGGCGCGTCGTGAGCGCTTTCTCTTCTGGCGGCGAATCCTGGCAATTTCCTGCTCAGCCGCGGTACGGGACCCTTTAAGCTTCGCCTCGACTTTATCCAGCAGGATTCTTCGAGCCAAAAAACGATTGAGAGCCTGCGAGCGCTCCCTTTGGCACTTCACCCGAATCCCCGTAGGCCGATGGTGGAGCACAACGCAGGTGGAGACCTTGTTGACGTTCTGACCGCCGGCTCCCGAAGACCGAACAAACTGCTCCTCGATGTCCTGCTCCCGAACGCCCAAAGCCTGCATCCGCTCTACGAGCGATTTCTCTTTTGCAGGTGAAACGATACTGAGACCCATATCTAAGATTTAGCATAGCAAGGCCCCCGGAACGAGGGACACTGCTTCTCAAGCCGTTGGTTGGGCGTTCCGGTCACGACCGAGCACGTTTCCTAAGTCGGAGAGCGGGAACCCGTGACCAGGAACGCCTATGCATAAACGAAAATTCCCACAATCACAGCGCTATCCAGCGCGATCCACTCAGGCATGGCAAGTAGATATTCTTGTCGTGTTTCTGTATCCCGAACCAAAACCAGAGGATGGCAGAAACGAGATACGCGCTCCACGATAGAATAGAAACCCCGGACGCTTGATGGCCGACCCATATGGTCAGGACCTGCGGGACTGTCATTAGCATGGTGAAGATAGACATGCCTCCCAATACTCGACGCAGGGTTGCGTCGGAACTGGAGCTATGAATCTCGGGGATCGTCGGATTTGGATGCATAGTGCGTCTCCCAGGCCAAACCTTTTCACGCCGGCGCTTAACTCACTTGAAAGCTCGTTAGGCTACCTCCGGTGATAGCGTTCATTCGGGAGCAAGGCATACCGCTTCTATATTGTGACCGTCAGGGTCCAGAACAAAAGCAGCGTAGTAGTCGGGATGGTAATGTGGCCGCAAACCCGGCGCTCCATTGTCTCTGCCGCCTGCCTCCATAGCCGCCTGATAGAAAGCGTCAACTAATCTCCGGCTATTGACCCGAAATGCCAAGTGAGTGGGCGGGCTACTGACGGAACCCTCACCGATCCAGAAATCAGGCTTAGACGGTTCACCAAAGCCGGCAGCATCGGTATGTCCCGTGACAGATGCGGGAACTTCCATAAGAAGCGAATAACCAATCGGAGCCAACGCTTTGCCATAGAACTCTTTGCTCTTTTCAAAATTGCTCACATTTACTCCAGTGTGGTCAATCATTGGTTTCTCCTTATTCTCCAAGAATCGCCTCCGCGTCGACAACAATCTCTATTATATCTCCGACAACGATGCCGCCGCGATCCAAAGGCGCGTTCCAGCTCACGCCGAAATCGTGTCGGTTAATGGTCGCCTCGGCCAAAAAGCCCGCTCGCGTCTTCGGACCCTTGTCCACGCCGTCCTCCCACCACGGTGTCTCCCACTGGCCCAGATATCTCACCCTGAGACTGGTCATTCGATTGATGCCCCGAATAGTCAGCTCTCCCGTGAGGAGACAATCGTTCGGGCCCAACAGGGTGACCTCGCCGCCTCTGTAAGTAATCCGCGGGTAGCGCTCGACATCCAAGAAGTCGGGACTACGGAGATGAGCGTCCCGCTCAGACTCGCCCGTCCAAATTTCCTTGGCATCGATTGAAACCTCGGCCCTGGAAAGGAGTGGGTTGAGCGGATCGAATTCCAGCGATCCGTGAATATTTTTGAAGTGGCCTCGCACGTAGGTCACCATCATGTGCCGCACGGAAAATGCCGCCGCGGTATGTCCCGGCTCGAAGATCCACCTTCCCATGTTTTCACCCTTTCATTGCCCCTCGACTGTGGGGTGCGCTCGAACAGTAAAGCTCAATTTCTCTTTTGCAGATGAAACGATACTGAGAGCCATATCTAAGATTTAGCATAGCAAGACTCCCGAAACGAGGAAGACTACAACCCGGGCCGGACTCCCAAATCCCCGCGCCACGCGAGTTAAGAGGCCGGAAAGGACTGGAAACCCACATGGCGACCGGACAGGACTGGACAGCCGCCCGCGATTGCGCTAATCGACTCGGATAAGTGCGCACCGCTATCAGATACTTTCGCAGCTCGTTCCTGGTGACCTTCGCTGGACTCGGCCTCGGGGCCTTTCTCGGCTGGGAGGCCACCGGCAGCTTGGTCGGCGCTCTTTCGACGATGTTCATTGTCGCGGTGCTGGCGATTCTCGAAGTCTCGCTATCCTTCGACAACGCCGTCGTGAACGCGACGGTGCTGAAAGGGATGACTCCCGTATGGCGTCAGCGATTCATTACATGGGGGATCGCCATCGCGGTCTTCGGCATGCGGATTGTCTTCCCGCTTGTCATCGTCGCGATCATTGCGCGAATCGATCCCTTCTCGGCGTTGTTCATGGCCGCCACTGACCCGGATCGCTACTCGCGCCTTCTTGCCAGCGCGCACATCGCTGTCTCGGCTTTCGGGGGCGCATTTCTCGCTATGGTCGGCCTCAAGCACTTTTTCGACCATGAAAAAGACGTGCATTGGATCGCCATCATCGAACGCCCCCTCACCCGCCTCGGGCGGATCGAGGCGGCCGAACTGGGGCTGGTACTGCTACTGCTCTACCTGGTTTCCACCTGGCTTCCCGGGCATGAGCAGGTGGAGTTCCTCGTCGTTGGAATCTTCGGCCTCGTGACCTACATTGCGGTGGACGGCATCTCGGCGGTGCTCAGCGTGGAATCAGCGGTCACCGGAGAAGTAGCGCGATCCGGCGCGGCGGCGTTCCTCTACCTCGAAGTGCTCGACGCGAGTTTCAGCTTCGATGGGGTGATCGCCGCCTTTGCGCTCTCGAACAACCTTTTCATCATTGCCATCGGCCTCGGCGTGGGCGCTATGTTCGTCCGGAGCCTGACGATCATGCTGGTGGAGCGCGAAACGCTCGCCTCTTACCGATACCTGGAGCACGGCGCGTTCTACGCAATCATCGCCCTCGCGGTGATTATGTTCCTGAACACGATCAGGCACATCCCCGAGGTGGTAACCGGGCTGATCGGAGCAGGATTCATCGTCACCGCTTTCGTGGATTCGATCCGCTACAACCGCCGCACGGGCGTCTAAGCCGCCCCGGCTTTGACCCTTGAACTTTTCAACGATTGAACGCCCCGATGGCTTTGAACCGCGAACCAAATCTTCACGGTGCAAAAAAAAGTCGAGTTGTAGAAGTCTGACCCTGGCAGACTGTTCAAGTTCAGACCGGGTATCATTGATTTCATTCTTTCATCGGAATAGCATCTGGCGGCTGGAATAGATGGAGATTCGAATCGATCCGCATACATTGGAGCGAGCTGATGAACGGGGCACTAATGAAGAAGATCAGAGATGTGATCAATTCAGGCAACTCCATACCAGCGAGATACGGCCGCGTTGGCAAGAGCAAGATCTACGATTTAAACCAACTGCGGCAGGGCAGGCATTACGAGCAGAAGAAAGTTGAAGTGTTTTATGCCGTCGAAGGAGATGTTATAGTAACTGCGACTGTTTACGTCTTCTATGGAAAGTGGGACTGAAAATGCAGATTCAGTATGACACCAAAAAGGACCTGCTATACATTAGGCTCGACGAGCGAAAGCAGGAAGTCATTAACCGACGTCCTTCGGAAGACATTGTGCTGGACATTGGAGCGGATGATCGAATAGTGGGGATCGAGATTATGGATGCTTCAAAGCATCTGAGTCTCGAAAGCCTGCTTCCGGTGAAATACCAGGTTTCGCCGTAACTTCAGACCGGTGCTTCCCTCGAAATCCATCGAAGCGTTTTTCAGCCTTGAAATGCCAGTGCAAATAACGGCGCCGATCGCAGCTTCCGAATCAGATGCAGCTTGGATTGCTATCTTTTCAAAGGATCTTGAACGAACCAAAGCGGTCAAACTGTTTGAAAGCTTAAAGCCTGGACTGTTGCCTGGTGCCCCACGGCTATTTGATGCCAAACGTGACCGGGTAGAAAATGGCGGTTTGCGCGCGGTATCTTTTTCCTTAGAGGTTGCTTTTCGGCGTCAAAAAGCGAACCGCTAAGCTCTGAACGATGCTCTTTATGCTATCTTCTATTGTCAAATCAAGAAGTTGCCTTGGTCCGACCCCGGAATCAACCCCTATTCCTGGAGCGAAGGGTTAGGCGTCACTTCGGCCTCTGTGCGGTATGGTCAGAGTTTGTGATCAAGTGGGATCTTTGTCGAACGTTCTCGTGCCTGGCGGCAACTGAACCCACGGGTGCCTACGGCCGTCGTAGATGGAAACTCGAGGCGCTGCAAAGTTAGGGTCAGCAAACGCACCCACGGCGACGCTCACAGACTCATTGTAACCGTCTTCGGTGTGGAAGACGGTAGTCCCACAAACTGGGCAGAACCTGAATATGAATTTGGCTCCTTGATCCCCGACACGAACGTATTCGGTGGCGTTACCAAAGATTTTGAACGGAGCGGAGAAGCTGGCCAGTGCGGCGAAGACACTGCCAGTCCTTTGCTGGCAGGCTAGGCAGTGGCAAATGCCAACGCCTCGTGGTTCGCCTTCGACTTGAATGCGCAGTTGTCCGCAGGAACAAGTGGCTGTTCGGGAAGACATTGAGCACCTCTTCGGATGATTCTCATGACGCATAACGTTATGCCGCTGAGCCGTTATCAGAACGTGAATCATCCATTGCTGAATCTCGCAATCGGCTCAAGCGGCGGGTTAGGCATCACGCCCGCATACGTCTGGGGCCGCTCATCCGCTGTAGGCGCACACGCCCATTCGCGGTGAATTAACTACCGGAAGGTAGACTTCCTCGCCGGCATGTTCGTGCGTCTCGGCATGTGCATCGCAGAAGAGCCCGTCGTCGGAATCGATGCAGTATGGACACACCACTGTCGCGGGGGCTTTGCAATCGCCACATGGCCACACGAGCGCTTCATTGCGCGCGAGCAGTCGAACGGACGCGCGGCCGATCGAACCCTGTCGCTTGCATACCAGTTCGCCCGTCAACGCAGTCGTGCTCCCGAAGTCGTACTCGTATTCCACCTTACTCGCTGCGCGGGCGAATGCGATGGCCGTCGCGGTGGTCATCGCCAGCTCGCGCCTCCCGAGGCGGAACGCGCTCATATGTCCACAGCATTCCAGCCAAAGTTGGCGCAACACGGCATCCACGTGACGCAATTGCGCGTTCGCCTTGGCCTCGATGACAAGCCAGTAGCGGGGGTCGCCGACTGCGGCGAAACGGAGAACGACCAGCGGTTGTGGCTGGCCGATTTTGTCGTGCGCAGCGACGCATGTCTCCACATGGGCCATCATCGTCGTTTTCGTCGCGCGGAGTCCGCACAGCGCGCAGAAGCCGGAGTTTGTTGATTTTGTCGACATGGACCGTTTTGTGTACGCCTAACGGGGTTCGCGGCTGAGCTGCGGGCCGTAGGCCCGTCGGATCTAGCCGCGAACGCCGAGGCTGAGCCGCGCTCTGAGCGGCGGTCTCAAGCCTAGAGTTAGGCAAGGGGACACCTTTAGGACGAGGCCCTTAGTAGGGCTCGCTCAAGCGGCTTGGGCACTTCGAGGCGAAAGAAGCGGTTCGCCGAATATCCATAATCCTCACCACTTTCATCAACCACGCGCAGATACCCATGGGATTCTGCTTCTTCGTCAGGAATGACCCGATAGAGTTTTCCTACTTCAAGAGAAGCCTCGTACTTCTTGTTGTTGATACAGACCACAAAATATCTCTCTTGTTTGGTTCGTTTCTTCATAGCTAATCCAGCAAAGGAAACTTTATCTTGAGTTCCTTCCGTCCGATACCGTGAGCTTCATACCAATGTACCTCAGCAGTATGAATTGTGCCATCTATGAGGCGGACCCTGGCAATCCCCTTCAATTTTCTCCACCGGCCCCTACCATAGCGTCTGCGTAGTCGGGCAAGCTCGCGCACGCCTCGGCCAACCGCAATCGGCTGAATATCCAGAATCTCGCCGATAAGTTCGAAATCCATTGACCCCGCATAGAATCACCGTTTCAGCAAAAGTTCCAGCGCTTGCCTAACGCCAAGCCTGAGGCGCGCGCGGCCTTTCGTGCGTCGCCCTCAAGGCTATCGTTAGATCGCAGAATATTACAGGTCGAACCAAATGTCGGGATTGTTGCATTCTTGTTTCGTGATCCCTTTTAAGCCGCGCAAGAACTCCGGTGCTTCCGGTAACGCGAAAAGAACATAGCTATACGGAGGAAAAAGAACGCATACGTCGATGATGTGGAACACTGTGGGGTCAGACATAACAATCATTACAATCTGCTTGCCAGTCGGGCAAAGCAAATATCGATTACGTAGAACGGCCCTCGGTTTGTTCAACGCAAAGGCTTGCGCCAGCAGCTCGTAGGAGCGATGGCACGGAGCCGCATCGTAAGTCCATGTGACCACGACCAGCTCGTCGAGTTCGAGCAAACCCCGGGCTAACTCAGGGTGATCCCCTCCCCTGACCACTTCCCAATTTTCATCAAACACTCGTGCGATCGATTGCTGAGACTTAGCCTGGTCCGACCCGTGACAGGTTGGACCCGTTCGGGCTGCCTTAATTTGACTCCTTATTCTTGTGAGTTTATGAGTTGCACGGGCATCCGTGCGGGAGTAGAGTCTTCAGAAAGCTCGATAGTCGGGCGAGTCAATTAGGAGGATCAAACCATGGCGGAGAATACATCGCTGAACGAGCGCGCGGATGTCCTGGAGCGGAAGATGAGCGACGAGCTTGATGTACTCCTTTCGAAATCGGCGCTGTTCAATCTGGCGGACGGCAAGCTCGGCGCGTCCGGCATGGCTTCTGAGCGCACGACTAACGACGGCAAGTATTATCTGATGGACGACGATCCACGGCTAC
>JBOHVS010000295.1:0-19816 GCA_050735975.1 Binatia bacterium | reverse complement strand
GTATGAGGGGTTACTAGAAGATTGTCCAGCTCTTTGGCGGCTTCGACGATCGGATGATTCGCGGATGGCGGCTCGCGGGAAATGACGTCCAGCGCTGCGCCGGCCAATCGTTTTTCCCGCAATGCCTCTATCAAAGCAAATTCATCGACGAGCGGACCTCGCGCCGTATTGACGAGAAACGCCGTTGGTTTCATAAGAGACAAGGTCTTTTGGTTGATTAGATTTCTAGTGTCTGTTGTCAACGGGCAGTGAAGGGTGACGATGTCCGATTCATTTAACAGTTTATCGAGCGCTACGCGACCTGATGGTATCGAATCGCGCGAACCGACGCGGGCGGCAACCAGCACTTCCAAGCCGCACCCTCGCGCCATCGTAGCTACGGTCCTGCCGATGTTGCCATAGCCGATGATGCCGAGTTTTCTCCCGCTCAGTTCGACCGTCGGATAATCCAGTAGAGTAAAAACGGGGCTTCGCTGCCATGCGTTGCAACGGACGGCTTCTCCATACCGGCCGACCCGCGACGACAGTTCCAAAATAAGCGCGATCGTAAACTGAGCCACCGATTGAGTGGCATAGCCCGGAACGTTACAAACTCTTACGCCGAAAGTTTTCGCTGCCGCCCGATCGATGATGTCCGTGCCGGTCGCGGCCACGGCGATGAGTTTCAGATCCCTTGCTGCCGGCGAACCGAGCACAACCTCGTCGATAGCAACCTTGTTGGTTACGGCCACAGCCTGTCCGTTGAGACGCCCGCAAACGTCAGCAGGACGGGTAACTGCGTGAATCGTGCAGTTCCATCGGTCTGTGAAGCTCTCAAGCGACACGTCGCCGTAAGTCGCGGCATCGAGGAAAACGATATTTTGCCGTTTCATGATTGAGTTTTTCCCCGAGTTTCGAGCTCTTTGGCTTCTTCCCACAAGCGATCCATCTCGTCCAGCGAGGACATCGTTGGGGTTCTGCCGCCTTCCCGGAGTTTGCTTTCAATGTAGCTGAATCGTTTGATGAAGCGGTCGGTGGCTTGGGCCAGCGCGTCTTCAGCATGCACACCGAGAAAGCGGGCGAGATTTATCAGCGAGAAAAAGAGATCACCCAACTCCTCGCGGGTGCGCTGCGTTTCGCCGGAGGCGCAGGCGGTTTTCAGTTCGCTCAGTTCTTCCTCAACTTTTTGCCACACCGGATCGATCGTGGGCCAATCAAAGCCGACATGCGAAGCCCGTTCCGTGATCGTCTGCGTGCGGGCGAGCGCCGGCATCGACTTGGGAAGGTTTCCTAAAGCGGATTTTGATGAATCTCCTTTTTCTCTCGTCTTTAGCTCGATCCGTTGTTTCAAGACGGCAGCCGAATCCGTCATCGTCGTTCCGGAGAAAACGTGCGGGTGGCGGCGGATCATTTTTTCTTTGAGGCCGGTTACGACTTCATCGGCCGTGAAGGCGCCGTTTTCCGCCGCGATCTGGCAGTGAAAAACGATTTGGTGCAATAAATCTCCAAGCTCTTCACGAATCCTGGTTAGATCTCCCCGATCCAGAGCGTCCAGCAGTTCGTAGCTTTCTTCCATTAAAGTGGCCCTAAGCGATGCATGGGTTTGCTCTTTGTCCCAAGGGCAGCCGTTCTCGCCCCGCAATTGGGCCATAACGCTCAGCAGCTCCTCGAATTTTTCTCCAAGCTTTTTTTTCGTCACGATCCCGACCTTCCAAGCCCGCACCGGTTCACGCCTTTTTTCCGCACAGCGGGCGTGGTAAATCTTACGTCTCGCGTCCACCGATGTCCAGCAGAGAGCGCCGGGAGCGGATGTGCTTGCCGATTCGCCTAGGTTTTGTGAAAGGAGAAAGAGTCATGGCCCTTGCTACGATTGACGGACTTGAGGTTCACTACGAAATTTACGGATCCGGCTCGCCGATAATGATGTTTGCGCCGGGTGGGTTCGACGCAACCATGGACAAATGGCGGGTGGCGAGCGCTTGGACTGGGATGAACGCGTTGGAGGCGCTGGCGAAAGAGCACACGCTTGTACTTTACGATCGGCGCGAATCCGGAAAATCCGGCGGACGTGTGGAGAGGCTCGGCTGGGCAACTTACACCCGCCAGGCCAAAGCTTTGCTCGACCATCTCGATATCAGTTCTGCCTATGTCATGGGCGGATGCATGGGCTGTTCGGTTGCATTAGCGTTCGGCGTTCACTATCCCGAAGCGACGCGCGCCTTGCTGCTTCACTGGCCGGTGGGAGGCTACCGCTGGAAAGCGGCGGGATTGGAGCGCTTCGGGCGACACGGGAGCCTCGCCAGGCAGCACGGACTTTCCGGAGTCGTCGAGCGCGCCCGCGCCGGAAAAAGCTTCTGGCTCGATCCGGAAGCGGGACCCTGGGCCTCGGTCATTGAGCGCGATACGCATTTTGCCGAACGCTTTATGGCGCAAGACTTAGAGCGTTATCTCGGAATCATCGCGACCAGCGCACGGTCTTTCTTTGATCGAGATACGGCCACCGGACCCGAACCGGAGGAACTCATGGGGATAAAAGCGCTCGCCCTGATCATTCCGGGCGATGATCCTTCGCACGCGACTTCCGGAGCGCACTACCTGCGCGAATGCTTGCCGCATTCGGAGTTCTGGAACGTCATGCCGGCGGAGCAGACCACGCGGAAAGTTTGTGATCGAATCTTGGACTTTTGCCGAACCCATAGCTAGCCCGCATTGTTCGAGGACGATGGAGGCCCGCGCCCGGAACGTTCAAGTGAGGCCGAGGTTGAGGAGCGGGGTCTCAACCTAAACCTGCGCGAAAGATGTGGACCACTCCATCAAAATTTGATAGAGGACAACGTCAAAGAATGAAATTTTGGGAGGCTGAGTATGGGCGTCTCAACCTCAACCTAAACCTGGCGGCTATTGCGCCAGGTTTAGGAGCGTCCCGGCTTTCCTCGATCTGAAACACGATGAATAAGCCGGGCCAGAATGAGCGGGCGTCCCGACATATGACAGCGAGGCGATCGAAGCGGAAAGATCGGGTCACCCTGGGGCTCATTCAGATGAGCTGCGGCAGAGATCCCGAGTCGAACCTTGAAAGGGTTTTGCCGCGCATTGAGCTCGCGGCCAGAAAAGGCGCGCAAATTGTCTGCCTTCAAGAGTTGTTTCGTTCCCATTATTTTTGCCAGAGCGAAGATCAGCGGAACTTTCGATTGGCCGAAACCATCCCTGGTCCGAGCACGGAAGTTCTCGGAAGGCTCGCGCGAGAGAAAAGAATCGTCATCATCGCCTCAATTTTCGAGAAACGCTCAGCGGGCATCTATCATAACACTGCGGTTATCATCGATGCCGGCGGTTCGATCGCCGGCAAGTATCGCAAAATGCATATTCCGGACGATCCGCTGTACTACGAGAAATTCTACTTCACTCCCGGAGACCTTGGCTTTCCGAGTTTTCAAACCCACTACGCGAAGGTCGGCGCGTTGGTTTGCTGGGATCAATGGTTTCCCGAAGGGGCTCGTCTCGCAGCTTTGTCAGGAGCCCAGATTCTTTTCTACCCAACGGCCATTGGGTGGATTCCTAAGGAGCCCCGGGCTATGGCCTTGAACCAGCGAAGCGCTTGGGAGCTCATCCAGCGATCGCATGCGGTGGCGAACGGTGTTTTCGTTGCGTCCGTGAACCGCGTCGGCCGGGAGGGCAAGATAAAGTTCTGGGGCAACTCCTTTGTCGCCGGGCCTTTCGGCGAAGTCATCGCCGCTGCGGGTGGTGAGCGGGAGGAGATATTGATCGCGGAATGCGATCTTCGGAAGATCGATGAGACGCGCCAAAGCTGGCCCTTCCTGCGGGATCGGCGTATCGATGCCTATGAAGCGCTCCAGTCCCGTTTTCTCGAGGATAATGGCGTTGATTGATTAATCATTCACGGACGATGGAGAAGCTGCGACACTGTGTTCCAGCCTTCGCGGGCGAGTCCATTCCCGCCGCGCTCGACAGGTCGCTGAGCTAAAACAGATGGATAATGCGGGCTAGAGCCTCGTACGGTTCGATGGAATGACTAACGTAACTGAGAAGCCGGCGCCACGTCCCTTGGGCTATTCGATGCCGGCGGAATGGGCGCCCCACAGAGCCACGTGGCTTTCTTGGCCTCATAATCAGGAGACCTGGCCGGTGGAGCTTGACCGCGTGCGCGGTGCCTGGGTGGAGATGATCGATGCGTTGGCGCCGCACGAGCAGGTTTGTCTGTTGGTTAACGACGATGCGAACCGACGCGATGCGGTGACGCGGCTGAAGAACGCTGGCGCAATGCTGGAGAACGTCTCGATTCTCGAGATTCCAACCGTCGATGTGTGGATGCGGGATTATGGGCCGACGTTCGTCACGAGAGACGTGGCCGAGGCTCCTCTGGCTATCAACGATTGGATCTTTAATGGTTGGGGTGGAAAATATAAGGGTTATGGCCAGGACGACCGCGTCGCCAAGGTCATTGCCTCCACGCTTGGGGTTCCATCGTTTGAACATGCATTGGTACTGGAAGGCGGCTCTATTGACGTTAATGGGCGGGGAACGTGTCTCACGACGGAGCAGTGCCTTCTTAACAAGAACCGCAACCCTGCTCTGAACCAAGCTGAGATTGAGCGATTCTTGAAGCATTCGCTGGGGACGAGTCACATTATTTGGTTGGGCGAGGGAATCGCCGGCGACGATACCGATGGACACATCGATGACATCGCCCGTTTCGTCGATGCGACTACCGTCGCGTGCGTTATCGCGTCCGATCCCAAGGACGAAAATTACGCCGCGCTGCAAAAGAACTACGAGCGGCTGCAAAGCGCGAGGGATCAAGATGGAGCGAAGCTTTCGATCGTAAAGCTCCCTTCTCCTGGTCCGGTTCTTTATGATGGGTTGCGTTTGCCGGCGAGCTACGCGAACTTCTATATCGCCAACGGCCTTGTTCTTGTACCGACGTTCGAGGACCCCAAAGATCGCCAAGCGTTGGGCCTTTTACAAGAGCTATTTCCCGACCGCAGGGTCATGGGCGTCCGGTGCAATGCGGTCATCGCGGGTCTGGGCGCAATTCATTGCGTAACCCAGCAAGAACCGAGAATTTCCGATTTTAGGCCTTGACAAGGTGTCACTATCGTTTTTATCCTAGCGTTCTGTATGGGTCAGCTTATCCAGCTTGAGCAACTGCACCAGGCCAGACGCCGTCGTTCCGAGAAGGTCAGTATGGAAGAATGCGTGCAGCTGCTGGAATGGAATCTGAAAAAGAGCCTCGATGGCTATTTTTCCTCGCCTCGTGAAGAGCGATCCATTAGGGCGACTCAGATCCGCAAGCTAAGCGAGATTCTCGAGTACGCGCTGAGACTTCTGTAGCTATTTCACCGTCTCCGAATTTCAGTCGTGGAAACTCGAGCTCTCATATTGATCTTTGTACTGCTGTTCTCCGGCCTTGGCGGGCTCGGTTGGCTTCTCATGCGCCGGCTCACGGCTCTTCTCAAGGAAAAAGATCAAGCCCCTTCGCTGCTGCTTATTCAGCAACAGATCGACCATTTGCGCGGCCAGTTCGGCCAAGCGTTGGACAACAACATTCAGCTCGTGCAGCAGCAGCTGGGCCAGGTCTTGGGCCATGTCAGCGAGCGGCTAAGGGAAAATTCCGAGGTTCTGCAGAAAACCCAGCAAAGTCTCGGCGAACGACTCGACAGCGCCGCGCAGGTAGTCGCGAATGTGCAGAAGAGTCTGGGTGGGCTGGAAGAAGCGAACCGCCAGATCTACGAGGTGGGCAAGGACATTGCATCATTGCAGGAAATTTTCCGCTCTCCCAAGCTCCGCGGCGGTTGGGGGGAGTTCTTCCTGGAGGATTTGCTGGCCCAAATTCTGCCGGCAAGTCATTTTTCGACCCAGTATGCTTTTCGAAGCGGCGAGAAGGTTGACGCGGTCATCAAATTGGGGAGTCTGCTGGTCCCCGTGGATTCTAAATTCCCGCTCGAAAATTTCAGGCGTGCTCTGGAACCGGCGGCGGAAGACGACAAGGCGCGAGCCAAACGGCAATTCGCCGCCGACGTGAGAAAGCATATCGACGCGGTGGCCGGAAAATATATTCTGCCGGACGAAGGCACCTATGATTTTGCGCTCATGTACATACCGGCGGAGAATGTTTACTACGAAAGCATCATCAAAGATGATGCCTCGGGGGACAGGAATCTCAGCCAGTATGCTCTTAGCAAACGGGTCATTCCGGTCTCACCGAATAGTTTCTACGCCTACCTACAGGCGATCGTTCTCGGATTGAAGGGAATGAGAATCGAAGAGCGCGCCAAAGAAATCATCCAATATCTGGCGCAGCTTCAGGGTGATTTTGCCAAATTCAAAGATGATTACGCCTTGGTGGGGAAGCACTTGGGCCACGCGCAAGCAAGTTACGGGAGCGCGGAAAAACGACTCGAACAGTTTGGCCAAAAGCTCCTTTCCCCGTATACAAACCTAAACGAGTTGTCCGAAGGCCGTCCTTACGAGCGCAAGGCGGGGTAGGTGGCCGGCTCAATGCACGGGAGATATCACGAATGCGGCTAAGCCTTTTTTCCCGCCTCGTTCTTGGTTATCTCGTCGTATTCGTATTTGTCATTGCGGTAAGCGTGTACGTCATTATCGAGCTGCGCGAGTTCGACGCGATTACCCGTTCCATTTTAGAGTACGACAACCGCGCCTTGGATTACGAAAAGAAGCTTGGCGACACGTTGTTGTCTCAGGTTCGCTATGAGCGCAAGTTTGCGATTACCAAAGACGAAACGCTCTACAAACAATTTATCCGGTTCAAGGAGGATTTCGAGCGTTACTTCCAGCAAGCGCTCGCGGTGGCGGACCCGCAGGCGAAAGGGCATTTGGCCGAGGTAAGGCGGCATTACGAGCGTTACCTCGAGCTCTTCGGCAAAGAAGTGGTTCATTTAAGGGCGGGTCAGAGCTATCCCCACGTATGGTACAAGGCGGAAAAGGATAAGATCTCCGACGAGATTCTGGGGTTGTTGGAAAAATGGAAAACAAGAAGAGAGGAAGAAACCTATCAGAAGATCCGGCGACTCGCCAACTCCGGGACCCTGGCGCAGCGAGAGGCGGTAAGGATTTCGGGGATCTTTCTTGGATTCATTCTTCTGCTTTCTTTTTTGATTACACGGAGCATTACCCGGCCAATCTCGATTCTAAAAAACAAAACACAAGAGATAGCGCAGGGTCGCTTTAACAGCGACCTTGTAATATCCTCTCCGCCCGAGATCGGCCAGTTGGCGGTCGCGTTTAATTCAATGTGCGAGAAGTTAAACAAGCTGGATAGAATGAAAACCGATTTCTACGCGTCCATGTCTCACGAACTTCGTACGCCCCTGACCTCGATCAAAGAAGGAACCGGACTTTTGCTGGATGGTGTCGGAGGAGAAACGACAGAAAAGCAGCGGAAGTTACTGTCGATCCTCGCCGAAGAGAGCAATCGTCTTATCCGCTTGGTGAACTCTCTATTGGAGCTGTCGAAGATGGAAGCGGGGATGATGACTTATAGCTTCGAAAAAACCAGCATCGCCCCCTTGATCAAGAAAGCCGTAGGTGAAATAACGCCGTTGGTGGAAGCGAAAGGAATCAAGTTGGATACCGACATCCCGGATGAGCTCCCGGTGGTGAAGTTGGACCCCGAGCGCATTCTTCAAGTCCTGCGCAACTTGCTCGGTAACGCCGTGAAGTTTACTCCTAAGGCGGGTCAGGTTAAGGTTGCGGCCAGATCGGTCAACGGCACCGTGGAGGTAGCCGTCAGAGACACCGGTCCGGGAATCACGGCGGAAAGTCTCGCGACGATATTCGATAAGTTTCGACAAGGATCGTCGAACGGGGCAGCAGCGAACGGAACCGGGTTGGGACTAGCCATTGCAAAGCATATTGTCACATTTCATGGCGGTAAGATATGGGCGGAAAACCATCCAGAGCAGGGAAGCTCTTTTATCTTTGTGTTGCCCCGCTGACTCTTCTCTGCGGGTGCCACCTGCGGAAAGAGCCGCCGCCGCCACCGGTAATCGTGCAGCCGCCGGAACCCCCTCAACCGGAGGAGCTGCCCAAGCCGGTCAAAATTCCGGTCCCGAAAGAAGTGCAAGAGCGCCGGCAGGCGTGGGAAGTTCTCCTCCAGGCCCAGGACCTTCTGGCCAAGGGCGATTTTGAAGGGTCGGCGCGCGAGAATCAGCGGGTTATGACATTGGCAAAACATCAGCCGCCTTCCGATACGGCCGTTTTCAACATGGGGCTGATTTATGCTCATCCAAAAAATCCGAAAAAAGACAACAAGCGGGCCATGGACTTTTTCAACCGGGTCATAAAGAGCTTTCCTGAAAGCGCTTTGGTCGAACAGGCCAAAATCTGGGTAGGGGTGTTGGATGGCGTGGAAAAGTTGAAGCAGGTTGACCTCGAGATTGAAGAAAAGAAACGGGATAGAGCGAGGTAAGATTAGCCATGTCGCTAGGAAAGATCTTGGTCGTGGATGATGATAAGAACCTGATCGAAGTCGTGAAGATGAGGCTCGAATCCGCCAACTACAACGTGACGGCCGCTGTCACCGAACAGGAGGCGATTCAGGCCGTCAAAGGACAAGCGCTGGATCTCTGTCTTCTGGACCTTATGCTCTCCGGTCAAGATGGTATTTCTTTAATGCAAGAAGTACATGCCATCAACCCCGAGTTGCCCGCGATCATTTTGACGGCGCACGGAAGCATCGAGAGCGCGGTGGAAGCCATGCGCAAGGGCGCCTACAGCTACCTGACCAAGCCGTTTGAGCCGCGCGATCTGTTGCTACAAATCGAGAGAGCGCTGGAACATCGCCGGTTGAACTCCGAAGTCAAACGGCTCAAGGGACTTTTGGAAGAGAAATATGATTTCGACAACATCATTGCGCGAAGCGGCAAAATGCGGTCGGTCCTCGATGTCGTGGCCCGGATCGCCAAACTCGACTCGACCGTGTACATTCACGGCGAGAGCGGAACCGGAAAGGAACTTATCGCCAAAGCGATCCACTTCGCCAGCGACAGAAGAGACCAGCCGTTCGTGGCGCTAAACTGCGCGGCATTACCGGAAACTCTTCTGGAAAGCGAGCTCTTCGGTCATGAAAAAGGGGCGTTCACCGGCGCTCTGAGAAGCACGAAAGGGCTTTTCACCCAGGCGCATGGAGGGACGTTGTTTCTCGATGAGATCGGCGATATGCCGCCGGCGACTCAGTCAAAGCTGCTGCGGGCTTTGCAAGAGCGGCAGTTTTATCCGGTGGGAGGGGACTCGCCGGTTGAAGTGGATGTGCGCGTGATTGTTGCGACCAACAAAGATCTGCAGGAACTCGTGCAGAAGGGGCTGTTTAGAGATGATTTGTTTTATCGCATTCACGTTATTCCCATTCAATTGCCCCCGTTGAGAGAGCGAAAAGAAGATATCGTTCCATTGGTCGATCAATTCCTTAAGAAATTCAGCCAGCAGATGAAGAAGGACGTTAGAGGCATAACGCCTGAAGTTCTGAAAATGATGATGCTCCACGACTGGCCGGGAAACGTGCGGGAATTGGAGAACGCGATCGAGTATGCGGTGGCGATGACGCAAAAGGATCTTATTACGGAGAACTGTGTTCTTCAGGCGAAATCAGCCGGCGCGGAGGCCACGAAAGGCTTGTCACACCAGAAGTACCTGAACGGGGATGAAGCGCTAAAACCGCTCAAAGACGCTCGCGATGCGTTCGAGAAGGACTACTTAGTGCAAGTCCTGTCGATCACCGAGGGCAACGTTACTCAGGCTGCGAAACTTGCCGGTAAATACAGGGCTGACCTGTATGACCTGCTGAAAAAGCACGATCTTAGCGTAGAGAGCTTCAAAAAGTCGAAGGCCGCAGATTTTGGTCCCGGAGACAACTGAAAAAGAACGTCATTCCATTCCACGATCCAGTTCTGTTCGTAAGACTCAGCACGCTACATCCCTTTGGCATTAATCTTTGTCGGGATGCAGGGAATGTCCTGCATAGTCCCGGGCCGGTCTAGCGCCTCGAGCGTAACGACCCTGAGCGAAGTCAAAGACTTAGCTAATCCGCTGAGCTGGTACAGTGTTTGCTCAGGCTTGGCCGAACTAGAGACACGTCTTGTCGAATATCTAGCAGGCTGCTGAAAAAGACTCATATGCCGATTGCCCTGAGCATTGTCGAAGGGTGCGCTCAATCGCCTCGCTCCAACCAGCCGATGGGTATCGCTTCGCTCCACCCATCCTACGGCTCTGAGTTTCACGGGTGGTGGGGTGCCTGTCCTGAGCGGAGCCGAAGGATCGATTTGTCGCGCGCCTCGCCTCTGAGATCTTTTTGAGCAGCCTGCAAATAGCATTTTTCAGTAATCTGCTAGGGAGGCTGCATCATGAAAATTCTGGTTGTCGATGATGATGAATCGTCGCTGCGAATGATGCGGAGTATTCTTACGGCTGAACGCCACGAGCCGTACACCGCTAGGAACGGTTTGTTCGGTTATTTCAGCTTCCTGGTATATCGGCCGGAACTCGTTTTGACGGACATTGAAATGCCTTTCCAAGATGGGTTTGAGATGATGAAGCAGATCCGGAATATTGATCCGCTGGCTCGAACCATTTATATGAGCGGCGAAGTGGAGAGGTATTATACACGGTTGGATGCGGAACGCCGAAATTATGCGGCAGCGGTTCTCGAGAAGCCTTTCTCGCGCCGTGATTTGTCTGCGCTCATATCAAGTGGTTTTCGATCTTGGCTCAGGCCTGAATCCGGTGCTCGGCTCAATGTATCCGGGCAGGGCTTTGGTCCTTCTGCGTAAATCGATGAGACAGCCGCGAGGTTAGCGACTGGAGCCGTGGAGCTCCAGCTCCCTCTCCGTAAAAGAGGAATCTGCGTTTGTGTGAAAGCCGGCCGTGTTGGGAAAACCGTTCGGTTTAGTGTATGGAAAGTCATACATTTGAACTAACAACAACAAAAATGGACCTATGCTAAACATTGCATATTTCATGGGATTGTCTTTTATGGGGTTATGGCATATCTTTTGATAGTATATTTCAAGCTATTGAGATTTTAAGGTCGTCTAACTGTTTAAAAAACAATAGTGAATTATTTTTTGACTTGGGGTAAAGTACATCGGCAGGGACAAAAAAGGAGGAGTTCTATGAAGTATCTGAAGGTTGGCTATTCGGTAACCAGCTGGGGTCTGGTTGCCGTGGCTTTAATCGCGTTGCCGGGCTGCGTAGCTACACGCAACTGGGTCAAGGAGCAGATGGACCCCGTATCGGCTCGGGTGGCGCAAGGAGAGACGCGTCTGAATCAGTCTGAAAGCCAGATTGGAAGTCTTGGCGGCCGGATTAGTGGCGTTGAAGGTAAGCTCGGGCAATTTGAAGGCAGATTAGGCCAGGTCGATGCCAAGGCAGAAAAGGCCTTGAGCGGACTGGCTAATCTCCGGCTCGAACGGAAATTCGTTATCGATCTTCGGGAAGGGGCCAACTTCGCGTTCAATTCGGCAAACCTGCCCGCTGAGGCCAAGAAGGAAATTGACGGCTTTCTGAGCGATCTCAAAGGGGATCCAGCGGGTATGGAGGGAACGATTTTCCTGGTTGCTGGACACACCGACAATGTAGGGTCGGAAGATTACAATTATGAACTGGGTCGCAGGAGAGCCGAAGGCGTCGCGCGTTATCTGATCGCCCAGAAAAAAGTGGATCCGTTACGGGTTGTCACTGTTTCGTACGGAGAGGATTCGCCCGCGGTCGAGAACAAAAACGCGAAAGACAGAGCAAAAAACCGCAGAGTTGAAGTCCTGATATATCGCGAAGGAATCACCTCTGCCCCCGCCGGAGCTGCTTCTACGTCACCAGCCAGTTCGAACATGACGGGGCGACCCCAGCCGGAGGGCGAGACTTTAACCAAAAGGTAGATCTTTCGGCGATTCGTAGGCAGCGGTTAACAAATCGGAGGGGAGGCAAGGGCCTCCCCTTTTTGTTTGTGCAGTCGGTTGCATCCGGCTAAGCCTGGGCTAGGACCGTAGCTGAAGTCCGAGCCACAAGGTAATCACAGCGAGAATTAGGATGCACGCATTAGCGCCGTTCAAGCGATGGAGAACCGACTCGAGCTGCTGCGGAGTCGCAGCTTCCCCGCTCTCCTGTCGTCTCACGAAACGATGACCGATCCCCATGGACTGATAGACGCTAAAAATGACCAGGAAAAAGGCGAACAGCAGTTTGACTCCCAGATTGTAACCGATTTGTTGGACGAACAGCTCTCGATAGACCGCTTTCAGTTCTGTTAGCTGAAATGCACCGGTGAAGATCAAAATCCCAAGCGCGCCCACTTGCAGGGGATTGTACAGTTTTAAGCCGCGGGTGAGGAGCTGCAGTTTCGCTTCATGACGCTCGATGGCGGAAATCGAGGGCAGCAGGACAAACGAGAGACCGATAATGGCCCCCAGGAAAACGATGAGTGCGATCAGATGAAGCCAGGCGTAGAACATGTGGTGTAGCCGCTAACCCCATCCGAAGCGCGATCCCTTTTTGATGGGTCTTCCTGGAGCGTCGTAGGTCTCGCCGATCGTATTCAGTTGATGTCGTATTTTTTGCAGCTCGCGTTGCTGATGCGTTTCGAAAGCCTCAGCTTCTTTAGCGCGTCTTTCGACGAACTCCGCCAATTCCTTTTCCCGACGCCTTTGAAACTCTGACTGTTCTCTCTGCCACTGGTCATAAGATTCTTTCAACAGCGAACGGACGTGGAAGTTGAGATTGTCTCGCACCACCATCGATTTGTGGCAGTGCGGGCAGAAGAGGACGTTGCCAATCAGAAACGATCTGACGGACTCGACGTGAGCCCCGTTGCATTTAAAGCAGCGCATCGGAATTTCCCACGAATCGACGTCCGGGAGCTCGACAAAACTGACTGAAGATTCCGCATGCGGCGTTGTCTCCGGCGGAGACGCCGGAACGCCCGTTGCCGGTTTGGCCGGGTTGTTGCCGCGAGCGTCGACCGCTTTCCCGGGGACTTCCTTGCCGGGTGCCGGAGCTCCCTTACCCTCGCCCTTTCGGAAGCGTGAATCAAAGTTATCATCGAATTGGGTTTCGGGGTGGAGCGCGCGGGCGCGAGCGATTAAAGCTTCTTCGGTTTCGATATTGTTTGGGTCGGTGACACAGCAATCGACGGGACAGACGGCCGCGCAAGCCTCATAGTCATGGAAACCGACGCATTCCGTACACAGCTTCGGATCGATGACGTAAACGGGGTCACCTTGAGAGATCGCGTTGTTCGGGCACTCGGGTTCGCACGCGCCGCAGTTGATACACTCGTTGGTAATCATTGTCGCCATGAGTCTGGTCCTCCTGAGATGTGCGGTATTGAAACTGGCGTGTGAGCAGACCTATCCTAGATGAAATGTCCGGACCTTGCAAATCACGAGGTGCGAAGAAGCGTATCCGGTTCGCGAATGAAACTTAGGCAGTCTGGTGACGCCGCGCGAGATCGATCAGCTCGATCTTATAACCGTTAGGATCTTCAATGAAAGCGATCTCCGTTCCGCCATGCTTCATGGGACCAGGTTCGCGCACGATCTTAGCCCCCCTGCTGCGAAGAATATCGCAGGTGTCGTAGATACCTTCCACTCCCAAAGCAAGATGGCCGAAGGCATTGCCGAGATCATACTGATCGGTGTCCCAGTTGTGGGTTAGCTCCACTACGGTGTTTTCGGACTCGTCTCCATAGCCAACAAAAGCCAAGGTAAAGCGGCCCGAAGGATAGTCTTTCTTTCGGAGGAGCTTCATTCCCAATACGTCACAATAAAACTTGATCGACTCGTCAAGGTTGTTTACGCGAATCATCGTGTGGAGAAACTTCATTGTCGAGCCTCCTTTGGCTGTTTCCGTGAACATAGCAATACGGGCATGCTCCATCAACTCTCAAGCCATACCCGCCTCTTGGACAGAAGGTAAATGTGGGTTATAAGGATTATCATATAAGGATTATCAATGGAGACGAGACAACTCGCGGTTCGAAACAGCGGCCTGCTCGTGTTTTTCGCGCTCCTCGCGCTAATGTTCGCCCCGCGAGACTCAGCGGCCGGTGAAAAGCCAAAAAAGGTCCGACTCGCTTATGCCGGCTGGCAGGTCGGGACCGCCGTCTCCTATATCGGGGTTGACGCGGGCATCTTTAAGAAATATGAAGTCGAGGTCGAAGAAATCCCGATCCGAGACACGTTTTCCGCCGGAGTGCAGTCTTTGCTCGGGGTGGATCTGCTTATCGGCTTCGGCAGTCCTCTTGCCATTCTTCAACCGATCGCTAGCGGCGGAGATCTGGTGTTAATCGGTTCGCACATCAGTATCGCACATTACGGTATGGGGGTAAGTTCTTCGATATCGAGCGTCAAGGATCTGAAGGGCAAAAAAGTTGGCGTGTCCGCTCTCGGCTCCCGGTCCGATCTGATTGCCCGCGTCATTTTGCGTCGAGCCGGCTTGGATCCAGTCAAGGATGTACAGGTCGTAGCCGCAGGAGTATCGCCGACCAGAGCGATGGCCCTTTCCAAGGATCTCGTTCAGGGGGCTCCGCTGACGCCCCAGGTGGCTGCGGAGGCAAAGAAACTAGGGATCAAAATCCTGGACGTCAAAGCCGTGCCTGTTGTTTCCGATCTCATCGTCACCACCCGCTCATTCATCAAACGCGAGGAAGAGACCGTGCGCCGCTTTTTGAAAGCCTACGCGGTTGCGACTCACCATTTTCTTACGCGTCGTGAAGAAAGTCTCGGAATCATCAAGAAATATTTCCCGACCAATCAGGCAGGCTCGGTAGAAGCGATGTACGACTCCTTGGTGTCGCAACTACGACCACTGCCGGATCTGAACACGGAAGCCATCCAGGCGCTGGTCGATGCGGCGGCGGAGGTCGAGAGGCGAACGAAGGGCATTAAGCCCGCTGATCTGATCGATCAACGGTTTTTGGAAGAGCTTAGAAGTGGCAAGTTCCTGAAGGATCTATACGCCGAAAAAGTCAGTCTTTAGCAGACCGTTGAAAAAGGCTGCCCTAATTCGAAACTCGCAATCTGAAATCCGTAATCAATCTGCTCCCTCCGGCTCCATGCTCTTTGCTCCTTGCTAATGGCAGCATGGTGACGTCGGCTGGAACTTTGTGCTTCCTTCTGCTATGCACCACAAGAAACCAGTTTGGAGGAAGTCATGAGACTCAAAGATCAAGTAGCGATTGTTACGGGAGCAGGGCGCAATATCGGCGAAGATATTGCTAAGCTCTTTGCTCACGAGGGCGCGAAGGTTGCGGTTGTCGATCTCGACCAGGGGAGAGCCAACCGGGTGGCATCCGAGATCAATCCAGCGAGCCCAGGAAAAGCAATATCGATCGTTTGTGACGTTGCCTCGCCATCTTCCGTCGAGAAGATGGTACAGACCGTTGTGAAAGAGTTTGGTGGCATAGACATTCTGGTTAACAACGCGGCGTGGACGGACCACAAAACCTTATTCGATATTACCGAAGAAGAGTGGGACCGAACAATGAATGTTTGCCTCAGAAGCGTCTGGTACTGTACGCGCTCCGCCGCGAAGGCGATGATCGATCAGCGGCGAAGGGGGAAGATCATCAACATCGCTTCAACGTCGGGCCATTGGGGGCGTAAAGAGGCGACCGCCTATACAACGGCGAAGGCTGGTGTTCTCAATCTCACCCGTTCGATCGCGGTTCAGCTTGCCCCGGAGGGAATCCGTGTGAATTCCATTTCCCCGAACCGAATCGGCTCGCCGGTCGGCCAGGAGGAGGTTCCCGAGAACCGCTTCGTTAAAAACCTTGCCGGACGCCGTGGGGTGCCGATGGATATCGCCAAGGCTGCGGTTTTCCTCGCATCGGATGAGTCGGATTTCATCTACGCGGTTGATCTGCCTGTGGATGGCGGCGCGCTCGCCATTCGTGATTAGCAGTGCCGATGGGGAGGATGAGACTAGCGATGGGCGTGGAACACGTCGAATTCGGGGAGCTTTGGGCTCGTCGAACGGATTTGCCGTCGTCAGCACAACGAGGCGTTACGTCCGTTCCCCGGTTTTCTCGGGTCCCGATAGCGCCGCAGGTTGGCGATCGTGTGGCTGGCCGATTTTCCCTGTGAGGCTTATAATATAGGCATGGGAGGCAATAAAGAGGAAAGACCTGAAGAGGTCTGGAAAAGCGGCAATCGTCGTGAACACGATGGACTCCAACTGGTGGGAAGGGCGGGGCGGGAGTTCTAAGTCTTCGGGTTTCCAAGCGAGAACACCAGACCAACGCCATGCGAACCGAGAACGACCGAAAAACCGGAGGAAATTGTGGCCCCGCAAAGTGCTAGCGGAGACGGGGCGCGAGGTCATGTGCTCCCGTTTCCATCTCGGTCGCGTGAGCGCTCGACTAGCGAGGAGACCAAAGGCCCGACTAAGCAGCTCACCATCCTAATTGTCGAGGATCATAACTCTTTGTGCGAAATGCTGAGTCTGTACTTCATACGATTAGGCTATCATGTCCGCACGGCGACCGATGGCGAAAGGGCCCTGGAGATCATCGCGAGCGAGGAGATCCATCTCGTACTCTTGGATCTTATGTTGCCTCGCTTGGATGGTTTCACGGTTCTGAAGCAGTTGCGCGAAAGCGCCGGACAAAGAACCCCCTATGTGATCGTCGTATCCGCCGGGGCATCGGAGAGGGATCGGAACAAGGTTCTCGAGCTCGGCGCCAACGAGTATATGCCTAAGCCGTTCCATCTTGCGCGTTTGATCGAGCGCATCCGGGCCGTCGAAAAACACCTCCTCTAGAACTCAGAAGTCAGACGTCAGAGATCAAAGGTCAGACATCAGAAGCGAGCGAAAAACAAAGGCGCGAGGGGCGAGCATCTTTGGGAGCAATCCCGAGTATTGGCTCACGCCCGCCGGACAATAGGCTTCAAGTTGAGATTCCCGCAGCTTCGATACTCTTCAGAAGGAGAGAATAGATCATGAACATTGCACCGATTAACGAAAAAACCGGCTACGTCCGCTGGATGAGAAGCCAAGATCTTCCCATTCATGTCGGACACGGCATGCAGGACATCCGCAATCTCGAGGTCGCGCCTTACAGCCGCACGGGTGGAAAGGCGGCCTTCGTTCACCTCCACGGTATGCAAGGCATCACCGCCGCTTACATTGGCGAGATTCCGCCGGGAGATGCATTGAAGCCCGAACGCCATCTTTATGAAGAAGTCGTTTGCATTTTAAACGGCCAAGGGGCCACTGAGGTCTGGGATGACCACGGCCATAAACAGATGTTTGAATGGGGAAAGTGGAGTCTGTTCGCGCCGCCGATGAACGCGTCGCACAGGTTGGTCAACGGCTCTCGCGAGCCGGTAAAATTTTTAGCCGTCACCAACGCGCCGTTGGCTTTCGACATTTACCGGGACCCGAACTTCGTTTTTAATTGTCCGTACAGCTTCAAAGACCGCTTCTACGGCGAGGAGGATTATTTCAATGTCGGTAAGAAGCGCTACGTGAGCGGGCTGATCAATATTTGGGAAACCAATTTTATTTCGGATGTCAAAAACGCGTTATTGGAAAATCTTGAAGTGAAAGGCGCCGGCTTGCGTCTGAGCCAGTTTGAAATGTCGGGAAACGCGCTCGTCGGCCATTTGGGCGAGTGGCCGGTCGGCAAGTATCATAAAGCGCACCATCATGGCCCCGGGGCTATCATCGTCGGATTGCAATCCGTAGGGTACGTTCTCCTTTGGCACAAGCAATGGGGAATCCATCCCTATAAAAACGGCCACGAGGATAAAGTCATCGAGATCAAATGGGGTGAAGGCAGCATCTATTGCCCGCCGGGGGACTGGTTTCATCAGCATTTTAACGCCGGCAAGGAACCGGCGCGCCATTTGGCGGTCCGCTACGGCAGCCGGCTGTTTCCGCTCGGATTCAAAGTGTCTCATCAAGAAACTGATGATGACGTATTTAGGGGAGTAAAGCAGGGGGGATGGATGATCCCTTACGAGGACGAAGATCCGGAAATTCCGGGTCGGTACGGGGCCGCGCTTAAAGCGAACGGGGTGATGCATTAGATACGCTATGCACAAAGGGCGTAGCGCAGGGAGCATGGGGCAGGGAACAAGGAGCTAAGGGCAAAGCGCGAAGGGGTCTTGGGTGTTGGGTGTTAGGTCTTGGTTTCTGACTTCTGACCTTTGACTTCTGATCTCTGGGTGGAAGCATGGCCTATTACAAGGATGTTCGTGAATATTTGAATGCGCTCGAAGCGGCGGGCAAGCTCGTCCGCATCAAGCAGCCGATCAACAAGGACACGGAAATGCATCCGCTTGTGCGGCTGCAATACCGCGGACTTCCCGAAGCGGATCGACGGGCTTTTCTATTTGAAAAGGTCGTGGATATCAAAGGCCGGAGCTTCGAGATCCCGGTGGCGATCGCCTGTTATGCGGGAAATCTCGATATCTACGCCCTCGGTATGCAGTGCAGGAAAGATGAGATCTACGACAAGTGGACTCGCGCGCAATCAAACCCGATCGAGCCGGTGGAAGTCGCTTCCGGTCCGTGTCACGAGCGAGTCATCCAAGGCGATGAACTGAGACAGACGGGACTGAATATGCTTCCGGTGCCCATTTCGACCCCCGGGTTCGATAACGGTCCGTACACGACGTCATCGCATTTCGTGACGTGTGATCCCGAGACAGGCCAGTACAATATGGGCAACTACCGCGGGCAGATCAAAGCAACGGACCGCATGGGCTGCTATGCGGGCAATTTCTCCGGACTGCGCGCGCATTGGAACAAGTGCCGGAATCTCAAGAGGCCGCTGTCGGTCGCGTGCGTGATCGGCGTCCCGCCCAATCTTTCTTACGCTGCTGTTGCGCGCATTGCGCCCGAGCTGAGCGAGTACGGCGTCGCCGGAGGGATTTCCGGCGAGCCGGTCGAGCTGGTTCGATGTAAGACCGTCGATCTTATGGTTCCGGCGCAAGCCGAAATCGTCATCGAAGGGATTATCCCCACCGATGAGAGCGAGTGGGAGGGACCATTCGGCGAGTTTCCCGGCTACATGGCGCACGAAGGACTCGGTTTCTTCGTCAACGTCAGTTGCATTACGATGCGGCAGAATCCGGTCTACGTTGGTTTTCTCAGCCAGTTTCCGCCCAGCGAAAGCAGCAAAATTCGCGGCGTCGCGGCGGAGGGAATCGCGCGCAAGCGCTTGCTCGTGGCGGGAGTCGACAACGTGATCGATGTCGCCATGCATGAGAGCAGCGGCAGCTGGGGGTATCTGGTCGTGAAGATCAAGAAGCGCTCCGATGGGGACTTCGATAAGATCATCGGCGCCTTACGGTTGGGGGCGGACGCGGGAAAGGTCCTGGTGGTGGTCGATGATGATATCGACGCGCGCGATCCGGATTCCGTCAATTGGGCGCTGAGCTTTCACATGCAGCCCCATCGCGATGTTCGCATCCTGGACGGTGGAATGATGGGTCTGGATCCTTCGATCGTGCCCTCGGAGGATTTCGGCGGAGCCCGTTCGGCGTTATTGAAAACGGGACGATGCAGCGTCCTCTGTATCGATGCCACGCGACCGTGGACTTATAAGCCGACTTCATTACCGAAGCGGGAATTTATGGAGAAAGCTCTCGATCTCTGGAAACGCCTGGAGTTGCCGCCGCTTCATTTAAAAGCGCCCTGGTACGGTTACGAGCTGGGCTATTGGTCAGAGCGCAATCGCGAAGAAGCGGAACTCGCGCTGCAGGGCAAACACTTTGAGATCGGGGAAAGAGCCAAGCAGGAGAGAAAAAAACTCTAGTAAGGCGATCCCGAGCTTTGGGACAAGCCACCTAGCCCTCTA